>JAGBAS010000091.1 GCA_017938885.1 Clostridia bacterium
CATCTGGGAGAATATCCAGAAGGACCTGGACGCCCGCTTCAAGGCCCTGGGTCATGAGAACGTCTATATGCCCATGTTCATCCCCGAGAGTCTGCTCCAGAAGGAGAAGGACCATGTGGAGGGCTTCGCTCCCGAGTGCGCCGTGGTCACCATCGGCGGTCAGAACACCCTCTCCGAGCGGCTCATCGTCCGCCCCACCTCCGAGACCCTGTTCTGTGAGCATTACAAGGACATCATCCACTCCTACCGCGACCTGCCCAAGCTGTACAACCAGTGGTGCAACGTGGTCCGCTGGGAGAAAACCACCCGTCCCTTCCTCCGCACCTCGGAGTTCCTCTGGCAGGAGGGTCACACCATGCACGCCACCGAGGACGAGGCCCGCGCCGAGACCATCCAGATGCTGAAGGTCTACGAGGACTTCTACCGCGACTCCCTGGCCATCCCCGCCATCACGGGTCAGAAGACCGAGAAGGAGAAGTTCGCGGGCGCCGTGGAGACCTACACCATCGAGCCCATGATGCACAACGGCGTGGCACTCCAGGGCGGCACCTCCCACTACTTCGGCACCGGCTTTGCCGAGGCCTTCGACATCACCTTCACCGACCGCGACAACACCGTCAAGCACCCCCACCAGACCTCTTGGGGCGTGTCCACCCGTATGATCGGCGCCATCATCATGGCTCACGGTGACGACAACGGTCTGATCCTGCCTCCCCGCATCGCCCCCATCCAGGTGGTCATCATCCCCGCCGCCCAGCACAAGGAGGGTGTCCTGGAGGCCGCAAATGCGCTCAAAGATCGCCTCACTGCGGCCGGCATCCGTGTCAAGCTGGACGATTCCGACAACTCCGCCGGCTGGAAGTTCAGCCAGTACGAGATGAAGGGCGTGCCCGTGCGTCTGGAGATCGGTCCCCGGGATATCGCCAATAACTCCTGCGTGCTGGTCAGCCGCGTGACCCGCGAGAAGAGCTTCGTGTCTCTGGACAACATCGAGGACGAGGTCAAGGCTATGCTGGACCAGGTCCACGGCGAGCTGGTGGCCCGTTGCGAGAAGAACCTGGCCGAGAAGACCCACATCGCCCACAACCACGAGGAATTCCTGGAGATCGCCGCCACCAAGCCCGGCTACATCAAGGCCATGTGGTGCGGAGAGACCGCCTGCGAGGAGCAGATCAAGGACGAGACCGGCGGCGTGAAGTCCCGCTGCATCCCCTTCGGCGAGCACGAGCTGCCCTCCGACGTCTGCGTCTGCTGCGGCAAGCCCGCCAAGCACCTGGTCGTTTGGGGCCGTCAGTATTGATCCCACCCTTTCATGGAAGGACAAAGGAGGCAGTCATGTTCGGGAAAATGTTTCGACGCAAAAACCGTTTGATCTCCGTAGAGGACTTTATCGCCGGCAAGCTGTCCGCCCAAGAATTCGCCGATCTGAACGCCGATGCCACGGTCTGCTACTCCACCCCCTTTGGGGAGGATCGGGCGGGACGCACCCGGCTCTGGGTTCTGTCCAATCATGAAAATGATCTGCAACATTACCCCGCCTTCACCGCCAAGGCCGAATGCAACCGCTTTCTGGCGGCCATCGGGCGGCAGGGCTTCCCCATCATCGAGGGAGATCTGCGCACCCTGCTGGATTCGCTGGACAGCCATGAGGCCCTCGCGCCCCTGGGCGTTGTGATCGACCCACAATCCCCCGAGCCCATCGCCATTGACCCCGGTGTTCGTGTCGGCACGGGTATCAAGGAATAAAATCTCATAGAAAACCCGACAGAGCCCATCTGTCGGGTTTGCAATATCTGTGGGTATCAATGCCGTTTATCAGTCTGCGACCCAAATGCAAAATTTAAAGAAAGGAGCACCCCATGGCAGAAAAGATCAAGCTATTCCTCCTCGACGCCGTCCGCCGCGTGGACTGGGTGCTCCTGCTCTGCACCTCGGTGCTGTCGGTCATCAGTCTGGTCACGGTCTACGGTGCCGTGGACAACTTCGGCATGAGCAAGCTGAAAATGCAGTTTGCCATGACGGTGCTGGGTGTGATCCTCACCTTCATCGTGGCCAATCTGGACTATCACCTCATTCTGGATCGTCTGTGGCTCTTCATGCTGATCTTCTCGGTGGGGCTTCTGGGATTGACCCTGGTAGCGGGTGACACCGGCGCGGGCATGGAGACTAATAACAAAAGCTGGCTCACCATCCCCATCGTGGGCATCGCCATCCAGCCCTCGGAGTTCGTCAAGATCACCTTCATCTGTACCTTCGCCAAGCACCTCCATACGGTGCGGGCCTCCATCAACAAGTTCAAGACCCTGCTGCTGCTGGGTGTCCACGCCCTGCTCATTGTGGGGCTGATCCTTGTATCGGGTGACTTGGGCGTTGCTCTGGTCTACATGGCTCTCGTCCTCATCATGCTGTTCTGCGCGGGACTTCACTGGGGGTATTTCGCGGGAGTGGGTGCCGCCATTGCCGTGGCCTTCCCCTTCCTCTGGGATTTTCTGGCCACCTACCAGCAAGATCGCATCGTGGTGGGCTTCAACCCCGAGCTGGATCCCAAGGACAAGGGCTGGCAGCCCCTCCTGTCCAAGCAATGCATCGAAAACGGCGGCCTTTTCGGGGTGGGCTGGCAGAACGGCGGCGACTACGAGGAGCTGACCGCCTCCCACACCGACTTCATTCTGGCTACCGTCTGCGAGAAGTTCGGTTTTCTCGGCGGACTTTTGGTGATCGTCACCTTAGCCGTGCTGGTCATGCGCATCCTCTGGATCGGCCGCCAGGCCAGCCACGACTACGGTATGCTCATCGCGGTAGGCGTGGCGGCGGTCATCATCGCCCAGACCTTAGAGAACGTGGGCATGTGTCTGGCTATCCTCCCCGTGGTGGGCATTACCCTGCCCTTCCTGTCCTGCGGCGGCTCCTCCCTGCTGGCGACCTACATACTGGTGGGGATGGTGCACTCGGTCAAGTCCCATAAGCCTGCCAGACGGCTGTGGGAATGAATATCTCCCCCGCCCCATGTCAAAAAGGCATCCTCCGTTTCAACGGAAGATGCCTTTTTCCATGGATTATCTCAGGAGACAGCCACCGACTCTTCGGCAAGCGTGACGCTATCGTTGGCCTCCTTCATCTCGCGAGTCTCGGCGGCCTTGCAGTTGACCTCCTCGGGATCGCGGAAGGTGGGAACCACCCGTTTCATGGCTTCCTTGATACAGGGAGACGTCAGCTCGCTTTCGGCGGCCTTGACCGCATCGCGCAGGATGCGGAGCTTATCCTCCACCTCAGCGCGGGTAGGAGGCGTGTCGTTTTCGATGTAAATGAGGCTGTTTGAGGTCTTGGTCAGGTGCTCACGGTCAATGAGCAGCTCCTCGTAAAGCTTTTCGCCCGGGCGCAGACCGATCTCCACGATGTCAATGTCCTTGTAGGGCACGTAGCCCATCATGCGGATCATATTCTCTGCCAGATCAATGATGTGCATCTGTTTACCCATATCCAGCACGAAGAGCTCTCCGTCCTTGGCCATGGAGCCTGCCATCATGACCAGGCGGCTGGCCTCGGGAATGGTCATGAAATAGCGGATAATACGCTTGTCCGTGATAGTCACGGGGCCGCCCCGCTCGATCTGGGACTGGAACAGGGGAATGACCGATCCGTTGGAGCCCAGGACGTTACCAAAGCGCACGGCGGTAAATTCGGTCTTGCTGTCGTGACGGCAGAGCACCACCATCTCGCACATCCGCTTGGAGGCACCCATGACATTGGTGGGATTGACCGCCTTGTCGGTGGAGATGAGCACGAAACGCTCTGCATGGTACTTCTCCGCCATGTTGGCGGTATTGTAGGTGCCCATGACGTTATTCTTGATGGCCTCACAGGCACTGTGCTCCATGAGCGGAACGTGCTTATGAGCGGCGGCATGGAATACGATCTGGGGACGATAATGCTTGAAAACCGCCTCCAACCGTACCGTATCCCGCACCGAAGCGATCTCCACCTCCAGATCCAGGCTTTCTCCGTGCTGACGGATGAGCTCCTGCTGGATGGCGTATGCGTTATTCTCGTAGATATCCAGAATCACCAGCTTTTTGGGGTGACACTTGGCGATCTGACGGCAGAGCTCTGAGCCAATGGAGCCGCCCCCGCCCGTAACCAGTATGACCCGATCCTCATAGTAGCGCTTCATCTCCTCGAAATTCATCTTGTTTTCCAGGGATTCTCTGCCCAGAAGATCCTCCACGCGGAAGTCTCGTACCAGGGGACGGGGAGGAGCTCCCTTCTCCGTACCGGTTGCGTCACGGGCGTTCAGATCGTAGATCTTGACCTTGTAGCCTGCATCGCCGTAGAACTTGATCAGGCGTTGGGTCTCCTCTGCCGAAATATCCGAAATGGCAATGAACACCTCCTGGACGGCCAGGGTCATCAAGGCATCCAACGCGCTCTCATCCTCGGGGTACACTCTCAGATCTGCCACCCGCAGACCGATCTTGGCCTCGTTGCAGTCGATGAAGCAAACGGGACGGTAATGGGCCGCCGGATTATTCTGAAGCTCCTCCGCTAAATGACAGCCGATCTGCCCCGCTCCCACAATGGCGATGTTGATGCGGTTCAGATGCTTACCCATACCGCGCCGATGCTCGATCTTGTTTCGATACTGATGGAAAAGCTGGTACGCAAAGCGCATGACCAAGGTGCCCAGATCGAAAAGAGCCAGCACGCAGAAGGTATGCCAGAAATTAATGTAAACACAATCAATATTCCAGATATGGGACAGTGCATAGGTCAGCAGGTAAGCCAGCCCGCCGGAGCTCATGTCCGAGACCACCATGGTTATGTAAGCTCGCACGTTGGGATACCGCCAGACGTTTCGGTATACGCGGGTTACGACGCGTCCGAGCATAATGAATCCGATCAGAAACAAGATATTCGGCCAGCGGCCCAACCAGTATTCCATGTTGCTTTGCGTGGCAAAGGAATGAAGAATGGCGTTGAAAAGATATGCCGCCATGAAAAGAATCACATCGAGCACCCACAAAATCAGACGCCGATGGTGCCAAAACGAAGAAGTCCTCCGCATCATATGATTCTGCGGCTCCTCCTTACTGTGGTGGATATTCACGAGAATGCCTCCTCATTGGATGTATGTATGAACCGAAATCCCGCAGGACAATCGGAATGGGCTTTCAGAAAATTTCAGACTCGCGGGGCAATAGAGCGGCTGTATGCGGCCGAGCAACAGAGGGCATACGGCAACGTATGCAGGATACAGGGAACGCCTAAGCCAAGGATCGACAGACCGACCCAGCCGAGCAGGCTAAGCCGCAGGCAGAGGACGGGGAGAAGGGGACGCCTCAGACTGCCGAACAGACGATACGCATCCGACAGAGAGAGATCCTCACGCAGGAAAACGAAATAGCTCCATCCGTATCGCTTTCCCGACAAAAGAAAAGCCAAAAATCCCCAGCCCAGCCCCAGTATTCCTGCGGCGGCAAGCAACAATCCCTGCAAGGGAGAGGGGAGCGAGGTGGCAGAAAGAGCCATGGAGCTCAGGCGCACCCCCAGGATCGGGAGCCCCAGCCCCAGAAGAAGCATTCCCAGCCCCTCCAAGGCAACGGCCATGGTCCGGCCATAGGCGCGGAGCGAAGTAAAGGGATAGAAAAGCTCAGCGAGGGTGGCTTCGGGTAGAGGATACGGACAGGGCTCCTGCCTGTCGGGTACAGCTCTGAGGGCTGCCAGCCTTCGCAGGGAAGCCATCAGCGGCAACAGCAATCCGAGGCACAGAAGCAACAGCAGAATGTCCGCCGCCAGGTCTACCCTGTCGGTATTCTCAAAAAGAACGTAACCCGCCGTAGCCAGGCAAGCCACAGCCGCGTACAGCGCTATGGCCGCCGTCAGAATCAGGACGGCCGACAGAGCCAAGGTCAGGCGGTGGCTTCCCCCTCCGCTTCGGCTGTTCAGGATGCCCCGCGCCTGTCGGCGGATCGCGGCGGCTTGTTGGGTAGCGCTCCCCCCCGACGGAGGAGCGGAGGATACAGGGGTCTGCATCCGCGTATTCGTCACGGCATCCATAAGGGCCGCTCCTTTCTATATGGATCAGTTGTACCAATAACCGCCGCACATCACGCGGCCAATGGTCTGCCGGTCGTCCAGCACCAGAAGGTCTGCGCGCTTGCCGACCTCAATGGAGCCGATCTCGGTCTCCATCCCGATCTCCCGGGCGGGTGCCAGAGTGGCCGCATAGACGGCCTCCTCCAAGGAAGCCCCCGTGAACCCGGACAGATTCTGCACCGCCTCCCACATAGAGAGGGTACTTCCCGCGATGGCACCGTCGTGGGTGCGGGCTTTACCGTCCTTGACCGTGACCGGGTTCCCGGCAATGGAATACTCGCCGTCGGCGCATCCCGTAGCTTCCATGGAATCGGTAACCAGCACCAGGCGGTCGCCGATCAGACGGTAAGCCAGCTCCACCATATGGGGCGCGATATGGAAGCCGTCGCAGATGACTTCGCAACAGGCGGTCTTAGAGAGCAGTCCCGCCGCCACCGCGCCGCCATCCCGATGATGGAGGGGCGGCATGGCGTTGAAGGTATGGGTCAGGGCGGTGACTCCCTTGTCGATCAGGGAAACGGCGGCATGGTACGAGGCATCCGAATGCCCCAGGGCGGCGGTTGCGCCCAGAGACAAGACACGGGCGAGGGCGTCTCCGCCGTCGTCCAGCTCCCAGGCGGCGGTGACGTGGCGGGAGCCCTCCATGCGGCTGAGCAGAGCATCCAGCTCAGCGGGGTCGGGCTTCACCAGGAGGTCGGCGGCATGGGCTCCTCTGCGCTTTACGTTGAGGTAACGCCCTTCCAGATGGGTCCCGGCCACATGGGGCAGCTTTCCCTCGGAAATAGCGGCTTCACGGCGCAGCTCGTTGATCCGGTCAATGGCGTCCTCCAGCTCAGAGAGGGGAGCGGATGCCAGAGTGGGCATCACGGTGGTCACACCGCCGGCCAGGTAGGACTCTGCCATGCGCATCAGGAGCGCGGCGTCAGCGGTGATGAAATCCCCACCCGCACGGCCATGGGTATGTACGTCCACCATGCCGGGAATGACCATGCGCCCTCCCGCATCGTATACCGAGCCCCCCTCGGGAGGATTCACGATATCTCCGCGAGACAGGATGGCAATGCGCCCCTTCAGGATCAGGATGGAGCCGTCGTAAAACTCACGGGCAGAAGAATTGTATATACGGGCGTTGCGAATGAGACAATTATTCATAGCTATGCTCCTTTCGGGAAGCAGACCCCGCGCATTGCGGTGTCATCTTTATATTATAGCAAATTTGTTTCGTTTTTGCAAGGGGTTTTGCAAAAAAAGTCTTGCCGCCTTTCGTTTTTTCGGTACTTCCGCGTGCTTTTTCGTCATATTTTGGCAGAAAACCCAAAAAACCGTATCCGCTACAGGGATACGGTTTCTCGGTCGGGGCAAGGATTTCCGTTACGAAGCTCCCGCCACCTCTTCGGCATAGCGCACCGTCTCCATGGCATCGGCGGCATACCGATCCGCCCCGATCTCCCGGGCGTAGTCGGCGGTCAGCACGGCACCGCCCACCACGATCTTACACCAAGGAGCATCTTTGCGGAGAGCGCGAATGGTCTCCTCCATGGCGGGTACGGTGGTAGTCATGAGAGCAGAGAGACCCACCAGGGGGGCATGGAGTCTGACGGCGGCCTCCACCACGTCCTCGGGGGGGACATCGCGGCCCAGATCGGTGACGGAGTAGCCGTAGTTCTCCAGAAGGAGCCTCACGATATTCTTGCCGATATCGTGGATGTCTCCCTTGACGGTGGCCAGGACGATAGACATTTTTCCCTCGGCGGAGTCGGAGGGATCGACAGTCATAGTGGACTTGATGACCTCAAAGGCGGCCTTAGCGGCCTCGGCGGCCATGAGGAGCTGGGGGAGGTAGGTGGTCTTTTTCTCAAAGCCCTGCCCCACGATATCCAGCGCGGGAATGATCTCAGACTGGACCACGGTAAGGGCGGGGGTGGCGGCCAGCAGCTCGGCGGTAAGAGTGGCGGATTGCTCCTTCAGACCCTTGATGATGGCCTTCTGGAGAGGGGTGCTTCCCTCGTTTGCGGTCTTTTTCGCGGCTCCGCCTGCGGGCGCGGTTCCCTGCCCTGCCGTCTGGGCGGGGAGAGTCTCGGCGTAGCGGATGTAGCCTGTAAAGCTCTCGTCCAGGCCCTTCAGAGCACGCCAGGTGTGGTAAGTGCGCATCATGTCGGGAGAGTGGGGATTCATGATGGCGGCCGACAGCCCACTCGTAAGAGCCATGGCGAAGAAGGTACCGTTGATGGCATCTCTGGCGGGCAGACCGAAGGAGATGTTGGACACCCCCAGGGAGGTATGACAGCCCAACTCGCGGCGGATGCGGGAGAGGGCTTCCAGGGTGACGTTGGCGGCATTGGGAGACGCACTGACCGTCATGGCCAGGGTGTCGAAGATGACGTCCTTTTTGTCGATGCCGTAGCTCTCGGCGGCCTCCAGAATGCGGCGGGCGATCTGCACCCGTCCCTCGGCGGTGTCGGGGATGCCGCTCTCATCCAGGGTGAGGGCCACCACCACGCCGCCGTACTTTTTGACCAGGGGCAAGACGGTGCGCAGGGACTCCTCCTTGCCGCTCACCGAATTCACCATAGCCTTACCGTTGTAGCGGCGGAGGGCGGCTTCCATAGCCACGGGGTTTGAGGTGTCGATCTGCAAGGGCAGGTCGGTGACGGCCTGGAGCTCACAGACCGCCTCGGTGAGCAGCTCCGGCTCGTCGATCTCGGGGAGGCCTACGTTGACGTCCAGGATGTCGGCCCCCACCTCCTCCTGGCGGATGCCCTCCGAGAGGATGTAGCCGATATCGTGCTCCAGGAGCGCCTGCTTGAAGCGCTTCTTGCCCGTGGGGTTGATGCGCTCGCCGATGAGGGCGGGATCTTCCCCGAAGGTCACGGCGTGGGTGTAGGAGGACACCACGGTATCGCCCTTGGGGATGATGGGGGCGGCGATGAGACCCATAGACTTGATCTCGGCGGTCAGAGCGGCGATATAAGCGGGGGTAGTCCCGCAACAGCCTCCCGCCACGCGGACGCCGTCGTGGATGAGGGACGCCACCTCACGGGCGAACTCGTCGGGAGGGACGTTGTAGACCGTCTCGCCGTCTACCACGGTGGGCAGTCCCGCGTTGGGCTTGAGCAGGACGGGGATCGAGGCCAGGCGCAGGTACTCTCTGACCACGGGGGCCAGAGCCTTGGGGCCCAGGGAACAGTTGACACCGATGGCATCGGCACCCATGCCCTCCAGCAGAGCCACCATAGCGGCAGGGGAGGCACCCGTCATGAGCTTGCCGTCCTCCCCGAAGGCGCAGGACACCAGCACGGGGAGGTCGCTGTTTTCCTTGGCGGCCAGCAGGGCGGCCTTGGTCTCGTAGCTGTCGTTCATGGTCTCGATCGTGATGAGATCGACACCATACTTCACGCCCAGCTTCACCGTCTCGGCGAAGACGGTCACGGCATCCTCAAAGTCGAAGTCCCCCAGGGGCTTCAGGAGCTTCCCCGTAGGACCGATATCCAGGGCGACAAACTTTTCCTGCTCCCCCGCTGACTGCGCGGCGGCGTTGCGGGCGTTCTCCACGGCGGCGCGGATGATGTCGTCCAGCTCGTCTGTGGAAAACTTGAGGATATTCGCCCCGAAGGTGTTGGTGTTGACCACGTTCGAGCCCGCGTCGAAGTAGGCGCGGTGGATGGCGGTGACCTCCTCGGCGTGGGTGCGGTTCCACCGCTCGGGGAGCTCACCGGGGGCAAGGCCCGCCTTTTGCAGGAGGGTGCCCATGCCGCCGTCGAGGATGACAAGGTTATCTTGAAGGAATGTACGGAAATTCATAGTGTGCCTTTCTTGGCTGTGATTTATTTCGCTTCGATGTAGTAGTATTTCCCGAAAAGAACCTTCTTGTCGGGCTTGTAGGGACAGTCCCCTTTCTTTCCGCTGTACAGCACCGCGCCGCTCCCCGCTCTCTGGCTGAGGACGAGGACGTTCCCCCGCAGGCCGATCTCGCAGACCTCGCCGTAGATCTCGTAGACGGTGGGGTGCCAGTGGGTGATCCCGCTTTCAATCTTGCCGAACAGGAGCTTATCCACGCCGATATAGCAGTCTCGGAGATCCACACCCAGCGTGATCTGGATATCCTCGCGGATGCGCCAGCGGATGCCCTGCCCATCCTCGGTCAGCTCGAACTCCCCGCACAGGTCGGGGGTGGCGCACATCATGCCGTAGAGGTCGGCGGAGCTTTGGGGAATGCGCAGCTTCAGGGCGGCATCCTCACTTTCAAAGGCGGTCTCGTAGCTTTGGGTCACGAGCACGCAGGCGGGGGGCGGGGTGACTGTGAGGTCGCAGACGGTGATCATGCTCCGCTCCACCAGAAACTTGACGGTATGCTTCGGATACATAGCCTGTACCCGCGTTGCGGCATAGTCCTCGCCAAAGTCCACCCACTCCCCGTTGCAGTTGACCTGCCACACGGCGCGGCCGTCCTCGGACAGACCCATCTGCTCAAAGTTGGGAAGCAGATACAAGGTATCCCCGTAGAAGAAGTAGGAGAGTCCGTCGATTTTGTCATCCACGTGATCGGGGAACCGAAGGGGCAAATTCCGCGCCGCCGCACCGTTGTAGACGCGGTAGACAGGATCGGTCGTGATTCCCATGGTGAATTTCTTCTTGAAAGCCGCATAGTAGGGAGACTTGTCATAGGCCTTTTTCGATCTGCGGTATTCACAGGCGAGGAAGGGACAGGCCACCAAAAGCAGAAAGAGGATCAGTGGGGAAAAGATCACGATCAAGAGGACGGTCAGTACCTTATCGTACCACTTCGTTCCGATCGTCACCCTCATCCCAAAATCTCCGAAAGATTCTCCAGAATCTTCCTCGCCACATCGGGCTTATTCATGGTATACACGTGGACGTTCTTCACCCCGTTGGCGTACAGATCAATGATCTGATCCGTGGCATACGCGATGCCCGCCTGCTTCATGGCGGCGGGGTTTGACCCGAACTTGTCCACCAGGGACACGAAGCGTCTGGGCATGAAGGACCCCGACAGCTGGATGGCGCGGGCCACCTGGTTCCCCGCCGTGATGGGCATGATGCCCGGCACTACGGGAACCGTGATCCCCGCCTCGCGGATCTTGTAGAGGAAGTTGTACAGGAGGTTGTTGTCGAAGAACATCTGGGTGGTAAGGAACTCCACCCCCGCGTCCACCTTTTCCTTCAGGTAGCGGATGTCCTCCTTCTGGTGGGGAGATTCGGGGTGCACCTCGGGGTAGCAGGCGCCGCCGATGCAGAAGTCCGCGCCGGACTCTTTAAGTTCACGGACAAGGTCTACGGCGTAGCGGTAGGGCCAGTTCGACCGATCCATCCCCTGCATATCGGCGGGGATATCACCGCGAAGGGCCATGACGTTCTCGATGCCCGCGGCCTTCATATCTTGGATGCGGGCGCGGACGGTGTCGCGGGTGGAGGAGACGCAGGTCAGGTGGGCGAGGGTGGGGACGCCGTGGGCCTGTTTGATGGTCTTGGCGATCTCCAGAGTGTACCGGCTGGTACCGCCCCCCGCGCCGTAGGTGACGCTGACGAAGGCGGGGTGGAGATCGGCGATCTCCTCGGTGGCGGCCTTCACCGACGCAAAGGCGGTATCGGTCTTGGGGGGGAACACCTCAAAGGAGAGGGAAAGCCCGTCGCGGGCCAAAAGCTCAGTGATCTTCATATATGTACCTCCGCATGGATCGTGTGCGATTCTTTCTATTCTTTTATTATACCACCAAAAAAGCTAACAATCAAGAGGTTTTTCCGTATTTGGGGAGGTTTTTCGGAGATTTTTGCGGGGGTTTTTATGAAAAACGGCGGCTGAGGGGGTCAAATTTGGGTTTGTCGGCCTACTTCGATCGGCACAAGCGCCTGTAGGGAGCGACGAGGGCGTTGCTCCCTACAACGGGTCATTGGCGACCGAGCCACTGTGCCGAACAGTTCGATGATCCCCATATCTCACCCGCCTTTGTGCAAAAAGCGCACACCCTCTCTCACCCCGCGCAAGAAAATATCCAATCTCACAAAATTAGAAAATTTTGCAAATCCCACTTGACAAATCAACCTTCCTTGGGTATAATTAAGGCAGTTAGCGGCGGCTAACTCACATCTGTCGCCGCCACGGAGGTCAACATATGAAAACGTTACGCGAAACCAAGATCGGAGGCACCGCCCGCGTGGTCAAGGTCCACGGCGAGGGAGCCGTCCGCCGCCGCATCATGGACATGGGCATCACCCGCGGTGTGGAGATCAAGATCAACAAGGTCGCCCCCCTGGGAGATCCCCTGGAGGTCACCGTCCGAGGCTACGAGCTGAGCCTTCGCAAGGAGGACGCCGCCCGCATTGAGGTGGAGTGATCCCACAGGCAGACGCGATTTCCGTTCCCCATTTCGATCTTCGGGTATATCCCGAACATTTTGCGCCCGTCGGTTAGCAATGGCTAACCCGTGACGCGTAGCAAGGAGAAAGCTATTTATGGAAGCAAGCACCATCCGCATCGCCCTGGCGGGTAACCCCAACACGGGCAAGACCACCCTTTTCAACGCCCTGACCGGCTCCAACCAGTTCGTCGGCAACTGGCCCGGCGTCACGGTGGAGAAGAAGGAGGGCAAGCTCAAGGGTCACGAGGGCGACGAGACCGTCATTGTCACCGACCTCCCCGGCATCTACTCCCTCTCCCCCTACACCCTGGAGGAGGTGGTTGCGCGCAACTACCTGGTGGGCGAGTGCCCCGATGCCATCCTCAATATCATCGACGGCACCAACCTGGAGCGCAACCTCTACCTCACCACCCAGCTGACCGAGCTGGGCATCCCCGTGGTCATGGCCATCAATATGGTGGACGTCCTCCGCAAGCAGGGGGACAAGATCGACCTGGAGGCTCTGTCCCATCGCATGGGCTGTCCCGCCGTGGAGATCTCGGCCCTCAAGGGCACTGGCCTGGACGAGGCCGTAGCGGTAGCCATTGAGACCGCCAAGCACGGG
The DNA here is from genome assembly GCA_017938885.1 of Clostridia bacterium. Taxonomy (GTDB): domain Bacteria; phylum Bacillota; class Clostridia; order Oscillospirales; family CAG-272; genus CAMEON01. The sequence continues at coordinate 13,075 of JAGBAS010000091.1, forward strand.
CGCAACGTGCCCCACCACATCTTCTCGGGCGAGGTGGAGCACACCCTGGCCCACATCGAGGAGGCCGCCGTCCACGGTATGCCCGCCGACCGCCAGAGATGGTACGCCATCAAGATCTTCGAGCGGGACGAGATGGTGCTGTCTGAGCTGAAGCTGGATCCCGCGATCCTCTCCCACATTGAAGAGGACATCCAGGAGACCGAGAAGCTTCTGGGCGACGACGCCGAGGCCATCATCATCAACGAGCGCTACAACTACATCACCTCCATTCTGAAGGGCTGCTTCAAGCGCAAGCACGTGGGCAAGCTCACCGCCTCCGAGAAGATCGACAAGGTGGTCACCAACCGTATCGCCGCCCTGCCCATCTTCGCCGCCATCATGTTCCTGGTCTACTACATATCCGTCTCCACCGTGGGCACCTTCGTCACCGACTGGGCCAACGACGGTGTGTTCGGTGACGGCTGGCATCTGTTCGGTATTGGATCCAAGGATTACACCGCTCAAGCCGAGGAGTATGCGGGGGCTGCCGAGATCATCGACAATTTCGTAGCCTACGCCGAGGAGCAGGGACTTGACACCTCCGCCTACAACACCGCCGTTGAGGCCGAGGACGCCGAGGGCATCAAGGCCGCGCTGACCGCCCTTGACGAGCAGATTTCCGATGACGTCACCGTTACCTGGGAGTACGAGGACGAGGAAACCTTCGAGACTCTGACCGCCTCCGCCACGGGCGCTGACTTCACCGCCTCCATCGCCACCGCCCACGGCTACGGCTTTGCCGAGCCCGATCCCGCCGATTATGGCGTGTGGGTAGTGGGTGTCCCCGTTCTGGTGGAGAAGGGTCTGGTGGCCGCTAACTCTCCCGAGTGGCTGAACAGCCTGATCCTGGACGGCATCGTGGGCGGCGTGGGCGCCGTGCTGGGCTTCGTGCCCCAGATCCTGGTGCTGTTCATCCTGCTGGCCTTCCTGGAGGCCTGCGGCTATATGTCCCGTATCGCCTTCGTGCTGGACCGCATCTTCCGCAAGTTCGGTCTGTCGGGCAAATCCTTTATCCCCATCCTCATCGGCACGGGCTGCGGCGTCCCCGGTATCATGGCCTCCCGTACCATCGAAAACGAGCGCGACCGCCGCATGACCATCATCACCACCACCTTCATCCCCTGCGGTGCCAAGCTCCCCATCATCGCCATGATCGCCGCGACCCTGTTCGGGAATGCCTGGTGGGTGGCTCCCCTCTGCTACTTCATCGGCATCGCCGCCATCATTGTCTCGGGCATCATGCTCAAGAAGACCAAGCTCTTCTCGGGTACCCCCGCTCCCTTCGTCATGGAGCTGCCCGCGTACCATCTGCCCACCCCCATCAATGTTCTGCGTTCCATGTGGGAGCGCGGCTGGTCCTTCATCAAGAAGGCGGGCACCGTCATCATGCTCTCCACCGTCATCATCTGGGCAGGCACCGTCTTCGGCGTGGCCGACGGTCACTTCGGGCTGTTTCTGGAGATGCCCGAGGGCGGCATGAGCATTCTGGACTACATCGGCACCGCCATCGGCTGGGTCTTCGCCCCCCTGGGCTTCTCGGATCCCACCGCCGCCGTGGCCACCCTCATGGGCCTGATCGCCAAGGAGGAGGTCGTGGCTGTCTTCGGTGTGGCTGACTTCGCAGGCCTTGGCAAGCTGGCCGGCTTCTCCTTCCTGGTGTTCAATCTCCTCTGCGCTCCCTGCTTCGCCGCTATGGGTGCCATCCGCAGAGAGATGAACAACGGAAAGTGGACCGCCTTCGCCATTACCTACCAGTGCCTCTTCGCCTACGCCGTCTCCCTCATCATCTACCAGTTCGGTCTGCTCTTCACGGGCGCCATGGGCGGGATCAATATCCTGTGGCTGGTGATCGCCGCTCTGCTGGCGGTGGGTATGCTGGTCCAGCTCTTCCGCCCCTATAAGGAGTCGGGGAGACTGACCCAGACCGTGAAGATCAAGTAAAAACTCGTAAATTGGGGGTTATCGGTGGGTTTCCTCGTCACTTGCCTTCCCCAGCGGGGAAGGTGTCACGAAGTGACGGATGAGGAGAGCGGGTTTGGTTTTTTATACGGGTGTATACAGAAACCCTTGATATATCAAGAGAAATCATGCCCGATGCCGAGCGGAAACCTGCTCTCCTCATCCCCCGCTTCGCGGTCCCCCGCATCCGCTTGCGGATGGCACCGCATGGGGAAGGCAAAGAAACGGTCCGTCAAACCCAAATTTGAAGCATTGTAACCCCCCACCAAACATTTCCCGAAAGGAGGAAATTCCCATGCTTGTCTGGCTTCAAGACCATATTTTCACCATACTCATCTGCGCTGTTCTCATCGCCTTCTTCGGTTGGCTCGTGTATACCCTCATCCGCGACAGAAAGAAGGGGAAGTCCTCCTGCTGCGGAGGCTGCGCGGGATGTGCCATGGCGGGGCATTGTCACCCTCATACGGTGAAGCCCGCCGACACCGCCGAGAGCAAGCCCGAGGACACCGCTCCCCCCGCCGAGGAGGTGACTGTATGATCCGCATTACCGTACAGGTTGACGGCATGATGTGCGGAATGTGCGAGGCTCACGTCAATGACGCCGTCCGCAAGCATCTCACCGTCAAAAAGGTGGCCTCCAACCACAAAAAGAAGGAGACCGTCATCCTCGCCGAGCAGGATATCCCCGACGCGCGCTTGGAGTCGGTCATCACCGAAAGCGGCTACACCTTCCTGGGAGCCACCCGCGAGGAGGGCCGCCCCCGAGGGCTGAAGGCTCTGTTCAAGCGGTGATCCCCTTCCTACCCGATATCTCCTCCGAAAAGAGATATGCCATATCCTTCCTGAGATTTTCGCGTCCCCACAAACCCCGTTGGTTGGGAACTCCCAACGGAACAAATGAGCAAGCCGCCAAGCCCTGTCCGTGTGATGGGGCTTGGCGGTCTTTTGGGAAAATTTGAGCTTATGTATATGGTCGTAGGGATCGGCATCCCTACGAATTTCATTTTTTGTCGATCCCAAACAGACCGCTCCCCCCATCCACCCAAAAACGGACCGCGGGATCTTCCCGACGGTCCGTTTTCTGGATCCTGTTGTTTCTTTTACTTACCCTGCAAGGCTCTGCGCTTCCGCATCATTTCCTTCATTCTGGTCTCGGTGTCCAGAATGACCTTGCGCAGACGGATGGACTTGGGGGTGACCTCGATCAACTCGTCGTCGTTGATGTACTCGATGGCCTCCTCCAGGGTGAAGATGCGGGGAGGAGTCAGCAGGAGCTTTTCGTCAGCGCCGGTGGAGCGGACGGCGGTCATGTGCTTGGTCTGGCAGGGGTTCAGGGCGATGTCGTCGTTCTTGGGGTTCTCGCCCACGATCATGCCCTCGTAGACCTGGGTCTGGGGGCCGACGAACATCTGGCCGCGCTCCTGGGTCTTGTACAGGCCGTAACGGGTAGTCTCGCCCGCCTCGGAGGCCACCAGAGAGCCGGTGAAGCGCATGACCACCTCACCGCGATAGGGCTCGTAGCCCGCGAAGAGGGTGTTCATGATGCCCTCGCCATGGGTGGCGGTGAGGAACTCGGAGCGGTAGCCGAAGAGACAGCGGGTGGGGATCAGGTATTCAATGCGCATACGGTTGCCCGAGCCCAGGGGGGTCATCTCAATGAGGTCGCCCTTGCGCTGACCCAGCTTCTCCACCACGGGGCCCACGTAGTCGTTGGGCACGTCCAGAGTGATGTGCTCCATGGGCTCACACTTCTCGCCGTCGATCTCCTTGTAGAGCACGCGGGGATTGGAGCAGGTCAGCTCGAAGCCCTCGCGGCGCATGGTCTCGATGAGGATGGACAGGTGCATCTCACCGCGGCCCGCCACGCGGAACTCGTCGGTGGTCTCGCCGTCGCTGACGCGGAGGGAGACGTCCTTCAGGAGCTCGCGGTAGAGTCTGTCGCGGATCTGGCGGGAGGTGACGAACTTGCCCTCCTTACCGGCCAGGGGGGAGTCGTTGACCGCGAAGGTCATCTCCAGGGTAGGCTCCGAGACCTTGACGAACTCCAGGGGCTCCACGCAGTCCACGGCGGTGACGGTATCACCAATGGTGATCTCCCCCGCACCCGAGAAGCAGACGATATCGCCCATGGTAGCTTCCTCCACGGGCTTGCGCACCAGGCCGTCGATCTGCATGACGGTGACGATCTTGGTCTTACGGGGAGCGGCACCCGAATGGTAGTTGCAGATCATGGCCTCTTGGCCCACCTTGATGGAGCCCCGCTCGATGCGGCCGATGCCGATACGGCCCACGTAGTCGCTGTAGTCGATGGAGGACACCAAAAGCTGGAGGGGGCCCTCCTCGTCTCCCTCGGGAGCGGGGATGTAGTCCACGATGGTCTCAAAGAGGGGGGTCAGATCCTCGCCCATGTGGTCGGGATCGAAGGAAGCGGTGCCGTCACGGCCCGAGCAGTAGAGCATGGGGGAGTCCAGCTGCTCGTCGGAGGCGTCCAGGTCGATGAGCAGCTCCAGGATCTCGTCCTCCACCTCACCCAGACGGGCGTCGGGCTTGTCGATCTTGTTGATGCAGACGATGACACGATGGTTGAGGGCCAGGGCCTTTTGGAGCACGAAGCGGGTCTGGGGCATGGGGCCCTCGGCGGCGTCCACCAGAAGAATAACGCCGTTGACCATCTTCAGGACGCGCTCCACCTCACCGCCGAAGTCGGCGTGGCCGGGGGTGTCGATGATGTTGATCTTCTTGTCCTTGTAGTGGACGGCGGTATTCTTGGCCAGGATGGTGATACCGCGCTCCTTCTCCAGGTCTCCCGAGTCCATGACGCGGGTGGTGGTGTCCTGGTTCTCGCGGTAGATGCCGCCCTGCTTCAAGAGACCGTCCACCAGGGTGGTCTTACCGTGGTCAACGTGGGCGATGATGGCTACGTTACGGAGGTCGTTACGAATCACTTGCTTATCCTTCTTTCCGTGGGTTTTCCGCTCTCCAAGGGAGAGAAACCGAAAAACCGCGCAATATTTCATTTTCCGTACTTATTATAGCATATCAAGGGGTATTTTGAAAAGATTGAAAAAAAACGATATTCAACAAATGTTGGGGGCTGTTTTTGTGGATGTTGACAAAATTGATGTGGGGTAAGAAAAATTTACGGGTGGGTGTAAGAAATCAACATAGAAAAGCGGTATAGGAAACAAAGGCTGCATTCCCACGCCTGAAAGGAGGCATTATGTTTCGCCGCACCTTCCGCATCACGCTTCAAAACCTTTTCCGCTCCCCCCTATTCTGGCTGACCGTCTTGCTGGTCACGGGCATCTCCATCTACTTAGCCTCCGGCAGATCTTACACTTATTACGATGATGCTTTGAACGATGTGATCCCGGACACCGACCCGCGGTTCGTGCTGGACTTCAAGACCTACGTGCAACACGTGACCAACACCTGTGCCGCGAAGAGCATGATCTACGCCCTGCCTCTGTTTGCCGTTGTGACATCCTCCCTCATCCTCATGCGGGACTACGGCGACAAGTTCTTTGAGATCGAGCGGGCTGCGGGGATCAAGCCCGCCCGCTACGTATGGGGACGGGTGGCCGCGCTGATCGCCGTCAATACCGTCATGACCTTTGTCCAATGCTTCCTGTGCTTCTACTGGTACGTGTTCACCCGTGGCGGCGTGGACGGCATGGACACCCTGACCATGCTGGGAGATTCGGTGGTCCGCCTGACCCGCGCCACCCTCCTCCTCTCCCTCCCCGCCGTGCTATTCTACGCCGCCCTGACCTACGGTGTGGGATGCCTTTGCAAGAACTGGATCCCTGCGGCGGCGCTGACCGTGGCCTACTCCCAGTTGCCCCTTCTGATAAACTACACCGTAAGTGCGCGTATGCTGCGGATATACGAAGCATACGAAAATTACATCATGCCCATCCCCAAGCATATGCGCCATTTCCTCCACTACTACGACACCGACTGGCATGAAAAAATGCTGGAGAACTTCGGGATCCAGCCGTGGGATCCCTGGATCGCCCTGTCCGTGATCCTCGGCTCGACCCTGCTCTACCTGCTCCTGTCCCATATCTGCGTCCGCCGCAGAAGACTCTGAAAGGAGACTTCCCATGTCCCTGCTCAAGCACACCTACCGCGCCTACATCCCCTACGGGCTCGCCGCCGTGGCGGCCATGCTGTTTGCCAGCTTGATTTGGTTTCCCCAGTTCCTCTTGGTGCCGCCCCATCTGACCTCCATCATCGACAGCACCGAGGTCGCGGTGCCCATGGTCCTGCTCATTCCCATTGCCTTCCTCTGTCACAACCCCTACGAGGTGGAGCTGAGCATGACCTGCGGTATGCGTACCCCCAAGCTGGTCTTCTCCAAGTTTCTCCCCATCTTGACCTATACCGAGGTCATCATGGTCGCTTTGGCACTCCTATACCGTTACATACCCTACGATCCCGAGATCCACGGGGCGGCGCTCTTTCCCATCTACGTGCCCGAGCACTTCCGTCTGTACACCGTGATCTCCACCCTGGTGACCACCCTGTTCTTCGCCTCCCTGTTCCTGTTTTTGCGAGTGGTGACCCACAGTAACCTTCTTCCCCTCGGCGCAGGGCTATTTTTCTGGAGCGTTTTCAAGGCCAACAACCAACACATCCGCTTTGGCATGACGGAACTGAACCGCACCCTGATGGATCCCTTTATCTCGTCCTACTTTATCGGAGACACCGTACCGAATCAACTGGGGATCCCCTATATGTGGACGCTCAACCGCCTGTTGTTCCTGGCCCTGTCGGTGGTCCTGTTTACTGCCACCTACCTGCTGTTACGCCGTGAGACTCTGCACCGCCACATCGGCGAATAAACCTGAACGGAGGAAATCATGAATATTGAGATCAAAAATCTGACCATGCGTTATCCCCGCGCCGACAAAAAGGCGCTGGACAGCGTCACCATCACCATCCCCGAGGGCATCTACGGCCTCATCGGGCGCAACGGCGCGGGCAAGACCACGCTTATGCGCATCCTGGCCACCGTACTGGACGCCACCGAGGGCGAGATCCTTGTGGACGGAAAGGAACTGACCGCCGCCCGCAATCAATTCCGTACCTCCTTGGGGTATCTGCCCCAAAGCACCAAGCTCATGCCCCGGCTGAACATCGTGGAGTTTCTGGACTATATATGCATTCTGAAGGGCATACAGGACAAAAACGAGCGCCGGGAGCGCATTGCCGCCGTCATTGAGACGGTGGGGCTGAAGGGGGAGGAGAAGAAGCGGCTGGGACGCTACTCGGGCGGTATGCTCCGTCGGGCAGGGATCGCCCAGGTGCTGATCGGCGACCCCAAAGTGCTCATCATCGACGAGCCCACCACAGGGCTTGACCCCGAGGAGCGGCTGTATTTCCTCAACCTGCTCTCCCGCATCGCCGAGGGGCGCATCGTCATCTTCTCCACCCACATCACCTCGGATATTGCCCATCTATGCTCCAATATCTGCGTGCTGGAGGAGGGCAAGGTGCAATACGCGGGGGATAAGCTGGAATTCGTCAGCCTCATCAGCGGCCGCACCTGGTACCACCGTGGCACCGAGGCGGAGGAGGCTATGCTCCGAGAGGAAGCCACCGTCACCGCCGTGACCTACCTGGACGGCGACTCCTGCGTGCGGTACGTGGCCAACGCCCCCTTGACCGAGGCATCCGAAAAGACGGTCCCCACCCTGGAGGACGCCTACATCTACACCCTGGGCGGGGTGAAACGCTGAATTTCCATTTGCCAAAAAACACATTCTATGCTATAATAAAGGAGGTCCCCATGAAGATCCGCATCACCGCCCTGCTGCTGGCCGCCCTGTGCGCCGCCCTGCCTCTGTCCGCCTGCTCCCCCGCCCCCGAGCCCAGTGACAGCACCCCCATCGACAGCTATGACACCGAGCGGCAGTTCCCCGTAGAGACTACCGAGGATGAGTCGAGCACTGTGGCCACAGGCTTTACCGTCAAAGAAAAGCTCTACGACTTCAAGGACGAGAGCGTCCTCATTTTCCACGTAGCCAACGAGTCCGAGCAAAACTGTACCTTGAAGCTCCGCATCACCTATCGGGATGAAAACGGCAAGGCCGTGGGCAAGAAGGCCCAGACCGTGCGGGGCTTTGCGGCGGGACACGAAAAATACATGATGTTCCGTCCCGGGATCGAGTTTGCGACCTATACCTACACCCTGGAGGCAGAGCCTTTTAAGGGGGAGTGTTTGGATCAACTGTTCAGCGCGACGTATGCGTATATTGACGAGTGTGTGTCCTACCCGTTCCCCGTACCCGACGGATTCACTTTGGGTCAAAAGTATCCCGGGCTGCGTTTGTATATGAACATTTTCTTTACAGGTACAAAAGCCGTTAAGCTCACGCCTACGTATATTCTTCTGGACAAGAATGGTGAGATCTACGATATCTTCCCCATGGGCACTACGACCGTATATGACTCCCCTATGGAAGATCCCGTTGCCGCCGCGGTCTATGAATTCGCCTTTACGACCGAGAACAAGGTGATCTGGCCCGAGGAATTGCAGGGGGATGGGGTGAATTGTATCTGCGTGTATACGGTGGAGTGATCTTATGAAAAACCGCATCGCCAAGATCATTGCCATCCTCATTGCCATCGCCGCCATCGCCGCTTTTGACATATGCCTCCGATATACTCCGAACCGCTTACTCATCGCAACGGGCATTCTTCTGACCATCGCGTCGGTGTTGGTGGCTTATATCGACGAGAGGACCCGCCGTTCCCGCAAATATGAACCCATCGACTATACCGTGGTCAAGGGCATCCGCGTCAAGGAGCGCTACTGTACCCTGGAAGAAGAAAATCTGGCGCTTCTGACCCTCTACAACCAGTCCAAGAGAACAGCCACCGTCACCGTTGAGGTTACGTTTTTCAACGTGGCGGGAAAGGTGCTGGGCACCGAGACCCAGACTGTTCACGGCATGGTGCGGGGTATGGAAAAGCATTTGTGCTTTCGTCCGGGGCGGGATTTCCACACCTTTACCTACACCCTGGAGACAGCCTTTTACCGTGGCATCTGTCACGAGCGAGCCTACCGCGCCGAGGCCTTCCGCGTGACCACGCCCTTGTCTCTGATGTCTTCCCGCAAGGGGCATTGTCCCCTGGAGCTGGAGATCACCGAGGAATATACGGGAACCGCCGCCGTGGAGGTGGTCAGCTCCTACCTCCTTCTGGACAAGGAGAACACCGTCCGAGGCTTGTGTCATGCCGAGACCCGCACCTTGACCGCCCCCTATAATTCCCGCACCGTCACCGCCGCCTCCTTTGAGATTACCACCGAGGGGAACATCCCGCTGGGCGAGGAGCTACAGGCTCTCGGGCTGACAGGGCTGTGCGTATATAGCGTGACGCCGATTCAGTAAGGGGGGAAAGCCATGAAAAAACGAACCAAGCACATCATCATCGCCATCATTGCCTTCCTGCTCCTCGCCTGCTTTGAGCTCTATATCCTGTCCCGATCAAACAGCACGTATAATCCTATACGCGTTCTGGTGGGCATGATCCTAAGCTCCTCCACTTTCCTGGCCGTGGCCGTTGCCGCCGTCGCCGCCCACGATGCGAACAACCTCCGAAGCCGCACGGAGATCCCCTTGGACGCCGTCATGGTCAAGGGCTTTCGGGCGCAGGAAAAGAAATGTACCTTTGGCGAGGAAAGTATAGTCCTACTCTGTCTGGCGCATTGTTCCAAGAATGCATATACCGTCACCGTTACCGTCACTTACCTGAACACAGCCGGCAGGATACTTGGGCAGGAGAGCCAAACGGTCACGGGATTTGTCCGAGGCATGGTGAAGTACCTGTGCTTCCGCCCAGGGCTGGATTTCCACACTTTTTCCTACACGTTGGAGACCGCCCTGTTCCGAGAAATCGGGGTGGAAAAGGATTTCCGTTCCGACGGCTTTCAAGTAAAGCCCCTATACGGCACGGAGGAGGAAGAAAAGCCCCGCAAAGGGATATACCCCGTACAGCTTCACGTCACCGAGGAGTACGTAGGCACCTGCGAGGTGGAGGTGTCCTGTACCTACGTCCTTCTGGACAAGGAGAACACCGTACACGGCATATGCACACCGCCTCCCCGCCGTCTGACCGAGCCTGTTCCCGCCCACACCTTCCCCGCCGCTGAATTTTCGTACCTCTCCAAAGGTGAGATCCCCCTGGACGAAGAGCTTCCCAAGGAGGGAGTGAAGGGGATCTGCGTATATACCGTCACCCCCGTTTGAAAACCAATCTCTTAGGTAATTGCATAATTGCGGAAAAATTGGGGTTTATGGTCTGTTGTTTTGTGCTGACCATCGGTTGTTGCCCTCTCACCCGCCTTCGGCGGGAGCTGTCTCGCTTCGGCTCGGTCACGACACGGCTCTGACTGCCACCGGCAGTCATTCACTACCGTGTCGCCGCTTCGCTACCCAGAGGGGGAGCCTTTCGTACTAAACCCAACAAAACCCCGATTCCCGACAAGTGTTTTCCTGGGTGCCAAGGCTCCCCCTCTGGGGGTGCCTCCTCGCAAGCTCGGGCGCGCAGCGGTGAGAGGGCAAATAACTCGGGCAAGCCGCAAATAAACGGTTCGATAAACCCAAATTTGAAGCATTTAACAATCGCCAAAAACCAATCTCTCGAAAGGAGCCCCCATGAGACCCTACCTGACCGACGCCGAGATCATCTCCCTGTACTGGGCGCGGGACGAGCAAGCCGTTTCCGAGACCGCCCGCCGCTACGGGAGCTATATCCACGCCATCTCGGTGCAGATCCTGGAGAGCGAGCCCGATGCCGAGGAGTGCGTCAACGACACCTACCTCAAGGCATGGAACACCATTCCGCCCCAAAAGCCCTTTTCCCTCAAGGACTATCTGGGCCGGCTGGTGCGCCACCTCTCCATCGACCGCTACCGCGCCATGCGGCGGGCCAAGCGCAATATCCACATGACCGAGGCTCTGGACGAGCTGACCGCCATTTCCCCCGACACCGCCCAGGATAACCCCGCCCTGACCGAGGCGCTGGACGATTTTCTGGGGAAGCTCACCCCCACCGACCGCGCCCTGTTCCTGGGCCGCTACTGGTACTTCTACGAGGTCGCCGATCTGGCCCGCGCCTACGGCATGACCGCGAATACGGTCTACGTCAAGCTCCACCGTATGCGGGAGCGACTGCACAAGTATTTGACCGAAAGGGGGTTCAAGCTATGAGCGAGAGAAACGATACTTTGGCCTACGCGCTGGGCCATGTCAACGCCGCCTATATCGCTGAGGCCGAGCTTCCCGCGCTGACGGCGGCGGCCGCCTGTCCCTGCCGTGAGAGGAAGGAGCGCAATACCCCTCGCTTTTGGGAGAGCGGGTGGTTCGCGGCGGCGGTCAGCGGGATCGTAGCCGTTGGTGTCATGGCCGCCATTGTTCTGGCGGGGCAGAGAGACCCCCGTCCCCCCGTGGGCACCGACGTTCCGCCCCCCCTCGCCGGCGAGACCGAATCCGAAGCGGAGACGATCCGCGAGCCCGTCCCCCCCTACACCAAAGGGCTGGAATTCCGCGAGCTGGCCCCCGACTTGGTCGAGGTGGTCGGGATCGGAACCGCCACCGACGCCACCGTCATCCACATCCCGCCCAAGGACGAGCAAGGACGGGACGTACTGGGTGTCGCCGGGGGTGCCTTTGCCGGGAATACCCAAATCACCGAGCTGATATTCTCCAGCGTCTCGTCCTTGGGTGTATTCAGTGTAAATTCCTCCGCCTTTGAAAACTGTACGTCCCTGCGGCGGGTTCGGCTCTGTTTCAATATTACCAGCGTCACCTTCTCACCCGGTGCCTTCAAGGGTTGCAGCCGTCTTTCCGAGATCGATTACCGTCCCAAAAACGACGGAATCTATCTGGACGCCGCCTCCATGGAGGGGACTCCCTGGTTAGAGGAGCAGACCGACGAATTCGTGATCTTCAACGGGATTCTGGTCAAGTACCAAGGAAAGGATTCGGACGTAGTTCTGCCCGATGACGTATGGTGCATTGGCTATTATGCTTTTGACGGATGCCACACCGTCACCTCGGTATCGGCTTCGGAAAACTCCCTCCTGCAATCTCTGGGTTCCTATGCATTGACAGGGGCAACCTCGCTGAAAACCGTCGATCTTCCGAACCTTGCGGACGTGAGCGGTCATGCCTTTGAGGGCTGCCCCGCCCTGGAGACCGTCTATATCCCCCTGTCGGTCACTTTTATGGTATACGCGCCGCCCGCCGACTGTACCGCCGTTTTCCTGTATGCGGGAACCGAAAAGAACTGGAAGAGAATCGACTTTTTCGACACCGAAAGTCAGACGGGATGGACAGAACGGATCACCCTTGGGAAAGAATAGAATTTTCGGATGCCGCACCCCGCGTGCGGCATCTTTCCCTGTCCCCTCCCTAAAAATATAACCATTTTCACACATCAAATGCTTTCTGCCCCTTGACCTCGTCTGCATTTCGTGTTACAATATTCCTACATCCATAACACGAAGGAGAACACCATGAAGCTACGGGACATTCATCTCCGCGACCCCTTTATATTCGCAGAAAACGGGATCTACTACCTCTACGGCACCCGACGCGGTGCCACCACCAAGGTCATTCCCTGGCAGGGGCTGGACGTCTACACCTCAACAGACCTCATCGAGTGGAGCGAGCCCCGCGAATGCTTTACCCGTCCCGCCGATTTCTGGTCGGATCGGGACTTCTTCGCCCCTGAGGTCTACCGATACGGCGACGCCTATTATATGTTTGCCAGCTTCCGCAGCGAGACCCGCCTCCGTTGCTCTCAGATCCTGAAGGCAGACAGCCCCCTGGGGCCCTTCCTGCCCTTTACCGACGGCCCCATCACCCCCGAAGGCTGGACCTGTCTGGATGCCACCTTCTACGTAGACGAGAACGGAACTCCCTGGACGGCCTTTTGCCACGAATGGACCCAGATCGGAGACGGCACCATCGACATTATGCCCCTCACACCCGATCTCTCCGCCCCCGCCGGTGAATCCCGGGTCATACTCTGCGCAGGAGACGCCGAATGGTCCTATTCATTGGTGGATCCCACCTCCCGCAACTACGTAACCGACGGTCCCTTCTTCCGCAAAGGTAAGAACGGTAAGCTGTATATGCTCTGGTCAGGCTTCCACGCAGGGCCCCAGTATTGGTATGTCCAGGCGTTGGCCATCAGCGACAGCGGAAGCATTCTCGGCCCCTGGCGGCACGCCGATCATTTCATTTACGACGAGGACGGCGGCCACGGTATGCTCTTTGACGGCTTCGACGGGGAGCTGTACCTCATCCTTCACAGCACCAACGTAAACCCCCACGAGCGTCCCCGCCTGTTCCGTATGAAGGAGACCGACGATGGCTTTGAGATTATGGAGAAAGTAGAATAATACGAAAATAACCGACCGAGCTTCCGCAAACGGAGTCTCGGTCGGTTTTGTTTTGGCCCGTATGATTATTTCTTGATGCTGTAGAGCAGGATCTTGCTTTGATACTTGTGAGGAATGGTCACGGTAAGGCCGTCTGTCATGAGTGCCTGCCCCGTCAACTCTTCCGTCTCTTTGGTGTCGATGTCGGTCACCACGTAAACCCGATCCGGCTCCAGACCCTCCAACGGATAACAGGAAGTCACACAGTTGGACTCCGCACGGCGGAAGGCCATGACCAGGCCGTCCCCCTCCTCGGGTCTGTCGTAGCGGTAGGCTGCCCAGCCGCCGTGAGCATAGGACCAGCCTGTGTTCTCCAACGGGTAAAAATCACAGGAGAAGAAATGGCGCAGGGAGCGGTATTCATCGCACATTTTGGCCATCCAGGCAAAGCCCTCCTCCGAGGGAGTGGGCCGATCCGTCCACCACCAGCTCCCTACGTAGGCGGGCGCGTAGGCACTTCTCGTGGCGTAGGTGTCCCCCAGCTTCTTGCAAACGCCCCCCGAGCAGGGGACAAAGCGGTTATAGCCGAACATCTGGGTCTGGATGGCGTCGGCATCACAGTCGGGCTCACAGTAGGCGTCGGTGCGCCAGATGGGGATGGAGCGTTGCAGGGATTCGATATCAATGCGGCGGCCGCCCGAGGCGCAGTTGTCTATGATGAGATCGGGGTATCTCTCCCGGAGATCATCCCAGAAGCGGTAGAGATTCATGATGTACTTGATCTCGTTCATGCCGCCCCGATCCATCTCGTCGGTAATGCGCCAGGATTGCAGAGGCTCCATGTTGAAGTCCTGCCGGAAGCACTTGATGTCCAGCTCGTCGATGAAGCGGCAGACCATGTTGAACAGATACTCCCGCACCTCATCCTTGTCCAGACGGAGAAGGAGATAGAAGCCATCTATGGGATACAGCCACTCGGGATGATCCACCGCGAGGTCGGTGCCGGGGTACGCCCGCTCGGGCTCCATCCAAAGGAGAAATTTCATGTTGGATTCGTGGACAGCCTTGACCACGTCCCGGAGTCCGTCGGGATGCTCGTCGGGGCGCACCTGCCAGTTGCCCACCTGCTTGTACCAGTCTCCCGCGCCGGGGGTGCCGCCCTTGCCGTACCAGCCCGCGTCGATCCAATAGTAGTCAGCCTTGACCCCGTGACTGCGGAACTGCTCAATGTGGAACAGATGCTTTTCGGTGGTGAGTCCCATCCCCTCCAGTGCAAAGGGGAAACGATCGGGGGTATAGGGGCACAGCTCATTCTTGACGAAACGGCGGAAGAGATTACTGCCCTGTACCCGACTGCCGAAGAACTCCATGAGCAAGATCGAGGAGGTACGGACCCGCTCGCCGGGGCGGAGCTTGAAGGCGGTATATTCCAGACCGCTCCGGATCCGGATCACATCCCCGTCGGTATGGGTAAAGGCCGCTCTCCACTGTCCCGACCAGCCCACAGCGGCCATAAGGCCATGACCCTCGGTGTACAGCTCAAAGAAAGGCATCTGTCCGCTCCCCGAGCGGCCGCCGTTGGGATGATAGCGGCGGGAAGCGCCCAGGGGCAGCTTGTTGACTGTGACCGCACACTCCCCCGAGGTAGAGCCCGCATTCAGATAGCTTTCGTAGGTGGCGTTGCCCTTGGTATCGTACAGGATCAGGGGCGCGGCACCTTCCTGCTTGGTGAACCGCCAGGTGGCGTCGCAGTCCAGAATATCGCTGATGAGACCGCTGTCATGCTCTCCCTTGTTCTCAAACCACAGAGTCCATTTGATGGCGTTGTAAGCAGGGTATTCTTCTATATGTAGCTCCACACACAAACCGTCACCATATTCATACAGCCGCCCGTACTCGGCGGGGGTCACGGTGACGTCGGCCAGATCGAAGGGCCTTCTTTTGTATTGAAATGAAAAACGTGGTACCAGGTTCATAAACAGCTTCCTTTCCGCATACGCGTGATGACTTACACGTTTCGGAAAACGTGCAGCTTCATTATATAGCAATCCAAAACGATTGTCAAGGGAATGAGACAAAAAGGCAGAAAAACCAGACTAAAAGACACGAATCTGTTGTGCATCCTTGACAACGAAAAAAGGAATGTGCTATAATTGTTTCAACAAATCAACAAAGGGAGGAGCTTTCTGCTATGTGGAAACGCTGCTTGTATATGGCAATAGGACTCGTCTCGCTTCTGTTGCTGCTGCCCGCCTGTACGGCGGCACTCTCCGAAGTCTCCACAGAGGAGGATACACAAAACCAACCCACACCCGGCACAACCGAGACCGATACCCTCCCGGAGGAGGCGACCGAAGCCGAAACCGAATCCCCCTACCTGATTCCCGACCCCACTCGGATCGATCTGAGCACCTTTACCGAAGAAATGTTCAAGGCCGCCTTCAACCGGGGAACCGCTTCTTACCCCGAGCTGTGCGAAGAGGGCGTGCAATTCATAAGCCGCAACGAGTCCCGAGATCCTTGCGTGCAATGGAACGTAGACAGGATGTATCAATCCGCCGGCTATCCCGTCACCGCCGGCGGCAAGGGCCACGTTCCCTTTACCCCGGAGGAAAAAAAGGTCATTGTTTTCAAGCTCCGCGCTGAGTGGGGCGGTGCTTTCGAAATGTTCTATGCCACCGAGGAGCGCACCTTTGCCAAGCCCGGCTACTCCTTGACCGAGGTCTATGGCGGTGATTCGGAATTCTTTGGCGAGCGGGTCTGGCAGTACGTTATTTTTGAAGCCGACGAGACTACCCTCGGATGGTCTACCCGCTTCAACGACGGCTTCCGTCTGGATTATACCAATTACGTGGAGGCAGGCGACACGCTCCTGCTGGAAAAGATCGCCTTCTGTGCCGACAGAGCCGAGGCGGAGGCCTTTATTGAAGAGGATCGCGGGGAAGCGGCTCCCGTACCTGCGGTGGCAAAGGGCTACTACGTCTGTCTGTACGAGGACAGACTGCATATTCCGCAAGATAACGTAAAGGGCAGCGTATACGCCTCCCCGGAGGAAGCCAAGGAACAATGCGACCGATACAAGCAGTACGGCTACCGAGTGGCCGACGAAACGGGTACGGTCGTCTATACTCCCTATTCCCTGCTCCAATGCAACCTGCTGCGGGAAGGAAAATACGTCACCGAATACGCCCGTAGGGAGCGTTTCAGGTACGGCGACTCCTGCACCAATCCCGGCATCAACCACCGTCCCCATCGCACCAGTTGCGACCGCCTGGTGGACTGGATCCTCTACCGCGCGGGCTTTACCGACCAACCCACGATACAGGGCTACGTAGTCGTGAATCTCCATCCTTGGTTACGGGAGATCGGCTTTGAGAAGATCACCCGCATAGAGGATCTCCGCGCGGGGGACATCGTATTCGTCAATCCTGCGGCCGACGGTGGCCCCACGCATGTCTATATGATGGCATCGGATGCCGAAAACGGCAATTCCCTGCGCTACGATCACGGTTCTGACACCCGCATCATGTCACGCCAGCCCTCCTCCGAGCCCGTCAGCCACGGACACGCCCCCTTTTTGTTCGCCTACCGTCCCGTGGTCACCGAAGAGAATAACATCTACTACAAGGACGTATACGCCGATCCGGATTGAGCTAACCGCCCCGACACGTCCCTCCCTGCATCGTTTCAAGACCATGCAAAAACCGAGTCTCCTATGCGGGACTCGGTTTTTTGCGATCTATGACGGAGTAGAGGAGGCCTCGGCTCTGACCGATGCCATGTATTCGCGGGGGGATATGGTCATCCTGCGCTTGAACACCTTGGAAAAATACTGCGCATCGGGGTAGCCGCATCGAAGGGCTACGTCGCTGACGCTGGTAAAGCCCTGACGGAGCATGGTACAGGCGTGCTGGATCCGCACCGTGTGCAGATACTCCACGATCCCCACCCCCACGTGCCTCTTGAAAACCGTGGAGAGATACTTCTTGTTGTATTTCAATTCGTTGCCCAACCGTTCGAGGGAAAACTCGGAATCCGAAAAATGCTCGTCCACGTACTTCTGAATCAGGGAGACCAGATCGGTCCCCCCCACATCGAGAGAAGAAAAGCCCGACAGCCGAGCCCCCAGATAGGCAAAGGTGTGGAGCAGGACGGCCTCGCTGGCAATGTCCGACAGCTCCGAAGGACAACGGATCCCCTGCTGCCAAACCGTGGAAAGCTCACCGCAATCCGGGATCAGCGGAGCTTTGGGAGAGATTCTCAGCTTATCCATGATCCGATTGCCCCGTGCCCCCAAAAAGCTGATGTACATATACTGAAAATCCGAGACTGATTCAATGGCAAAGGGCTCGGCGGGAAAGGAAAAAAACACGTCCCCCTCCCGCAGATCGCGGACGTCCCCCTTGGTATGGAGCTTTCCCTGTCCCCGGATCACGAAATATACCGTATAGAGAGCCTTCAGACGCAGGCCCGTGTAGACCTGCTCCTTGGTTTCCAGGACAAAATGAACGGTATGGATGCTGTGATCGTTGATCTCGCGGGGAATGAATCGGCAAACGTTTTGCTCGGACATGGCGCACCTCCTTAGGGTGGATGCCATCAGTATAGCATACAAATCGAGGGAAGTCAACAGCAATGTGACTAATTTACATAAATATATGGAATTTATACGCTGACTATCCGGTGTAAACTATGATATAATAGAGGCGTGGAAGGAGCCATCCTGTCATGAAACCAATCTACCCTCCGCATCACACAAACGAAAGGAACCGTTATCTATGAAAAAAGTACGCATTGGTGTATTGGGTGCTTATCGAGGCACCAGCATGATCAACTACTGCAAACGAGCTGACCACGCCGAAGTGGTGGCCATTTGTGACAAGAATCCCGAAGCATTGGATGCTCAGAGAGCCGCCGCTGATGGGTTGCCTATTACCTTTTACGACAGCTTTGACCAGTTCATCGAGCACGATATGGATGCCGTGGTGCTGGCCAATTACGCCAATGAGCACGCGCCCTTCGCCATTCGCTGTCTCAAAAAGGGGCTGCACGTTTTCTCCGAGGTGCTGCCTGTTCAGAACATGAAGGAGGCTGTGGAGCTGGTGGAGGCCGTGGAGGAGAGCGGTCTGGTCTATGCTTATGGCGAAAACTACTGCTATATGCCTGCGCCCTACGAAATGAAAAAGCTCTACGAGAAGGGTGAAATCGGTGAATTTGAATACGGTGAGGGCGAGTACATCCATAACTGTGAGCCCATCTGGCCTTCCATCGCCTACGGAGAAGCTGACCACTGGCGCAACAATATGTACGCCACCTTCTACTGCACCCACTCCCTCGGCCCCATCATCCACGCCACGGGTCTGCGCCCCGTGTCCGTCGTGGGCTTTGAGGGCACCAAGAACGCCCGCCGTCTCCGCACGGGCTCCAAGGGCGGCCAGTTCGGCATTGAGATGGTGACTCTGGAGAACGGCGGCATTGTCAAATCCATCCACGGCGACCTGTACAAGAATTCCATCTGGTACACCATGTACGGCTCCAAGGGCCGTATGGAATGCAGCCGCGAGGACGCCATGGACGGCCACGTCGGCAAGATCTACGTCAACAAGGACGAGTACGACGGTGGGTATGAGACGGGTTCTCTTCGCTCTTACTTCCCCGAGCACGCCCCCGCAGACGACGTAGAGGGCTTTGGCCACGGCGGATCCGACTTCTTCTCCATGTATTATTTCATCAAGAAGATCCTGGGCGACGCGTCTGCCGACACCATTGACGTCTACGAGGCGTTGGATATGTTCCTGCCCGGCCTGTTCGCCTATCGCTCCATCCTGGCCGGCGGTATTCCCATGGCCATTCCCAACCTCCGCAACAAGGCGGAACGGGAGCTCTGGCGAAACGACACCGCCTGTACCGACCCCAAGGCCGCCGGGGATATGCTCCTGCCCAACTTTGCGGCCGGTACGCCCGAGATCCCCCAAGAGGTCTACGACCATCAAGCCGCCCTGTGGGCGGAGGAATGCGGAAAGACCGAGGGAACGTATCGGACTGCGGCGTTGACCCAAGGCAGCAAGCAGTAACCGAAGGCAGAACCTCCTGTGGCCGCTCGGACGGCCGTTTATCCGGTTATGATCGAGTTGAAATAAGCCGATCGACTGCCCCGCCAAATCGCGTGGTAACGATTCAGGCAATTTTCCCAATTATGCAATCAACTGCACTTCATACAGAAAAGGTCTGTCCCACATACAGGGCAGACCTTTTCTGATACGGGGGGCCGCAGCCGTTTGGAATCGCTTTGCGAAGGCTCGCTCTTCGATCCGATTGTTCCCGCACGGAGTTTTCCCTTAGGTTTCAAACCCGGCGTACTTCAACACCAATTCCGAGAAGATGGAGTTGGCCCAGGCAAACCACGCGCGGCTGAAGCTGTACTCGTTGTCGGCGTCGATGCTCTCGTGCATGAAGTAGGTGCCCGCATGGGAGGTGGCCAGCATGGAAAGGACCTCCTCCACCTCGGCGGGGTCGCTTGCGGTCAGCCCTTGGAGGGCAAGAGAGATGGGCCAGACGTAGCCGGGCTCGGTATGGGGAGAACCGATCCCGCAGAGTTTCTTACCGACGAAGTAGAAGGGATTCTCCTCCGAGAGAATGAAGCGGCGGGTGTTTTGGTAGACGGGATCGTCGGCAGAGCAGTATCCCAGATAGGGGGCCGAGAGCAGGGAGGGGACGTTGGCGTCGTCCATCAGGTTGTAGTGACCCAATCCATCGGTCTCGTAGGCGTAGATGCGGCCGTACACGGGATGATCCACCACGCCGTACTCCTGAATGCCCGCGTCGATCTCTCCCCTCAGCTTCTCGGCGCGGAGGGCCAGTGCCTCATCGCCATAGACATCGCGGGCCATCTCGGAAAGATAGCGCAGAACCACCACAGCGTACATCTGGGCAGGAATGAGGTAGTGATAGGTACAAGCATCATCCGAGGGGCGGAAGCCCGACCAGGTCATACCGGTGTAGCCCACGGGGGAGCCGTGACCGCCGTGGGTCAGGGTATCGGTGGGCTTGGGAGGGTCGGGACGCTCGAAGGTGTAGGGAGACTTTTGGGCGTGATCCTGTTCAGTCTCCCAGAGATCCAGGATGATGGTGAGCATCTTTTTGTAGTCTCCGTCCAAATGCCCCGTGCGCCCCGTCTTCTTCCAGAACTTATAGGCGATGAAGATCACTGAGCAGAGGGAGTCTACCTCGTACTTGCGCTCCCATACCCAGGGAGAGCGGAAGGTCAGATCCTCTTTATGGCCTCGGTCATTGTCGCGCTCGTTGAAGGCGTTGGCATAGGGGTCTTTGGGGATGTAGACCGAATAACGCTTAATCATCTTTTCAATGATATCGGCCAGCTCTTCATTCTCGGCGGCTACGGGGAGGTAGTGATGTACCTGTGCGGCCGAATCGCGGAGCCACATGGCGTGGATATCCCCCGTAATCACGAAAGCGGAGCCGTCATCCAACAGCTTAGTGGTGGTCTCCAGGGTATTGGGATAACATTTCGTGAAGAGCAGAGCCAGATCGTCCCGCCCCATTTCGTAGAGCTTTCGGCAGACGGCGTCGATCTGATCCCGTAAAATATGTGAGAATTGATTCATGATGCGTATATCCTTTTTGATGAATTTGGAAACGGCGGTCACAACGCTTCCTTACGGATCACGGGGGCTACACAGATCAAGTTTTCCAAGGCAACCTCACCGCCGTAGAGCTTCGGGATCTCCACGTCCGAAAGCTCCGAAAGGGGGACCGTCAGTTCCCCACCCGTAATATCCCGTGTGCGCTCGCCGCCTTGCCCCTTGAGCATCATGGTGTACACCGAAGGGGCTTCAAAGCCCGGCTTATTCACGTCGCGGAGGGTAAAGCGGATGGCCTCCCCCTCGCGGTGCCAGTCCAGGAGCATCCCTTTGGACACCCAGGTTCGCTGTACCGACAGCGCCGCCCGCAGCTCGGCCACGGCGTCACCGCCCTCACACCCCTCGGCGTAGGTGGCGAACCGTCCGTCCATGCGGTCGGTGACCCGATGGAGATCCATCCCCGCGCAGGCGGAGATAGGGATCCCCCCCAGCACCAGGTCCTCCCACCAGCGGATGGCGGGGCCGTTGACGGTGTGCAGGGACTCGCTGTTGTTGATGACCTCAATAAAGTCCACGTGGGTAAAATCCCGAATCTCCATCTCAAAGCGACAGCCCATGGCAAAAGGCTCGCCGTAGGCAAAGGGATGGGCGATGCCCGTGATGCCCCCCGCCCGCTTGCAGGCCTCGAACAGCCGCTCGGGGCGGTGGCGGTCGATGGAATCCCAGGGGACGTAGGTCTCCAGCACGGGGCAGACGATATGCCCGAAATAGGTGGTGTACTCCATGCCGTAGGCGCAGGTCAGCTTCAGCCCATCCCGCTCCAGTTGGTTACGGATGATGCCGTGACCCGAGACCGTATTGTGGTCGGTGATGGCAAAGCAGTCCACCCGCTCGGCCACCATGCGGCGGATCAGCTCCCCGCAGGAGATGGGGGCGTCGGACTCGTCGGTGTGATTGTGCAGTTCATATCGCTTAAACACGGCCGTCCTCCTTCCCTCCGCTGACCCTCAGGGTGTAGCGGGTGTGATCCTTGGCCACGTTGAAGACCAGCAGGGTGATCTTGAGCACTCCCTCCATGCGCGCCTGGGGGATGCACCCGTGGGAGGCGTAATCTTCCCGAAAGATCATGTGACGGTCGGGCAGCTGCTTGTGGATACAGCCGATGAACTGGTCGTTCAGGGTCGCCAGGGGGTGGATCTCGGTCTTGAGGTCGATGTCGTAGACCAGGAACTTCCTCGCCTCCTCCTCAGTGATGACGTACCCGCTCATGTCGCTGACCTCGCGGATGGTCTTCTCCAGCACCGCGGGGGTGATGGGGGGACACTCGCGGTAATGCTCCTCGGTCCCGTAGATCTTCAAGATCTTTTCGCGGTCCAGGTCGGCCTTCTCGTCCCGATAGCGCAGCTCGGCGTAGTCGTAGGTCAGATGGACGTCCAGCTCGTCGCAGGGCTCCTCCAAGCAGACCGTGTAGGTGATCTGCCCGCGAAAGCCCCGATTCAGGGTTCCTTCAACAGAATACAGCTCTTTCATAGCCGTTTCCTCCATGTCCTTCGCGGGGTCTTACTCCACGACCTCGGCGGAGACTTTGTTGTCCATGTAACGGAAGGTGAACTTCACCACACAGTTGTCTCGGGGGGTGGTGAAGTGGGCCTTGGGGCCGTCACCGCTGGCGGGGCGGTGGCTGTGGGCGGTATAGACCGCCGACAGGGTGCCGTAGGTAGAGACGGCGTAGTCATAGGTGCCCGCGAAGGGGATGACCACCGACAGGGTGTAGGTGTTGTCCCCGATATAGTACATACGGGTCAGCTCGCTGTTGGAGTCGTTCTCCTCACAGCCCACGAAGGGCTGGAAGCTGCCGTACACCACGATCTTCTCGGGGAGCTTGAAGCCCGTCTCGGGGTCGTACTCCTCGCGGCAGCCGTAGCGGATGAGATGCTCGGGGTTTGCGTAGCCCTCGCGGAGACGGTCGCCGTCGGCCCAGCAGGCGGCCATCATGTCCTCCTGGCCGAAGCCCATGGGGCAGGCGGCGGACTTGTTGTTGATCTGGTAGTAGTGATTCACCCCCAGCTCCCCGTTGTCCCCTCGTACCATCTCCACCCGGGCGTCGCTGAGCATACGGCGGAAGGGCATGAGGAAGAAAGCGTGGGGATTGTTGATCTGGGTCCAACGGTAGGTGTACTCAATGAAGTGATCGCGGACCTCGGGGGACTGGTTGGCAAACCAGCCGATCTGGTCGAAGCCCCACCACTGCCAGCGGGCTACCTGATGGCGGCCGCGGTTGGCGATGGCCTCCTCCACGGTGGCCTCCTCAAACATCTTGCCGCCCCAGTTGTCGTATTCCATAAGGTAGGGCATCTGCTCGCCGTACCAGCCGTTG
This sequence comes from Clostridia bacterium, assembly GCA_017938885.1. Taxonomy (GTDB): domain Bacteria; phylum Bacillota; class Clostridia; order Oscillospirales; family CAG-272; genus CAMEON01. The sequence goes on from JAGBAS010000091.1 coordinate 36,449, forward strand.
GGGTTCTCGCCCCCCTCGCTGAAGCCCTCGCGGACCAGCACCAGCCGCTGACCCTCGTAATGCTCCAGAGGAGCGCGGGTGAAGGGCATGGCGTGGTAATCCAGCAGGAGCTTGCCGTTGACACTCACGCCATGGGTGTGGGCGTCCAGCAGGACCTTATGACGGCGGGCGTGCTTGGCGGCGTAGTCGCGGATCATGCCGAAGAGCTCGTAGGTCTTCTTCATGCCCTTGTCCTCGGCGGTGTAGAGGTGGACCTGACCCATGTGGAGCGCCTCGTAGCCGCAGTCGATGTAGCGGGTAGCGCGGTAGTAGAACCACATACGGGCCTCGTCGCGGTTGAGGTCGGGCATATCCCCGATCTTGCCCGGCTCGCGGTCGGGGTTGGAGTTCCAGGCGGTGTCCCCGTTCTCGGAGAGCATACGGGCATCGTCCCAGTTGAAGCAACGGTCCTCCACGGGCTTGCCGAAGGCCTCGAAGACGTAGGCGGGGATCTTTTCGTAGTTCATCTGCATGGTGACGATCTCAAAGACGCAGGCCTGGAGGATGATCTCGGGGTCCTGGGCGTGGACGGCGTCGGCCAGAGCCTTGGACTTGGCGAAATGGGTCTCGTCGTCCTCCAGCATATACCAGATACCCGATGCGCGGCCGATGAACTTGACCCCCATGCGCCGGATGACGCGGAGATCGTCCTCCAGGGTGTCGGTCTCATACAGGGAGCTGGCGGTCACGGCGCGGGAGAGGTAGCTCTCCAGCACCTCACGGCTCATATTGCCGTCAAATTGGAAATTCAGATTCATGGGATGTGGTCTCCTTGGTTACGTTGAGTGAGTGAAAACGTCTGTAGCATAGGGGGTTATGAGAAGGGAGATAAACAAACGGTGTGTTGCATTGTGTATTTCAAATTTGGGTTTATCGGTGAGTTGGGTTTCCGCGTTGAAAGCCTTCCCTTGTAAGGGAAGGTGTCACGCCCTTAGGGCGTGACGGATGAGTAGCCACACGAAAAGTTTTGATCTGCGCTGGGAAAAGCACTATAAAGCACTATCAGGAAAGGTTTTTATATGGAGGAAAGCAGATCATTTCCCTTCGGGAAATGTCCATTTATCGGCTACTCATCCACCGCTTCGCGGTCCCCCTTCCCTCACAAG
>JAGBAS010000092.1 GCA_017938885.1 Clostridia bacterium
CGTTATTTGCCCTCTCACCGCTTCGCGGAGCTCCCCCAGAGGGGGAGCCTTAGAACGGTTAGAAAACACTTGTCGGCAAATGGGATTTTGCTGAGTTTAGTACGAAAGGCTCCCCCTCTGGGGGAGCTCCCGCCGCAGGCGGGTGAGAGGGCAACACCGCAGGGTCAACACAAACAAACAGTTCGATAAACCCCAATTTACCACTCTCCCCCATTTTTTCCAAACATTGTTCCTTGATTTTCCCGTAAAAAACTGCTATAATAGACAAGGCGCGGCGGTGTCCTCTCGATCTCCCGCTCCGCCATTCCTCCGCTCGCAGGGGCGGGGATATCCCTGCTCCTGCCACATTCTCACAATTCACAGGCCGTACCGATCCCGGAGGCACGCCCGTGATATGCTTTCTTTTATCATATCATATCTGCGTAAAATATACATCGGTACCGCCGGAAAGGCAGGTAACCACCACCATGAAGTTCACCATCCGACACATTCACCGCAACAGTGCCACAGACCGAACGCCTCTGCTTCCCCGCATGGCGGCGATCCTCCTGTCAGCGCTCGTCGTCATCCCCGCCGCCATCCCCGCCGTAGCCGCGCTTTCGTCGGTCGGTTCACAGGATACCCCCCTGTTGCCGTCCCATGAAACCGTTACTGTGCAGCCGGAGGTGGAGCTCCCGGCCACCATCCTGGGTGAACGCGGTATTCTCTCCCCCGCCGAGCCCGAGAGCATGGCCGAGGAGCTGATCTCGACCTTCAGCTTGAACCGCAATACTCCGGAGGAACCTACCGGTACCGTGGAGCCTCCCGCGACGTCGGACGTTTTGGAGAATGTCACCGACAAGAATATTTTCGAAACGACTCCCGAAGGCACCCCGGAACCGGATATTTTCGATCCAACCCTTCCTCTGACCCAGGAGCTCATTGCACAGCGCATTGAAACCAAAATGGACAAGCAGGTTCGAAGCGGCTCCCGCATCTACTATCCGTACCCCACAGGGGCTATGGCCGTCGATCTGTACAAGGACGGCAAGCAGATCCTCAAGGGTCAGGTCGCCGACATTGGCGGCACGGTCTACGTTCCCGTTCAGCGGTTCGCCGATCTGTTCGGAAAATTCAAAACGGTCTATACCGAGGCAACCGAGCAGGTAGTCATGACGGGTACCAACCTTTCCATTACGGTAAAGGTAGGCGACCCCTACATTACGGTCAACGAACGCATTTTCTATACGGGAAAGAAGGTCATCAGCCTGGGTGGCTGGATCTTCGTCCCTCTGACCTCCATGTGCAAGGCCGTGAACGCCAAGGTCACCATCCGAAGCGGCTACTACGACGCCTTCATTACATCGGGCGATCCCACTGCCGTAAAATGGGCCTCTGCCTACTATAACGCCACCGATCTCTACTGGCTCTCCCGCATCATCTCGGCCGAGGCCAAGGGCGAGCCCTTTGCGGGGCAGATCGCCGTAGGAAACGTGGTGCTCAACCGCGTGCGGAGCAGTCAGTTCCCCAACACCGTCAAGGGAGTGATCTTCGACACCAAATACGGCACCCAGTTCTCCCCCGTTGCAAGCGGCACCATTTACAACACCCCCACCGCGTCGGCTGTCCGCGCCGCCAAGGTCTGCCTGGAGGGGTATTCGCTTTCCACGAAAATGATCTATTTCTACAATCCAGCCATCGCCACCTCATCCTGGATCGGACGGACCAGGCCCTATATCATGACCATTGGCAATCATAAATTCTACGGATAAGCCGTGAAGTAAAAAAAGCCCCACAAACCGTTTTTTCGGTCTGTGGGGCAAAATTATTGTGTTTCAGCTATGCCTTTGGGAAGGAATCAGTCCTTCTTCTTCAGAGCAACGGCAGCAGTAGCAGCGGCCAGAACGGAAGCGGCGCCAAAGCCGACGATACCGCCGCAACCACCCTCCTTAGGAGCCTCGGTCTCCTGGGCAGGATCGTTGGTCTCGGGAGCGGCAGTCTCAGGATCGGTCTCGGGGGCGTCGGTGGGCTCCTCTGTGGGAGGCTCGGTTGCTTCCTCACCGCCGGTAGCGGCCAGAGCGGCATCCATATCATCGAAGAACTGGAAGCCCATAAGAACGAACTCAGCGTTCAGGTTGGACTCCTCGCCAATGCTGTATGCCCAGTTGATGGACATGGAGTTGATGACGTCGGAGGTGAAATCGGGCTCATCCGAGAAATCAAAGATCCAGTACTCCTCGGTACCGTCGCACTTGATCTGGTTGGCGACCTCCTTACCGTAGATCTCGGTGTTACGGCCGACGATGACGGTCATGTTGGGGGTATCATCCAGGGACACGGCGGGAGCCTTGACCTTCACAGCCACCACTTTGTACTTGTGGCTCTTGTTGGGCAGATCCTTCTGGGACTTGTAGCCTTCGTAGTGCTTCTTCATCATGTTGAAGTAATTGATATTTGCGTAAGCATCCACGTCATCATCGACTCCCCAGAGACCCACAAAGGAGACGCTGCCGTCACGGTTCACCTTGACCGAGCAACCGCTGCCGGCCAGGTGGACACGGTGATCCTCAGCGAAAGCAGTCACGTTTGCGGGATCCGAGATCTCGGGCTTGACGGCACCGGAGGCATCGGTATAGACAGCCTCGATGGTGATGTCGGCATTGCCCAGCGTGTACTCAGCCCAGTCACCCCAGAAGCCTTCCTTAGCGGGAACCTCGGGGACGTTCATGAGCGTGGTATCACCCTCCAGGAAGGTGACCTTACCGACCTCGGCACCGTCAGCCACAAAGGTGGCGGTATAGGAGGCGGGAGTCACGGTCAGCTCATCAGCGGTGGTTATGGAGAAGCAGAAGGCGTTGCACTCAGAGCCGTTGGCAAAGTACAGAGCAGTACCGACAGGGCCGCCGGTGCAAGACCAAGGGGTCATCTGGGAGCCGCCGTCCACATAGGTAGCGGTCCAGAGCAGATCACCGGTCAGGTTACGGTTGGTGGGGAGCTTCACGTCCAGAGGAGCGTTATCCACCTGGTTCACCTTGACAGCCTGAGCCAGAACAGGACCGCCGACCGTGGTAGCGTAATCGGTATCCCACTGGTAGACCTGGAACAGAATGTAGTTATCGTTGTTGCTGTAGGTGGCCAGAGCGTGGAAGTTGATCTGGGTCAGTCTCTTACCGGCAGGGACAGACACCATTGCGCCGAAGGAATTACCCTTACCATAGCCGCCGAGAGCAGCACCCTGCTCACCAACGTACATTTGGGTCAGCTCCTCATTGGTGGGAGCGAACTTGTCAGCGGTCTCGTCTGCGGATACGACCATGACGGCAGTCAGACTGGTCATGACCATCAGAACGGACAGGACAAGAGCAAGAATTTTCTTTGCGTTCATGCTTGTTTTCTCCTTTAGGATTAATTTGCATACGAAGAGTATGCGTTGCGTATATTCTATAATAAATTTAGGCATTTGTCAAGTTTTTTTTTCGAAAATTATCGTATAGTTTACAATTTCACCCGTCCTAATGGGAAAAACCCCGGAAGATTCCTTTTTCATACCGAACAGCGATGCTTCCCTCCGCCGTATAGACGGTAAAGAGAAGGCTGTCCTCACAGGACAGGGCGCGAAAGGTACACAGACTCCAAAAGCCTCCTTCATCACAGGCCATATCCCCCCTCAGCGATACTCCCACCTCCACGGTAAGCTCCCGCTCCGATACCTGCGTTACATCGGGGAGCATCCACCCATCCTCCCGACGGCCGATCACCGGTGTCACGCCGCTTGTACCGTAGAACAGAAGCTGTACCGTAAAGCGCCCGTTTTCAGCGTATGTTTCCCGACAGCCCATAAACCGATCGGTGTGCAAAGGCGGTAGATCCTCTCTGCCGCCGCCGTCCTGCGTATGCGTTTCCCGAGTATCCGAGGATTCCTCCGTGGTTTCGGGTACGTCCGATCCCGGATCATAGGTTTCGGACTCCTTTTCAGAGGGATCAGCTTCCTCAGAGCATTCCGACGTTCTATCCTCCTCAGGCTCGGCCACCCTCGGTTTCACGGTGTATACACTTCCGTCCTCCTTCAAAAAGCAGAAAACCGTTTCTGGGCCGATACATGGGGAAGCCTCTCTCTCCTCAAAGAGGATCCGCAGGATCACGGTATCCTCGCCCGGTGCCTGTTCCGACTCTACGATTCCGTCCAGCAACACCTTTACAAGGCCTTGCCTCTGCCCGCCTACCGTCAGACGCAGACCTTGGGCCCCCTCCCCCGCCTTCCATGCGACGACTGCGGCGATTTCGGGCAGTATCAGACTGATAAGAAGCGCCACGGGCCTCCCTTTTGACAAAAGGAGTAGGTCGGAGGAAACGTATACGGCCGCCTCTCTTCCCTCCCAACGGACACCGATACGGGGAATGCAGTCTGCTCCGTCCTCCCGGGATAGCCCGGCTCCAAAGCTCGGAAGAATCGCAACAAGCGCGATCCAGATACCGAGCAGAGCCATACCGATTCTTTTCACACAGGAATATATTTGATTCATACCCCATTGTATCTCTTTTGAGAGGCAGATAGAACCCCATGGAAAAAAAAGCTTCCCCTACGGCGTAAGGGAAGCTTTCGTATAGAAACAAACAAATCAACAGCTTGGGCTGTCCAGATACCAGTCTCCGTTCTCAAACACGAAGGACAGGTATACCGTTTTCCATTCCTCGGGTCTGTCCTCGGTATAGGAGCGGATGGACACCCGCAGGCGGGAGGCGTGGGAATAGTCTACGATGGCCATGGAAGCGTAATCATAGACCCGCACTCCCTCCACCAAAGGATCCACGTATTTGCTCATGTAGAGAAAACGCTCGTCCTCGTAGAAGCGGGCAGGCATAGCCACCGACATCTCGTTGGCCGCATAGCCCGTAAACAGGGATTCATAGAGAGATTCACGGTATTCCACGCTGTAGACAGCGGCAATAGCGGATTGCATCTCGGCAATACTGCCGTATTTGGCGTAGGGAGTCACGAACTCGCGGCCATTGTCGGTCACGCCGTAGTAACGGTGAACCAGCTCATCCTCCGCATCCCCTCGGGGATAAACGGGGAGTCCCGCGCCAAAGAGCAGGACGTTGACCTCGTGGGAGGCCTCGATGACCTGCACCAGTCGGTCGTAGACCGTATCCAGCTCGGGAGCAGGCTCACGGGACGCGTCACAGCAGGAGGCCATCAGCATAATCAGTACGATCAGAAGGATCAGTAGGATTCGTTTCATATCTTATTCCTCTTGGATAGGCTCGTCGGAGACAGTCACCTCAACCGCCTCGGTATCCGGGGTCTCGGCAGTCTCGACGGTCTCAATCATCTCGGCATCCTCTTCGTCCGCAGTCTCCTCATCCTCCTTTTCCTCCTTAGCCACCACGGTGAAGTTGGCCACGTACTGCCCCTCGGGCAGGCGCATGACGATAACGCCGCCGGCGGTTCTGGACAGGATGGAGAGATCGGAGGCGGGGGTGCGGATGATGGTACCCTGATCGGTAATCATCATGAGGTCGCTGTCGGTATCCACAGCGGCGATACCCGAAAGAAGTCCCGTCTTTTCGGTGATATTCTGGCAACGCACGCCAAAGCCGCCTCGGTTGGCCATAGTGCGGAAGTCGTCGAAGGGAGAACGCTTACCAAAGCCTCTCTCGGTGACCGTTACCAGGTGCTTGGCATCATCCACCACGACGGCACCCACCACGCGGTCGCGGCCGCCGTCGCCCTCGCGAAGGGAGATACCCTTGACGCCCCGGGCGGTGCGGCCCATGCAACGGACGTTGCCCTCGTCAAAGCGGACGGCGTTACCGGCGGCGGTGGCGATGATGATCTCGCTGTTGCCCTTGGTGTGGAGGACGTAGAGCAGCTCGTCGCCCTCGTCCAGGGTAATGGCGATCTTACCGCCCTTGCGCTGGTATTCGAACTCCGAGAGCAGGGTGCGCTTGATGACACCGTTGCGGGTCACCATGACCAGGTACTCACCCTCGCCGAAATCTGTGACGGCGATCATGGAGGTGATCTTCTCCCCCTCGGAAAGCTGGAGCAGGTTGACCACGTTGGTGCCCTTGGCGGTGCGGGAGGCCTCGGGGATCTGGAAGCCCCGGATGCACTGGACCTTACCCGTATTGGTAAACATCATGACAGTGGAGTGGGAGTGAACCGAAACCACCTGCTCAATATAGTCCTCCTCCTTGGTAGCCATGCCCATGATACCCTTACCGCCTCGGCGCTGAGCCGAATAGACCTCGGTAGCCTGCCGCTTGATGTAGCCGGCGTGGGTCAGAGTCAGCACGCAGTTGCGGCGCTCCACCAGATCCTCGTCGATGATCTCGTTTTCCACGGCCTCGATGCGGGTACGGCGGGGCTCGTTGAAGCGATTCTTGATGTCCAGCATCTCTTCCTTGATGATGGCCTTGATGCGGTTGATGTCACCCAGAATGGCGCGGTACTCTTTGATGGCGGCGTGGAGAGCCTCCAGACGATCCTCGATCTTCTGCCGCTCCAGACCCGAAAGCCGTCCCAGGGTCAGAGCTACGATGGCGGCGGCCTGCTCCTCGGACAGTCCGGGGTTCTCGTCGGCGGCGAACTCGGCCAGATCAATGTCTTCACCGCTGCGGACGGGGCCGTTAAAGCGGTTCATGAGGTTGACCTTGGCGGTGGCGATATCGGGGGAGGAGCGAATGATGGAGATGACCTCGTCGATGTTGTCGATGGCCAGCTTGTAGCCCTCGTAGATGTGGGCATCCCGCAGGGCGGCGGCCAGGTCGTACTTCACGCGGTTGGTGATGACCGATTCCTGATGCTGGATGTAGTAGTCCAGGATCTGGGCGAGATTGAGCACCTTGGGCTCGTTTTTCACGATGGCCAGCATATTGACGGCGCAGGTATCCTGGAGCTGGGTATATCTGTAGAGCTGATTGAGCACCACATGGCCGTTGGCCTCTCTTTTGAGGTCGATGACGATGCGCATACCGTTGCGGTCAGACTCGTCGCGGATATCCGAAATACCGTCCACCCGCTTTTCCTTGACCAGATTGCCGATGGCGGCGCAGAGCATGCTCTTGTTGACACCGTAGGGGATCTCGGTGACCACGATCTGGCGCTTGTCCTCCTCCACCTCGGCGGTGGCGCGCACCATGATGTGGCCCTTACCCGTCATGTAGGCTTCCTTGATGCCGTTGGTGCCGTAAATAGTACCGTAGGTGGGGAAGTCGGGGCCCTGGATGAACTGCATGAGCTCGGGGATGGTGCAGTCGGGGTTCTCCATGCGGTAGACGGTGGCATCGATGACCTCCCCCAGATTGTGGGTGGGGATGTTGGTGGCCATACCGACGGCGATACCCATGGAGCCGTTGACCAAGAGGTTGGGGAAGCGGGAGGGCAGGACCTCGGGCTCCTTGCGGCTGTTGTCGAAGTTGGGGATCATGTTGACCACGTTCTTGTCCATGTCCCGCAGCATCTCGTCGGTGATCTTGTCCATGCGCGCCTCGGTATATCGGTACGCGGCGGGCGGGTCACCGTCCACCGAGCCGAAGTTACCCTGACCCTCGATGAGGATATGGCGCATATTGAAGGGCTGTGCCATGTGTACCATGGTGCCGTACACAGAGGCATCACCGTGAGGATGGTACCGCGCCAGCACCGTACCGACGGTAGCCGCCGACTTGTGGAAGGGCTTGTCGTGGGTCAGGTGATCCTCGTACATGGTGTACAGGATGCGGCGCTGACCCGGCTTCATGCCGTCGCGCACGTCGGGCAGGGCGCGGGAGATGATGACCGACATGGAATACTCGATGAAGGACTTCTTCACCTCATGCTCCATATCCACGTCCACGACCTTCTGATTCTCAAAGAGTATGCACTCGTTTTCTCTTTGCAGCTCTCTTTCTTTTTTCTTGCTCATGCTGTTTTCTCCGTGAAAATTTTAATAGATAGTCTGAAAAATTTTTTTAATTATCTGACATGAATATTGAAAAATCATTTTGAATCTCAAATCTCATCACGATTTCGGCTTCAGAAGCCACTGCTCCCCCTTGACCGTCCCATACACCGCCGCCGAGAACAGAACCGTCAGAACCCAGGCGGGAACAAGCCCCGTCCAAATCCATACGGCAGGAGGAAGCCCCCGCAGCTTGACGGCGGCCGCAGACACGGCCCACAGACAGCGCAGCCCGCCTCCCATCACCGAAAAGATCATAAAGGAGGGCAGATTGTGAGCCAAACGCCGTTTTCCCACGGTTCCCGACAGGTATCCGCAAAGGAAATACAGGAGGGGACAGAGCATCATGCCGTCTCCCATGGTCGCATCCGCCATCCAGCCTGCGAAAAGACCCGTAATACCTCCCTCTCTCTCCCCGTGGAGGAATCCCACAGCCATGGAAAAGAGAAGACCTAAGGCGGGAGAGGCGGCCTGCCAGCCGAACAGGGGGATCTTTACGCGGGACAGAGCCGTGGTCTCCAGCCCGATGAGGACAAGCCCCGTCAGAGCCAGCGTCACCGTCAGCTTGATCTGCTCGGTCAGCACCCTTCGGCCCGTACCGACGGCGGTGTAGCGGATCCCCGGGCGGCGGTTCACGGCCGATCTCCTTGGGTATTCTCATACCCGTCCACGTAGTGCGTATAATCCGTCAGGATGACCACCTGCGTCAGCTCTGAAAAATCCGTAAAGGGCTCCACGGCGGCCTCGGTGGTACGGACGAAGGCGTTGGCGGTCACCTCGGTCACCCGTCCGATGGGAATGCCGTAGGGATACACGCTTCCCCGCCCGCTGGTGACCACGATATCCCCCACCTGTACGTCCGCCTCCTCGGGGAGATTCTTGAGGATGGCCTGCCCCATGTGAAGTACCGAATAATCTCCCTCACAAAGGCCGTTTTCGGTGGCTCTGGTGGTAACCGCCCCCACCGATACCGAGGTATCCAGCAGGGTCATGACCCGACAGTGGTGAAGACTTACCTCGACGACCACCCCCACCAGACCCGACGGGGTAATGACGGGCATCCCCGTCTCCACGCCCGAGGAGGAGCCTCGGTTGAGGGTCAGCTCGGTGGCAAAGTCCCCGCCCTCGCCCGAGGCTGAGGAGGAGGAAATAACCGAGGCGGCGCAGAGGGCATAGTCTCCATGCTCCTCCTTGATGGATAAATAGTGATACAGCCAGGCGTTCTCGTCGGCCAGGATCTCGGCGTCGATCAGTTGATTTTTCAAGGCTTGGTTTTCAGCCCTGACCGACTCCAGCTCGGCTTGCAGGTCATCCAGATCCGCAAGGTAGGAGAAGAAGCCCGAGATTCCGTTTCCGATCTTGGAGCCGATCCATTGAAAGGGATAGATCACCGCCGAGCCCGCGTCTCTGAGCAGGGAGCCCCACCCCATCACGGCGAAAACACCCGTAAACAGGGCAACAGCCAAAGCCAGCCCCAAGCAGGCTATGAAGAAACGCTGTTTGATGCGGCTCACCTCCCGAAAATGCGGTCAGAAACGGGAATTTTCTTCCCGTATGAATGCTTTTTTTCAAAATTTACTGTTTTTGCTGTAAAAATGTCGCTGCTGTGTCGCTGTGGATAACTCTTTGTCATCCCTTTTTCCTGTTTTCTTGGGGAAAAATCACGGTTTTCCATACGTTTCCGCAGATTTTTCAACAGGGATCAACCGCATTTTCAGACCAATTTCCATTGGTTTTCCACATTCGCTGAAAAACCGTAAAATTCCTTTACATAGGAATACTTTTTTCTTTTTTTCGTTTCAGGACCCGAAATTCTCCACAGACTTTTCCACATCCTGTGGAAAACTTTTTTCCATAGCCTGTGCGGTTTGTCATACCTGTCGGTTATTTCGCGTGCAAGCTACGACATTTCGGTGACAAATCAACGACATTTTCCCAAAATATGCTTGTCATACCGACATAATGACGTGATTTTTCGGTTTTTCCATAGCTTTTTGGTTCTATTTTTTCGACTTTTCAATTTTCCACAGGAGTTTTCCACAGTATGTGGGAAAACCTGTTGAAAACCGAATCGGGCATTTTTTGAAAAGTCTTTGTCAGGCAAGAATTATCCGAGAAATGCCGTTTTTTCGGCCGCATGCGGAATCAGATATCCAGATTTTCGGCGAACTTGGCGTTCTCCTCGATGAATACGCGGCGGGGCTCCACCTTGTCGCCCATGAGCAGGGAGAACATGGCGTCGCAGGTGATGGCATCCTCGATGGTGACCTTCAGAAGGGTACGGGTGGCGGGATCCATGGTGGTCTCCCAGAGCTGCTCGGCGTTCATCTCACCAAGACCCTTGTAGCGGCTGGCCTCGATGTTGTGGCCGCCCATCTCGGCGATGATCTGATCCCGCTCCTCGTCCGAGAAGGCGTAGCGGGCTTCCTTGTTGTTCTTGCTGTTCTTGCGGGCGATCTTATACAGCGGAGGCTGGGCGAAGTAGACGTGCCCCTCGTCGATGAGCTGGCGCATATGGCGGAACAGGAAGGTGAGGATGAGGATCCGGATATGGGAACCGTCCACATCGGCATCCGCCATGATGATGATCTTGCCGTAGCGGAGCTTATTTATATCGAAGTCCTCGCCGATACCGCAGCCGATGGCCTGGATGATGGGGAGGAGGGAGGGGTTGCCGTAGACCTTGTCCAGGCGGGTCTTTTCCACGTTCAGCACCTTACCGCGCAGAGGCAGGATGGCCTGGAAGCGGGAGTTCCGGCCCGACTTGGCGGAGCCGCCTGCGGAGTCTCCCTCCACCAGGTAGAGCTCAGTGAGCTCTGCGTTACGCTCGTGGCAGTCGGCCAGCTTACCGGGGAGGGAGGAGCCCTCCGACAGGGCGGTGCGGCGGCTGGTCTCTCTGGCCTTTCTGGCGGCCTCACGGGCTCTCGACGCGGCCAGGGCCTTATCGATAATGGTGCGGCCAACCGAGGGGTTCTCCTCAAAGAATTCGGCCAGCTTGGTGTTGACGGTGTTCTCCACCAGGGTACGGATCTCGGAATTACCCAGCTTGGCCTTGGTCTGGCTCTCGAACTAGGCGTTCTCCAGCTTCACCGACACGATGGCGCACAGACCCTCGCGGACGTCCTCGCCCGAGAGCTTATCGTCCCCCTTGAGGATCCCCGCCTTACGGCCATAATCGTTGATGGCGCGGGTGAGGCCCGAGCGGAAGCCGGTCTCGTGCATACCGCCCTCGATGGTGTTCATATTGTTGGCGAAGGTCTGGACGATCTCCTCGTAGCTGTCGTTATACTGCATGGCGATCTCGGCAATGCTGGTGCCCTTCTCGCCCTTCATGTAGATGACCTTATCGTGGATGGGGTCGGCGTGCTTGTTCTCGATCAGGAAGCTGACGAAGGAACGGATACCGCCCTCGAAGCAGAGATCATCCTCGCGGAAATTGCCGTTCTCATCGGCCTGCCGCTCGTCACGGAGGACGATGCGCACCCCCGCATTGAGGAAGGACTGCTCACGCAGACGCTTGAGCAAGGTCTCGTACTCGAACACGGTCTCCTCAAAAATGGTAGGATCGGGCTTGAAGGTCACCTTGACGCCGTGAGGTCTGTCGGGAGAGGCGCCCTCGCACTTGAAGGCCCGGGCCACGTGGCCTCTTTCAAATCGCTCGGTGTAGTGCTGACCATCCACCGCGTCGTCCAGCTCCAGCCACTCCGACAGGGCGTTGACCACCGAGGCGCCCACGCCGTGGAGGCCGCCCGCGATCTTGTAGCCGCCGCCGCCGAATTTTCCGCCGGCATGGAGGATGGTATAGACCACCTCGGGGGTGGGGATGCCCTGCTTGGGATGGATACCGCAGGGGATACCGCGGCCGTTATCAATGACGGTAATGCTGTTCCCCTCGTTGATGATGACCTCGATCTTATCGCAGTACCCCGCCAGAGCCTCGTCGATGGAGTTGTCCACGATCTCGTAGACCAGGTGGTGCAGACCGCGGATGGAGGTAGTACCGATGTACATACCAGGGCGCTTACGCACCGCCTCCAGGCCCTCCAGCACCTGTATCTGTTTTTCGTCGTATACGACTTCTTCTTCTACTTGATTCTTCTCAATGTCAGCCATGTTTCTGATTCCTTTTTATGGTATAGCAATTCTTAAAAATGGATTGGGTGGAAATTCCGTTTACCTCGCCCCTCCCGCATCCTCGCCGCCAAGGCTTCCCAGTCGGCCCAGGAGGGCGGAGGTGGAGAGCTGGGAGAAGTAGACCTTATACTTGCCGTCGGTGCGGTCGCGGTAGAGGACGAAGGATTTGGGGATCTCGTCATTGGCGGCCAAGACCAGCTCCTTCTTTTCGGCCTCCGAGAGGTACTTGCGGGTGATCCAGGAGGTGGTGGTACGGTCGGCGTCGAAAATGCCAATGATGTCCCGCTCTCGGATATTGATCTGATTGCCGATGTGCAGGTACATGCCTCACACCTCCCTTCGGGTATAGCGGCCGCCGTCCACGTGAATGAGGTTGACGGCTCCGCCGAAATCTGCCGCCGCAGGGTCGCAGGCGGTCATAATGACCTGACGACCCTTCATTTCCTGCACCAGATAGTCCCGCCTGTGGATATCCAGCTCGGAGAGGACGTCGTCAAAGAGGAAAACCGGCATATCTCCCGCCGATTCATAAGCCGAGACCCAGCCCTCGGCCAGCTTCATGGCCAGTGCCAGGGATCTCTGCTGCCCCTGAGAGGCGTACAGACGGGCAGGACGGCCGTTTAAGGTGATCCGGATGTCATCCTTGTGGATCCCCCACAGCGTGGCTCCTGCGCCGATCTCGCGGTCGTGGCGGGTGGAGAGCAGCTCCAGATACCGCTCTTCCAGCCGCGATACGTCGGAAAAGAGAGCAGGCTCCTGCGTCTCCTGCCGGCCGCTTCCCAGGGTTGGCTGATAGATCAGCTCGGGGAGCTCGTCCCCGCCCTCGTACTTGGCCATCATGTCCGCAAAGCAGGCGCGGACGTGATCGTTGATCTGTCGGACGTAGCGGGCGCGGTGCATCGTGATCGCCGCCGCCTCGTGAGCCAGCTGAGCCGACCACATGGGCTCTGTGGCCTTGAAGGTGGCCATATCCTCGGGAGCGCGCTTGAGCAGGGCGTTGCGCTCCTTGAGGACCTTGTTATAGCGTTGCAGGCTTTGCAGGTACAGCGGGCGGAGCTGGGAAAGGGCGACGTTCAGGTAATTGCGCCGCAGCTCGGGGCCTCCCTGAATGAGTGAGAGATGCTCGGGGCAGAACAGCACCACCCGGAAAGCCCCCACCATCTCGGACATCCGCCCGATTTTCATGCCGTTCTGTTCCACGACTCGCTTGCCTCGCCCGCTGAAAATGCGGAAGGACAGGCTTTGCGCCCGCACCGAATCGTGGAAGCGGTTTACCAGATGGGCAGACTCCTCTCCAAAGCGGATCAGCTCGGCCTCCTTGACGGGTCGGAAGCTCTTGCCCAGGGCGGTGAAATACACCGCCTCCAGAAGGTTGGTCTTTCCCTGGGCGTTGTCTCCGTGGAGAAGATTCACCCCTTCGCCAAAGGCAACCGACGCCGACCCGATATTGCGGAAATTCTCGATTTCAATGCTATGACAGACCGTGCCGATCACCTCGCTTTCTATGAAAATTCTTTTTTTTGTAAACGCAGATACAAGATACAAGATACGAGATACAAGATACGAGATACAAGATACGATTCAAGCTACGGTTATTGTATCTTGTATCTTTGTATCTCTGTATCTTTCCTCAGTCCTTCATACGGACGGGCAGAAGCATGAACAGATCCTCATCCGCAGTATCCTCGTCATTCGGCTCGATGTTGATGCTGGAGAGAGGTGAGGACATGGACAGCTTGATCCTGTCCGCAGAGCAGGCGCGGAGGCTGTCGATGAGGTAGCGGTTATTGAAGGCGATGACCAGATCGTCGCCCTCGTGGCCAATGGCCACCTCGTCGTAGGAGGAGCCGGTGCCCGAGGTCGCCGAGATTTTCAGGATATTCCCCTGTACCTCCAGGCGGACGTGGGAACGGACAGAGCCCGCCACCTTTTCCTCGGTAATCAGTGCGGCGTGCTCCAGAGCCGAGATGACCGATTCGCGGTCGGCGTAGACCGTGATGCGGTGGTTGCGGAGAATGATACGGTTATAGTCGATGTACTCCCCTTCGATGAGCTTGGAGAAGAAGGTCAGATTGCCCATGACGAAAATGATGTTCTTACGGCTCATGTAGATGGTAACTACGGCCTCCTCGTCCTTGTCGCTGAGCAGCTTGTACAGCTCGTTTACCGACTTGTTGGGCAGAATGAAGCGGGTATCCTCCACCGTCAGATCCTTGTCCAGACCGTACAGAGCGGTTTCGGTGGCGCAGGTGGCCATCTTGAAGGAGTCGCAGGAGACCATATGAAGCTTTCCGTCCTTGATGGAGAAAAACAGACCGTTGAGCACGGGCCGCTGGTCATTGACGCCCATCGCGTACATACATTTCGCCATCATGGTGCGCACTGCTCTCTGGGGGGCCACGAAGCCCTGGGGCGTGGTCAAACGGGGGATCTCAGGGAAATCCTTGGCGGGGAGAGCCGTCATGGTGTGGGAGGAGCGGCCGCTGACCACGGTAGCGCAGTTGCGGTCGTCTACGGTCAGGGTGATGTCGCCGCCATCCATGACGCGGACGATCTGGGAGAACTTGGAGGCACTGACAATAGCGGAGCCCGCCTCGATGATGTCGGCCTCAATGGAGATACGAACACCCTTTTCGATGTCGTAGGTAGTCATGATGCAGGTATTCGGCAGGCTGGCCTCAATGAGGATGCCCTCGGTGGCAACCAGGGTCATTTTGGTGGAAACACCGCTCATCAGCGGAGCCACGGCGGCACAGATAATATCTTTTCGGAATACGATCTTCATAGGAATACTCCTTATATTTTGAATTTGGCATACAAGGCGCGGGTACAAAGGGAAAGGGTCGCGAGAGTCTTTGGAAATTTCCCCACAAAAGAGGGACGACACG
This sequence comes from Clostridia bacterium, assembly GCA_017938885.1. Taxonomy (GTDB): domain Bacteria; phylum Bacillota; class Clostridia; order Oscillospirales; family CAG-272; genus CAMEON01. The sequence goes on from JAGBAS010000092.1 coordinate 14,948, forward strand.
TTTTTCTGTCCGCAGCGGTCTTGCGCGCGGGCGAAGGATACGGAGATTACGGAAAAATACGAAACAAGACCAGAAGTAGCAGCCTTAGAGGGGGTGGAAACTGTGGAAAATCGGATTTTTCATATGTGATAACGATTTTTTCGTTTACATACGCCTTCGGTCTCTGTGGGAAAGCCCGTGATTTCATGTGGAGGAAATGTGGACGGAGCCGCATTTCGTGTCGGATACGCGCAACGTGGGCGAATTTCAGCCGTTTTGCACCGTCACCCATGTCGCCGTGGAAAATCATCACTCCCGTTTCGGTGGAAAACTCTTCCGATTTATCCACCGAAGCTTGTGGACAAGCCGGGGAGTATCGGATTTTCCACAGCCCTGTTGGTCAATTTTCCACATGAAGGAGACGTGCGAAAACCCAAAAAAGAATGATTTCGGTCGAAAAAAGGGGGATTTTGGTGTTTTACACAAAAGACCATGGACAAACCTGTGCAAAACTCATTTTTTCCACACACTTTTCCACAGCTTGTGGAAAAATCGGTTGACAAACCTGCGAAGGGGCTGGGAAACGGTGGAAAAGCCCGTGGAGAAAGAGAATTTTTCCACAGGGCGGGCGATCAGCTTCCCTTGACCTCCTTGACCATTTCCTCAATTTCGGTGCGGAATACGGGATTCTGCGCCATTCTCTTTTCGATGGTTTCAATGGATGAGATCACGGTGGAATGGTCGCGTTCGATGATCTTACCGATATTCGGCAGGGACATATCCGTGATCTGACGGATGACGTAGACCGTAATATGACGGGCGTTGGCGATCTCCTTGGTACGCTTGGAGCTGACGATCTCATCCCGCTTGATGTTGTACTTCTTGTACACGGCGGCAAAGACCTTGTCCACCGTTACGGTTACGGGCTCAGCGCCTCCCAGAAGCTCGGAGATGCAGTTTCTGGCCAGATCCATGGTGACGTGGCGGCCTGTCAGAAAGCTCTTGGCCCTCAGCTTCTTGATGGCTCCCTCGATCTGACGGATGTTGGAGCGGAGATTCTCAGCCAGAAACATCAAAACGTCCTCGGGAATGGATACGTTGAATATGGAGGCCTTCTTCTTGATGATCGCGGTACGGAGCTCCAGATCCGGGGGCTGAATATCCGCGATGAGTCCCCACTCGAAGCGGGTCTTGAGCCGCTCCTCCAGGGTCTTGATCTCGCGGGGAGGACGGTCGGAGGTCATGATGATCTGCTTACCGGCCTCGTGGAGGGCGTTGAAGGTGTTGAAGAACTCCTCCTGGGTGGAGGTCTTGCCCGCGATGAAATGGATATCGTCGATGAGCAGAACGTCACAGGAGCGGTACTTGTCCCGGAATTCGTTCATGGCCTGACGGGAGATGGAGTCGATGAGCTGGTTGGCAAAATCCTCGCCCTTGATGTAAATGACCCGCACGTTGGCGATCTTCTTTTTGAGCTCGTTGGTGATGGCGTAGAGCAGGTGGGTCTTACCCAGGCCGCTGGGGCCGTATATGAACAGGGGGTTGTAGGCCTGGGCGGGGCGATCCGCCACGGCGATACAGGCGGCGTGAGCGAACTTATTGGAGGAGCCCACGATGAAGTTCTCAAAGGTGTATTCGAAATTGAAGGGGGGGAGGGTGGAGCCTATGCCGTTGGGATGGAAGGAGCCCTCCTGACTGCCGGTAGTCTGGGGATCGTCGGAGGTATCTGCGATGGGCTCGGGAATGGGATTTTCCGCCGCCCGCTGGAGCAGACCGGGCTCATCGGGGGGAATGATGGGAGCCCCGTCAAAGACCAGGGAGAGCTTGACCTCAAAGCCCAGCATTTCGGAAAAGCGGCGTTCGATATCCGCCTTATACTTGGAGGTGACCACACGGATCTTGACCTCGGATTCTGCCTTCATGGTGACGGTGGAGCCTTGAAAATCCACTACCTCCAGACCGCCCAGCCACAGATCGGTGATGACCTCGCTGAGCTCGGGGCGGAAGGACTCCCGCACCAGATGCCAGACCTGGGAAATGTCGTCGAGATAAGCCATAAAACTTTTTCCTTTCCGTCGTATTTTCGTCTTGTCCCGCGCCGGGAGAGGACGGATCACCGTCCCTTACGCACGCGCGCGTTTTATATAAATATAATTAACTTATTATAACATATAAACACGTAAAAATCAAGCCCCATTCAATATTTTTTCGGCGAAACGGATGTCATACCTGTGGAAATGTGGGGATTGATGGGGTTTTTTATATTTGTAAAATTTTTATGAATCAGTGCGGCTTGGGTTGAAATTGGGCGGGATGGCGTTCTTTGGGTTTGTCGGTTTGTTTTTTGCCCACTTGTTCTGTCATCCGGAGTGGAGGGCGTAGCCCGAAGTCGAAGGATCTCTTGTCGGCAAAGGAGGTTCTTCAACTCCGCCGAAAACGGCTCCGCTCAGGATGATAACCCACAAGTGGGCAAAAAACAGACCGCTAAATACCAATTTGAAACACGCAGTATTTCCACAACGGCTCACGTATGACAAACATAATTATTACAATTTACTTCTCCAACGACAGAAAACCCCCCGCCGAAGCGGAGGGTTTTGCGTGTTTATGAGCTTGAATGCAAGAACCGAGTCAGAAATTACTCGTACAGCTTCTTCATTCTCTCCAGTCTGTCGTACTTGGCGGCAGCGGAGGCCTCGGCCTTGGCGAACAGAGCCTCGGCGCGCTCGGGGTTGGAGGCAGCCAGACGGGCGTAGCGGTTCTCGGACTTGATGAACGCGGTGTAGTCACCGGTAGGAGTCTTGGAATCCACGGTCAGCTTGCCCGTCTCCAGAGTGGGGTTGTAGCGGAACAGATGCCAGTAGCCGGCCTCAACAGCCTTCTTCATCTCGAGCTGGCAGTTCTGCATACCGCCCTTGACACCGTGCATCTCACAGGGAGCGTAACCGATGATGAGGGAGGGACCGTTGTAGGCCTCAGCCTCGGTCAGAGCCTTCAGGAGCTGGTTCATATCCGAGCCCATAGCGACCTGAGCGACGTAGACGTAGCCGTAGGACATGGCGATCTCAGCCAGGTTCTTCTTGCCGATGGCCTTACCGGCGGCGGCGAACTGAGCCACCTGACCGATGTTGGAGGACTTGGATGCCTGTCCACCGGTGTTGGAGTACACCTCGGTATCGAAGACGAAGACGTTGACGTTCTCGCCGGTAGCCAGGACGTGGTCCAGACCGCCGAAGCCGATATCGTAAGCCCAACCGTCACCACCGAAGATCCAGACGGACTTCTTGTTCAGATACTCCTTCTCGGCCAGAATTGCGGGAGCCACGGGGCAACCTGCGGCAGCGGCCTTCTCCAGCTCGACAATCAGAGCCTTGGTAGCGGCCTCGTTGGCCTTACCGTCGTCCTTGGTATCCAGGTAAGCCTTGGCGGCGGCCTTGAACTCGTCGGAAGCCTTGTCGGAGTTCATCATACCCTCAACCTGAGCCATGAGTCTGTCGCGGACGGCCTTCTGACCGAGGGCGATACCCAGACCGTGCTCGGCGTTGTCCTCAAACAGGGAGTTTGCCCAAGCGGGACCCTTGCCGCTCTCGCGGTTGACGGTGTAAGGAGTTGCGGGGGAGGAACCGCCCCAGATGGAGGAACAGCCGGTAGCGTTGGAGATATACATTCTCTCGCCGAACAGCTGAGTGATCAGACGAGCGTAAGAGGTCTCGGCACAGCCTGCGCAGGAGCCGGAGAACTCAAGCAGGGGCTGCTTGAACTGGGAGCCCTTGACGGAGTTGTCAGCGAAGGGCAGAGCCTTGCTGGAGACGTTGGCGACGCAGTAGTCGAAGGAAGCCTGCTGTGCGGACTCCTGAGCCTGGGGCACCATGTAGAGGGCCAAATCCTCGGGCTTGACCTTCTCGCCTGCGGCGGCGGCCTTCTTCTCGGCGGTGGCGTTGACGGGGCAGGCCTTCACGCAGAGGGTACAGCCCATGCAGTCCAGAGGAGAAACGGCAACGGTGAACTTGTAGCCCTCGCAGCCCTTACCGATCATCTTAGCGGTGAACTTGGTGGACTCGGGAGCGTTTGCGGCCTCCTCGGCATCCAGCGCGTAGGGACGGATGGCGGCGTGAGGGCAGACGAAGGAGCAGGTGTTACACTGAGCGCACTTGGTGGGATTCCAGGTAGGAACCATAACGGCAACGCCGCGCTTCTCGAAGGCAGCGGAGCCCTGGGGGAAGGTACCGTCCACGTAGTCCACGAAAGCGGAAACGGGCAGGCTGTCACCCTTCATGGCGTTGACGGGGGTCACCACGTTGTTGACGAAGGCACCCAGATCGGCGCGGTCGCAGGTCTTGGCGGCGGCGGCCTCGTCGTCAGCGCAGGTAGCCCAGGCGGCGGGAACCTCAACGGCGTGGTAGGCGTTGGCACCGGCGTCGATGGCGGCATGGTTCAGGTCAACGATGGCCTGGCCCTTTTTCAGGTAGGACTTGGTGGCCATGTACTTCATGTATTCGATAGCCTCAGCTGCGGGCAGAATGGCTGCCAGAGCGAAGAATGCGGACTGAAGCACGGTGTTCTTGACCTTGGCGTTACCCAGATCGCGAGCCAGCTTGGTCGCGTTGATGGTGTAGAACTTGATGTTGTTCTTGGCGATATACTGCTTCACAGCGGAAGGCAGGTTGGCATCCAGCTCCTCGTCGGACCAGTTGCAGTCCAGCAGGAAGGTACCGCCCTGCTTGATGTCCTGGACGATGTCGTAACGGTTGATATAAGCCTGGTTGTGACAAGCCACGAAGTCAGCCTTGTTGATGTAGTAAGGAGACTTGATGGGGGTGTCACCGAAGCGCAGGTGAGAGATGGTGATACCGTTGGTCTTCTTGGAGTCATACTGGAAGTACGCCTGAATGTACTTGTCCGTATGGTCACCGATGATCTTGATGGAGTTCTTGTTGGCACCAACGGTACCGTCGCCGCCCAGACCCCAGAACTTGCAGGCGATGGTGCCGGCAGGAGCGGTGTCGGGAGCCACAGTCTCTTCCAGAGAGCAGTTGGTGACGTCGTCTACGATACCAATGGTGAAGTTAGCCTTGGGCTCGTCCTTAGCCAGGTTTGCGAATACGGCAAAGATGGAGGAAGGAGGCGTATCCTTGGAGCCCAGACCGTAACGGCCGCCGACGACCTTCTTCTGGACACCGTGGGTAGCCAGAGCGGTGACGACGTCGAGGTACAGAGGCTCACCCAGAGAACCGGGCTCCTTGGTACGGTCGAGGACGGCGATCTTCTCGCAGGTTGCGGGAATAGCCTCGATGAGCTTGTCAGCGCAGAAGGGACGATACAGGCGGACCTTGATGAGACCGACCTTTTCACCCTGAGCCATCATGTAGTCGATGACCTCCTCGGCCACGTCGCAGATGGAGCCCATAGCGATCATGACGCGGTCTGCGTCGGGAGCGCCGTAGTAGTTGAAGAGCTTGTAGTCGGTGCCCAGCTTGGCGTTGACCTTGTCCATGTACTCCTCGACGATGGCGGGCAGAGCGTCGTAGTAGCGGTTGCAGGCCTCGCGGTTCTGGAAGAAGATATCACCGTTCTGAGCGGAGCCGCGGAGCACGGGATGCTCAGGGTTCAGAGCGCGGGAACGGAAAGCGGCCACAGCGTCCATATCCACCATCTCGGCCAGATCCTTGAAGTCCCAGACCTCGATCTTCTGGATCTCGTGGGAGGTACGGAAGCCGTCGAAGAAGTTCAGGAAGGGAACGCGGCCCTTGATGGTAGCCAGGTGAGCGACAGCACCCAGGTCCATAACCTCCTGGGGATTGGTCTCAGCCAGCATAGCGAAACCGGTCTGACGGCAAGCGTAGACGTCGGAGTGGTCGCCGAAAATATTCAGAGCGTGGGAAGCCACGCAACGGGCGGACACGTGGAAGACGCAGGGGAGAAGCTCACCGGCGATCTTGTACATGTTGGGGATCATCAGCAGAAGACCCTGGGATGCGGTGTAGGTGGTGGTCAGCGCACCTGCGTTCAGGGAGCCGTGGACCGTACCGGCGGCGCCTGCCTCGGATTCCATCTCCATCACGTTGACGGTGGTACCGAAGATGTTCTTGAGTCCCTGAGCAGACCACTGATCTACCCAGTCAGCCATGGGGCTGGAGGGGGTAATCGGGTAAATGCCGGCGACTTCGGTGAAAGCGTAGCTCACCGTAGCGGCAGCCTGGTTACCGTCCATGGACACTTTTTTTCTGATGATTGCCATTTTAGGAATTTCCTCCTTGAAAATTTTTCCCTGCGGGAGCAAAACCGCAGGACAAATTTGCTCACTGTATATAATAGCATACTTTTTGCAAAAAGTAAAGGGTTTTTGCGAAATTTCAAGGATTTGGAGAAAAAAAGTTTACATAAATTTTATATATGCCGAGATATTTTCGGGTGCGGTACTTGACGAAAGCCCAAAAGAATGATACAATATCATGGGTTACTATGATGTAACTGGTAATAAATGGTAAAATAAGGAATGTATATGAGCGTGAATACAATCACAAAGGCTTCGGTTGCAGTGATCGGCGCGGGGCACGCGGGCTGTGAAGCGGCTCTGGCGTCTGCTCGGATGGGAGTAGATACCGTGCTCTTTACCCTGTCCCTGGATCAGATCGCCAATATGCCCTGCAATCCCTCCATCGGCGGCACAGCCAAGGGGCATCTCGTCTACGAGATCGACGCCTTGGGCGGAGAAATGGGCAAATGTGCCGACGCGGTGACTCTGCAAAGCCGTACTCTCAATCTCGGTAAGGGCGCCGCCGTTCACTCCAAGCGGATACAAGCTGACCGTGTGGCCTACCACGTGCGCATGAAGCATACCTTGGAACAGACCGCGAATCTACGCGTCGTGCAGGCTGAAATCACGGATATTTTCGAAGAAATGGACGAGAATACGGGAAAAAGCAAGGGAATCAGCGGTGTTATGACCCGTCTGGGCGAAAAATGGGATTGCAAATCCGTCATTATCGCCACAGGTACCTATCCCGAGGCGAAAATTTTCGTCGGCGACAAGAATTTTGAATCGGGACCCGACGGAAGTCTTCCCTCAAAAGGGCTGTCTGCTTCCCTGTCGGCTATGGGGATCCGGCTTCAGCGGTTCAAGACGGGTACGCCCGCCCGTGTCAAGCGGGAGAGTATCGACCTGTCGGCATTGGAGGTGCAGGACGGCGAGGATCAAGCCATTCCCTTTTCGGTCGAAACAGACCGAAGCACCTATCTGAGCCATGAACAGATTCCCTGCCATATCGTCTATACCAATGCGGATACCCACGCCATAATTCATGAGAATATACACCGTTCCGCCATGTATTCGGGTCAGATCAGCGGAACCGGACCTCGGTACTGCCCTTCTATAGAGGATAAGATCGTCCGATTCGCGGATAAGGAACGGCATCAGCTTTTCGTGGAGCCCATGGGCGAGCACACCGAGGAGATGTACATCCAGGGCTTCTCTACGTCTCTGCCCACCGACGTACAGTGGAGCATGATCCGATCCCTCAAGGGCTTTAAGAATGCCGAGATCATGCGCTACGCCTACGCCATTGAGTACGACTGCGCTGATCCCACCCAGCTTTCGGCAACCCTGGAATTCAAGGATCACCCGGGCCTTTACGGTGCCGGACAGTTTAACGGCACGTCGGGCTACGAGGAGGCCGCCGCACAAGGCCTGGTGGCGGGTATCAATGCGGCCTTGGCTGTCCTCGGTAAGGATCAAATCACGTTGCCGAGATCCGGCAGCTACATCGGAACTCTGATCGACGATCTGGTCACCAAGGGGACGAACGAGCCCTACCGCATGATGACGTCGCGCTCCGAATTTCGTTTGATCCTGCGGCAGGATAACGCCGATCTGCGCCTGACACCCATCGGTCATGCCTGCGGGCTGATCTCTGAGGAACGGTTTGCGGCATATACAAACAAGAAAGCGGCTGAAGAGGCGGAAAAGACCCGATTGGAATCCACCCATTTGAGTCCCGATACCGTCAATCCGCTTATGGAAAGATTGGGTCTTGAGCATGTAAAATCCGGAGTATCCCTGGGCGATCTGTTGAGAAGACCCCAGATCACCTACGAGGATCTGGCGTGCATCGATGCGAACCGACCTGCACTGAGTCTTGAAATTACAAAAACCGTGGAAACCGACGTAAAATACGCGGGTTATATAAAGAGAGAGCTGGCTGAGGTCGAAAGACAGAAAAAGCTGGAGAATAAATTCATCCCCGAAGATATGGATTACCGCAAAATCAAGGGATTGCGGTTGGAAGCCGGACAGAAATTGGAAAAATTCAAGCCCAAAACCGTCGGGCAGGCATCCCGTATATCCGGAGTCAGCCCTGCGGATATATCGGTGCTTTTGTTGTATCTTGGCGTGAAATGAGAGGATTATATGGAGTATTCGGTATTTCGAGAAGATTTTCTTCGTATTTTTGAAAAGAACGGATTGATTGCCTATGCGGACGAGAGCGCGATTCGAAAGTTTTATGATCTGACCGATCTTATGTTGGAAACCAATCGGGTCATGAACATCACGGCCCTGACCACAACGGATAAAATCATCCCCCTGCATTATGCTGACTGCGTCAAAGCAGCGGAATGGATTCCTCAAAATGCCACCGTGGCCGACATTGGTTGCGGCGGAGGCTTTCCCGTGCTTCCGTTGGCAATCGTCCGCCCCGATCTGCGAATCACGGGGATTGACAGCACTGAAAAGAAGATCCGATACGTACAAAGCACGGCAGAAAAGCTTGGATTGCAGGTGATGGCAATCAGCGGCCGAGCCGAAGAGTTGGCAAAGAATCCCGAGCACCGCGATTCCTATGACTGTGTAATCAGCCGCGCCGTAGCCAGACTGAATATACTGAACGAACTGTGTCTCCCCTATGTGAAGGTGGGCGGTCGTCTGATCGCTCTCAAGGGAGCGGCAGGTGAAGCAGAATACCTGGAAGCGAAAAACGGAATTTTCAAGATGGGCGGCGAACTGGAATCTTTGATTTCGTATAAGCTACATATGAATAAAGAAGAAGAGCAAAGATACAGCGTCATCATTCGAAAAAATTCTCCGACTCCAAAGGAGTATCCGAGAACATTCGGAAACATTAAAAAGAAACCTTTGTAAATTATGTTCCACGTGAAACGTTTGTTTTGCGTGGATTTTTTTGTGAATGTTTCACGTGAAACAAAAAAGGACTTTTGTGAAAACAAAAAATGTTCCACGTGAAACAAAGATTACTTCAAGAAAATAATGGAAAAGTTCCACGTGAAACGCAAAAAATATTTATGAAACCTACAGAAAATACTTGAAAAATTCTCAAATCTATGATATACTATGAGAGTAGTTTTATGTAAAGGAGAAAAACCCATGGGAAAGATCATATCCTTTGCCAATCAAAAGGGCGGTGTCGGTAAAACCACGTCTGCGGTCAATATTGCCGCCTCTTTGGGTGTGCTTGGGTACAACACGCTGCTTGTGGATCTGGATCCCCAAGGTAACGCCACCAGCGGTGTCGGTATTGCAAAAAAAGGATTACAGTATACCATCAAGGACGTCCTGCTGAACGATTGTAAGGCAAGTGACGCAATTATAAAAACTGAGTTTGAAAAGCTGTCTTTGATTCCTTCAAATATGAGCCTCGCGGGCACCGAATTCGATCTGCTTGAAGAGGATACCCCTGAGCCCTGGGCAGTAATGCGGAACGCTTTCCAGCCGATCAAAGACGAATTTGATTACATTATCGTGGATTGCCCTCCCTCGCTGGGTATGCTGACTATGAATTCTCTTTCGGCCAGCGACGGTGTCGTGATTCCTATGCAGTGCGAATTCTACGCCTTGGAGGGACTTTCGCAGCTCATGATTACCATCAGTAAAATCAAGTCGCACTACAACAGCCAGCTTACGGTGACGGGAATCCTTCTGACTATGTATGCCAACCGTCTGCTCCTGACCCAGCAGGTCAAGAATGAGCTGAAAAAGCACTATGCCGGCAAGCTTTTCGATACGCAGATCTCCCGAGGTGTCAAGCTGTCCGAGGCTCCCGGCTTCGGAATGCCCGTCTACTACCACGATAAGCGCGGCAAGGGCACCAATGAGTATCTGGCTGTGGCGAACGAGCTGGCGACCAGAATATGATGCAGGAGGTGAAACAATATGGCAAAAAATAAGGGTCTTGGAAGAGATTTTTACTCTCTTCTGGATGATAATATTCCCGAAGGAAAAAGCGACGCTCAAACTGCCATTAAGATCAGCCGCATTACCCCTCGCGGCGATCAGCCCCGTAAGAATTTCGATGACAACGCTCTCCAGGTATTGGCGGATTCCATCCGTGAGCACGGCGTAATCCAGCCCATTGTGGTGCGGGAGGTCAGCGTTCTGGACGGCAATTACGAGATCATCGCGGGCGAGAGACGCTGGAGAGCCGCGAAAATGGCGGGTTTGGATGAAATTCCTGCCGTGATTATGACGGGCGACGAGCTGAAAATCGCAGAGGTGGCCTTGATCGAGAACGTGCAGAGGAAGGATCTGAATCCCATAGAAGAGGCAATGGCCTATAAGGCTCTGATCGAGCGCTTCGGACTCAAGCAAGAGGAGGTGGCGCAACAGGCCGGTAAGAGCCGCTCTTCTATTGCCAATATGCTCCGTCTTTTGGAACTGCCCGACTCCGTTCTGGCTCTCGTTCAGGATGAGAAGCTGTCCATGGGACACGCCAGAGCCATTCTGGGTCTGAACGACGACGAAAAAATGCTTCCGCTGGCTGAAATGACGGTGGAAAAGGAGCTTTCAGTCCGCGAGGTGGAGACCCTGGTTCGAAAGTACAATACCGTCCCGGAAGAAGTACGCGATCTGCCTGAGGATCACGCCACTACACAGAGAAGAATCTACATGAAGGAGCTGGAAGATAAGCTCCGCACCCGTCTGGGAAGAAAGGTCAAGATCCATGAGAAGACCGGAAAAAAGACCGTCGAGTTGTCCTTTGAGGATGACGAGGATCTGACAGCACTCATAAATTCCATTGTCGGACAAGACATTTTTGATTAAAAAACCCAAGAAAGGAAACAAGATCATGCTGGATATCAAGTATATCAGAGAAAACCCCGAGGAGGTCATTGCCCGCCTTCTCATCAAGGGCAAGGATGCCCGCGAGGACATTGAGGCCATTCTGGCTCTGGACGGTGAGAGACGCACCCTCATCACCGAGACCGAGACCATCAAGGCCGAGCAGAACAAGATGAACAAGCTGATTCCCCAGTACAAGAAGGAGGGCAAGGACGTTGCCCCCATCTTCGCCGAGATGAAGGCTATGTCGAATAAGACCAAGGAGATCGACGAGAAGCTCAAGGAGGTCGAGACCAAACAGACCGACATCATGCTGGGTCTTCCCAACCTGCCCGATACCGATCTGCTTCCCGGCGGTAAGGAGAATAATCAGCCTCTCCGTTACTGGGGTGAGCCCAGAAAGTTCGATTTTGAACCCAAGCATCACGTGGACCTCTGCACCGACCTGGGTCTGATCGACTACGATCGCGGTACCAAGCTGGCCGGCTCTGGCTTCTGGATCTACCGCGGTATGGGCGCCCGCCTGGAGTGGGCTCTGCTCAATTACTTCATCGACACCCATCTGGCCGATGGCTACGAGCTGATCCTGCCTCCCCATATGCTGGAGTACGAGTGCGGTCTGACTGCCGGCCAGTTCCCCAAGTTCGCCGACGAGGTCTACAAGATCGAGAACCCCACCGACAACCGTATGCATTATATGCTCCCCACCGCAGAGGCCGCCCTGGCTTCCCTCTACCGTAACGAGATCCTCACCGAGGCCGATCTGCCCAAGAAGCTGGTCTCCTACACCCCCTGTTTCCGCCGTGAGGCGGGCTCCTACCGCTCCGACGAGCGCGGTATGGTGCGCGGACACCAGTTCAACAAGGTGGAGATGTTCCAGTACACCCTGCCCGAGCAGTCTGACGCCGCATTCGACGAGCTCGTGACCAAGGCCGAGGCTCTGGTAGCCGGTCTGGGGTTCCACTTCCGTACCGTCAAGCTGGCCGCCGAGGATTGCTCGGCTTCCATGGCCAGAACCTACGATATCGAGATCCAGATCCCCTCTATGAACGGCTACAAGGAGGTTTCCTCTGTCTCCAACGCCCGTGACTACCAGGCCCGCCGCGGTATGATCCGCGTTAAGCGTGCCAACGGCAAGACCGAGTACGTCCACACCCTGAACGGCTCGGGCCTGGCCACCAGCCGCATTCTGCCCGCTCTGGTGGAGCAGAACCAGAACGCCGACGGCAGTATCAACGTCCCCGACGTGCTCAAGAAGTACCTGGGCGTGGATGTCATCCGCAAGTAATGAGGTAGATCCCCATGATGTGGTTGCAAAAGCTGTTTCTTTCGACATCGGGGGAGCCGACTCTCTTTGAGGAGCTGTGGGAGTATCTGGAGGGCAAGTACTTTTCGGTGGACGTGGGACGCTACGAGCATATCAGCATCGGCTCGGGCTCCCTCGTCACCCTGCAAAAGATTATTCTGGGCATTGCCATCGGACTCATCGTAGCCGCCGGTATGGTCTGCTACGATAAGAACCGATTGGGTGCCTTCGTGCGCAAGATCGTCAAGGAGCAGGCCCTGTGGCCGGATAAGGCCAAGACCCTGGCCGAGCTGGGATTTGCGCGGAACGGCGGAGTCAAAGCCAGTCTGAAGAGTCCCAATAAGCTGGGTAAGATTATCCGCTGTGTCGAAAAGGAAGCATATGACCGCCAGGTCGGGATCGCACAGGAGGCCTATATAGCGGAGCACGGTAATGACGAGGGCTTCTTCATGCCGTCCTACCGTCTGAATTTTGAGACCGATCACTTCTATATCCCCGACGAGGAGCACTACCGCGCCGATATCCGCTATGATAATCAGGGCTCAGGTTGGCGTTCCTTCATCCTGGTCTGTATGGTTGCCTTGGTCGGAGCCGCGCTGGTCTGCTTCCTGCTCCCCGATATGCTCCAGCTTGTGGATAATATGATCGGCATCCTGTCCGAAAATGATAAGTATTTGAAATAGTTAAATAAATTTAACTTTCAAGAAAGGGGGATGCTATGAGCCATTCCCATACCACCCGTCCCCTCATTGGCCTTGTTTCCTCACGGGACGGAGAGAAAAAGATGATGAACCAGCGGTATATGGATGCCGTTTGGTTTGCGGGCGGTCTTCCCGTGGTGCTGTCCTATACAACCGATCCCGTAAAGCTTTCCGAGTACGCAGCGATCTTTGACGGCTTCCTGTTTTCGGGGGGCGTAGACGTGGACCCTGTGAAATACGGCGAAGAAAAAATGTTCGATTCGGTGGAGATCGACTCTGTACGCGACGAGTTTGAGGAGGCTTTGTTCAAGGCCGTGTACCCCACGGGCAAGCCCATCCTGGGTATCTGCCGGGGAATCCAGTCCATCAACGTATGGCTGGGCGGTACTCTGCACCAGCATCTGGACGGCCACCGCCAGGAGGCTTCCGCCGAGGAGCGCACGCATCCCATTGAAATCTACGAGGGAAGTATGCTCCATCGTATCTGTGGCAAGACCGAGGTTCTGGTCAATACCTTCCACCACCAGGCGATCAAGACTCCCGCCTCCTCCCTGACTGTGGACGCCGTCAGCCCCGAGGGCTACATCGAGGCCGTACACGAAGAGGGCCACCGCTTCCTTTTTGCCACCCAATTCCACCCCGAATTCTACTGGCAGAGGGACGACGACGATCATTCGGCGGCTATTTTCAAGGCATTTTTGAACGCCTGTCGGTAAGCTCCGTTTACAGAAAATAAGCCTTACGGAACCAAAAATCCGTAAGGCTTTTCTGATTGTGAGGGGGGTTACACTATGATAACCCCCCTTTTTTTGGCGAAAGTTGCGCAGATTTGGGTGTATCAGACCTTCTTCATGGGACGCAGAGTATGGGGATCCAGCGCCTTGCAGAGCAGGACGGCAAAAATGCCCGTAAGGATAGCATTCGGCAACATGTACCCGGCGTTATAGACCAGAGAATAGACCCAGGGATTCATCCCCTCGGGGGCATAGCTGCCCCAAAGGATACCGCCCGACAGCACCGACGAGACGTAGCGGAGAACACAGACGATCACCGCACCCACACCGTAGCCTGTCAGTCTCATGATCTGATTCTTCCGGCCAAAGGGCTTGGCGAACAGGGGAGCCGCGCCAATGATGGTGAAGGCGATGACGTAGTCCAGAAGGACGCAGAGGATAAAGGCCCACCAGGTGTTCGCAGGGGGCGGATACCACCCCATGACGATCTGAAGTCCGGAGAAGACCAGGCCTGCGCCCATACCCCAGACCGTTCCATGGCGGTAGCGTAGTAGACGATGGGCAGCATACCGATGGTAATGGAGCCGCCGGCAGGGAAGAGGATGGCGTTGTAGGGGGCCAGGGCGCAGATGTAGTCGATGACCCAGGCCAGCGCCAGCATCATGGCTCCCTCGACCAGGGCCATGAGATTCTTTTTGTGATTCGCTTTCACGAAACCACCTCCAAAATAAAAATTCGACCGCACGGAAAATCTCCGCGTGGTCTTTGAATGGTGGTTTTATGACCAAAGGTGATTGCGCACTCACCAAAAGACATCCAAAAATACTTCCTACGCCGGTATTATCCGTATCAGGTTAAGGGTTCGCGCGATCGGCGCATCTCAGCCGACCGTCCGGGTAAGCCGCGGCCAAACGGCCGTCACCCGGGGTCAGCACCCCTGATTTTTCGCGCCGGACGGCGGTTTCTGCCACAGTCCGTGTCGTACAGTCATTATACAACAAAACCGAGGGATTGTCAAGTCAAATTACGGGGGTTCATGCGAGAAAAATCCATAAAAAACACGATTCGGATCGCCTGCTTTTCGTGAAATCCACGAAAAGTAGATTGACAAAACAGAAAAATATGATATAATGGTAATACATCGGGCTGATAAAAGCCCTGTTTTGGAAAAGGAGCAGACAATATGAAAAAGCAGATCCGTTTGATTGTTGCCATGATTATGCTCGTAACCCTTGCCACCGCCTTTGCCCTGTGCGCTAAGGCGATCGAGCCCTCCAACGAGGGCGGCCACTGGGTCATCAACGCCGAGAAGATCGACGAGATCCTGGCCGGGGAGGCCGGTGAGAAGACCACGGGCTGGGAGGTGCCCTTCATGAACGTGGCGCCCACTCTGGACGGTAAGATCTCCAAGGGCGAGTATCATCCTTTCGAGATGTACGAGGATTACTTGTCCTACATGGCTGTCATCGGTACCCCCGATCAGGGGAACACCAAGGAAGAATTTATGGAATTCTACGAGATGACCAATAAGGATTTCTTCGACGCCTACTGGGGCTGGGACGGCCGCTACCTCTACCTGGCTTTTGAGGTCCGCTGTGTCAACGGCTTTAACTGCAAGCCCGAGGAGATGGGCGGGAACGTGTACCTGTACGCGTACAATATGATGCAGCTGGGCATTGCCCCCACGGATGCGACGGGGAAGGACCCCGACTACGTGGAGCTGGGCTTTGGTGTCCACAGCGATACGGGTGAGCCTCTGACCCAGGCCTGGATGGGTCCCTACAAGCCCGTGGCCGGCGAGGACTTCATGGGCACCTACGATAAGGAAAACCAGGTGGTGGTCTACGAGGCCCGCGTCCATCTCCAGACCGCCCTCCAGCTGAAGGATAAGATGGTGGAGAACGGCGACGAGATCAACCTCGCCTGGCTCCTCTCGGTCAACGGCGAGACCTCCTCGGTCAACGACTACTGGCAGGTGGGCTTCTGCCACGGTATTGGCGGTCAGTATTCCCACAAGATGAACCAGTATTTCGCCCGCGTGACCTTCACGGGTAAGGACGTGGATCTGCCCCCCGAGGAGATCCCCGGCGTCAGTGAGGAGGATCTGGAGTACGAGCTGGTGGAGTTCGTGGATATGAGCGACGAGAAGGCGGTCAAGTCCTTCTCGGGTGAGGATGCCGCCATTGACTATATCACCGAGAACGGCGAGTCCTTCGCCCGTATCACCGCCCTGGGCGATCTGCCTTACGTCTGGAGCAAGTCCTATCCCAGAAGCCTTCAGAGCGCCGAGTGTGCCTACATCGCCGTCAAGTACCGCCTCCCCAAGGGCACCGAGACGGATATGGGTATCCTCTACCGCAACGCCTACTATCCCGAGTACGATCTGGAGAACGTCTACGCCGAGTCCGTGGGCGGTGACGGCGAGTGGAAGGTGGTCATCTTCTACATGTTCGGCGAGGAGAAGTGGCAGAACTGGATCGTCAACATCGGACTGGCACCCTTCATCGGCGACGAGGCTGCCGCCGGTAAGACCGTGGATATCGCCTTCATGAAGTTCTACCTCCAGGATCCCTATGAGCTCTACAAGGAGCTGGAGTATGATCCCGATAAGGTAGAGGAGACGACCGCAGAAGAGGCGGGCACCGAGGAGCCCACCGATGCGGCTACGCAGGCTCCCGATACGCAAGTGTCCGATGGAAATGCTTCCACCGATCCGATCGGCGAGACCGAGGCTCCCAAGGAGAAGGGCTGTGGCGCGGCCGTAAGCCTGGGCATTCTGACCGTGCTGGCTCTGGGCGCGGTTCTGACCCTGAAAAAAAAGGAGAATTAACCGTCGATCAGAGAGTTACCATGGTGTGCTCTCTTGCAAGCGGTGAAATACGGAAGAATTACTTCGTATGTTTCCCGTGAAACAAAATGACCGCCCCTACCGAATTTTCGGTAAGGGCGGTACTTTCATATGCGGTAGTCATTGCTTATGCATCATTTCCCATATGTTGTCCTCTGCTGTAACGCAATGGGGAAACAGGTTCCCATATTGTCTGTTATTTTACTGCTTATGCATCATTTCCCCATATGTCGGCAGGGGCCAATCCTCGGAGGACACCAGAGTCTCCATCTCGTCCACGGGCGCGCGAAGAGCGGCCATGGCGGGGATCACCTTATCGCGGAAGGCCATCGCTACGGCGAGGGCGTCACCGGCGGACGTAGCCTCGCGGTCAGCCCGGCGGAGGGAGGAAACGGCGTCGTAGGCGGCGGCGTTCAGCTCCGAGAGACGGGTGATGAGCTCCTTTTCCAAACGGATAGCCGCGCGGTCGCCGTCCAGAACCGTCAGCTTGAGCTCGGCGGCCTTACCCAGCTTTACGATGTAGGATTCTACGGCGGGGATGATCTGCCTCGTGGCCATAAGGATCATGGTCTGAGCCTCGATGTTGAGCATCTTGGCGTAGTTTTCAAGAAGGATCTCCTGGCGGGCGTGGAGCTCCACCGAGGACAGCACTCCGAAGCGGGTGAAGAGCTCCACCGACTTCTCGCTTGTCAGCACCTCGCAGGACTCTACCGTGGTGCGGAGGTTGGAGAGCCCTCTGCGGGCAGCCTCGGCCATCCACTCCTGGGAGTAGCCGTTGCCATTGTAGATGATGCGCTTGTGCTCGGTGAGGGTGTCCTTGATGACCCGGGCTACAGCGGCAGAGAACTCCTGCCCCTCGGCCACGGCGGCCTCCAGGGTGTCGGCCATATCCGAGAGCACCTTGGCCACGGCGGTGTTGAGCACCACGTTGGGCATGGCGATGTTCTGGGAGGAGCCCAGGGAGCGGAACTCGAACTTATTGCCCGTAAAGGCGAAGGGGGAGGTACGGTTTCTGTCGGTGGTGTCCTTGCGGAAGGTGGGGACTGAGGGAATACCCAGGTTCATGGTCCCTGCCTTGTGGTCGGTGTAGACCCTGTCCTCCACGATGGAGTTGACGATATCCTCCATCTCCTCTCCGAGAAACATGGAGATGATGGCAGGGGGAGCCTCATAGCCGCCCAGACGGTGGTCGTTGCCGGGGTAGGCTACCGACATACGGAGGAGATCCTGGTACTCGTCCACGGCGCGGACGATGGCGGCCAGGAACAGGAGGAAGCGGGTGTTCTCGCGGGGGGTCTTGCCGGGATCCACCAGATTCCGTCCCGTGTCGGTGGACAGGGACCAGTTGTTGTGCTTACCCGAGCCGTTGACTCCCGCGTAGGGCTTTTCGTGGAGCAGGCAGACCAGATCGTGCCGCTCGGCGATGAGCCGCATATGCTCCATGATGATGAGGTTCTGATCCACCGCCATATTGGTGGTGGCATAGATGGGAGCCAGCTCGTGCTGGGCAGGGGCGGCCTCGTTGTGCTCGGTCTTGGCGTTGATGCCCAGCTTCCAGAGCTCCTCGTCCAGCTCGTCCATGAAGGCGGCCACCTTGGGCTTGATGGGGCCGAAATAGTGGTCGTCCATCTCCTGGCCCTTGGGAGCAGGGGCACCGAACAGAGTGCGGCCGCAGTAGATCAGATCCTTTCTCTGCTCGAAATACTCGCGGTTGACCAGGAAATACTCCTGCTCCGCGCCCACCGTGGTGGTGACGCGGGTGGTGGCGGTGTCCCCGAACAGACGAAGGATGCGGAGGGACTGCTCGCTGATGGCATCCATGGAGCGGAGTAGGGGGGTCTTGGTGTCCAGAGCCTCGCCCGTGTAGGAGCAGAAGGCGGTGGGAATGTAGAGGGTGCCGTCCTTGACGAAGGCGTAGGAGGCGGGATCCCAGGCGGTGTAGCCTCTTGCCTCAAAGGTGGCGCGCAGACCCCCCGAGGGGAAGGAGGAGCCGTCGGTCTCACCCTTGATGAGCTCCTTGCCCGAGAACTCCATGACCACGCGGTCCCCCGCGATGGGAGAAATGAAGGCGTCGTGCTTCTCGGCGGTGACACCCGTGAGAGGCTGGAACCAGTGGGTATAGTGGGTCGCGCCCTTTTCAATGGCCCAGTCCTTCATGGCGTTGGCCACCACGTCGGCAATGGCGGGGTCGATGGTGCGGCCCTTCTCAATGGTCTTGGTCAGAGCCTTGTAGACCTCCCGGGGAAGGCGGGAGCGCATGACGTCGTCGTTGAAGACCATGCTGCCGAAGAGCTCGGGGATCTTTTTTACGGACATAGAGGTATATCCTTTCTGTGTAAGAGTGGGATTCAAATTTGGGTTTATCGGTGGGATGCACTTCTCTTTCATAAATCAAATACACCAATGGGGAAGGGGCCCCATGGGGGTTTCCACTATGCTACCC
>JAGBAS010000093.1 GCA_017938885.1 Clostridia bacterium
ACGGAGCCGTGGTAGTGGGGGGCGTGGAGGATCCAGCCCTTGGAGATGCAGATCTTTTTCATATGACTCCTTTCGGCGGGAGATCCCGCTGATCCATTTGTTTTTGGAAAGCTCCCCTACCTGTAGGAGCAGGGGAGGGGTTTTGTCCTGTAGAGCACGGATTTTTTCGATTTACGGCTCGGAGCCGCTGAAATCGTAAGCCACCACCGCGCCGTCAAGCACGGCGTTCGGCGTCAGGGAATGGATCTCCGAGGCATCCAAGGCGCGGGAGTAGATCTGAACACCCGCCATCACACCTTTCAGGGTTCTTCCGAGCTGTGTATCAATGCCAACGCCTGCGGCATGGTTGTTGGAGTCCACCTGGCTCGTATGGGCGCGCTGTGCCGCAAGGACTCCATCCACGTACAGTTTCAGCCCCTCGCCGTCGCGAACCGCCACGATGTGCATCCACTCTCTGGCGGGTATGTGGGTGACGACATCCACCCAGCCACCGGAGTAAACGAAAAACTGCAGATCTCCGCTGATGCTGGTCTTGACGGCCACCTGCGTGTCACCCTTGGCGAAAATGACATTATGGCTACCCGTTTCGGCCAGCTTTACCCAGAGCGAAATGGTAAATTGCGAATCACCGGACAAAGCCTTGTTCAGAGAACCGTCTTTATCGGGGATGGGGAAATTACCGCTCAGCACGTAACCCGAAGGAGATTCCTTGTCTGCAAAGACAACACTGTTTTGGGCGATGACATCACGACCATTCCCCGTCAAATCTCGGATGGAGCAATCCTGTCCATTCTGAGTCTCCAGATAGACAAGAATATCATACGTTGTCACGAGCTGCTTCTGCGCCTCGGTCAAAGCATCGTAGGCGGCCCGTACCTTCTTCAAATTGGCCTGATCGAACAGAAGCTCGCGGATCGCGTCGTCCACCTGTGCCGCCATCATAGCGTCGATCTCGGCGTCACTGCGGGATACGCTGTCTCGCCACAGGCGGGACAGATCCGTCAAGGCCTCGGTATCGGCACCCTTGGCAAAGGGGACGAGAGTCACGCGGAAGGTCAGGGTCTCCCCGACGGGGATCCGATATTGAGACAGTACATCGGGGCCGCAGGAGGCACCGCCCGTACCACGGGACATATAGGAAAGGGTCAGGTAGGTGTAAGCGGGATCGTCGGGCAGGCGGTAGGTGAATTTACTGCGCTCCAGCTCGCTCACCGAGAAGTGGAGTGCCTGGGCCTCCATGGAATCCGCCACGGCCAGAAGACCTGTATTCAAGTCATTGGCGGTCAGGGCGTACCAGCGCACCCCCATCATGTTTCCGCAATCCTGGGGCTTACCGTAGGGATAGAAATTGTTGGTCACGGTGGAGGTATACACACCGGGGATGCTCCCGCGCATACGGTCTGCGAAGCCGTCGTGCTCGCCGTAGCCGTACCAGGCCGCCTGCTCGTAGGAGGCGGGGAGGGTCAGGATCAGACCGTAGCGGGACATCTCCCCCGCCGAGGCATCGGCATCCAAGGTAGCCTCGATACCGATCTCTCCGCTGCCATACACGGTATAGCGGATGGTCTGGGTGGAGGAGCCCGCGCTGCGGACAGGCATCACGGCGACGATCTCCACACTCTTTCTGTCATCGGAGACCGCAAAGGTCACAGACTGCGCCGTCCCCGCAGACGCACTCTTCCAGAACTCGCCGGGGTCGTTGGAGATGGTGGCGCGGTGATAGGTGGGGGTCAGGGGCTTGCTCAGAATGCTTTCGTTCTGATAGGTATAGGAGGCCAGCGCGCCGTCCTTTTTGGTGAAGCGGGCCTCAAAGTCGTCCCCCTTGACCACGATGGCCGTATCATCCTCGGTGACGGTGACAGCCGTCATGGCGTTTCGGTCAGCGGACACGTGGGAGACCTCTACGGGCAGATCAAAGGACTCGTGGGCGACCGCGTAGCCGGCGGAGGCCCATTCGGTGTCGGCCTTCAGCTTGGCGTACATCACCAGAGCGAACTCGTCGTCAGCCTTGATGAAGGCGGGGAGCTTGTAGGGCACCGTCACCTCCACGGTCTTGCCGGGGTCGCAGGAGACGGCCAGGTCTCCGCTGTCGATGACTACGCCGTTTCGTCTCAGCTCGTAGGAAACCGTATAGGCCGACAGATCGGTGTATTGATTCTCGTTATAGATCTGCACCTTGCCTGCCTTCAGCCCCTGTACGTCCGAGGTGAACCAGATGCTCTGGTACACGTACTTGACTTCAAAGGCCTCGGGCTGGGGACGTCTGTCGGGGGAAACGATACCGTTCTGGCAGAAGTCGTTGTCGTTCTCCCAGCCGCCCCATGCGCCGTCGTAGCCATAGTAGTAGCCGGTACCCAGATAGTCGTTCTGCTTGCCGGGGACGGGGGTATAGACGGTCTGATCCACAAAGTCCCAGATGTAGCCGCCCAGCACGTTATCGTAGGCGCGGATGGCCTCCCAGTACTCGTAGAGATTACCGATGGAGTTGCCCATACCGTGGGCGTACTCGTTCAGAAGCCAGGGCATCCGATTCGCCGCCTGGCCCTTGGACTCCACGAAGGCGATGTCGCTGTACATATTGCAGGCCAGATCCTCGCCGCCGTTAAAGCCGCAGAGGGTAGTCATGCGGGTGGGATCCAGGGCGCGGGTCTCGGCGGCCATATCCTTGAACACCTGAGAGCCGTGTACCTCGTTGCCCAGAGACCAGAACAGCACCGAGGTGCGGTTCTTCTCCAGCTCCACCATGGACAGCATACGGTTCTTCAGCATATCGCGGAAGTAGGTCTCGGTCTCCTCCTCGCTGATGCCCCAGTGGGACTCGATGTTGGCCTCGGCCATCACGAGGATCCCGTAGCGGTCGCAGAGGTAGTACATATACTTGTCGTTGGGATAGTGGGAGGTACGCAGGGCGTTGATATTGAGCTGCTTCATGAGCTCCACGTCCTTTTGGTAGAGCTCATGGGACACGTACTTGCCCGTGGCACCGTCGTTATCATGGCGGTTCACGCCCTTCAGAAGGATCTTCTTGCCGTTGAGCAGGACGTCACCATAGGCATCGTTGGGGCGGTCACCCACGGTGGGGGTGAACTCCAGCTCGCGGAAGCCCAGCTGCTGGGCCATACTGCCGTAGTAGGCACCGTCCGCGCCGTAGAGGGAGATCACCAGGGTGTAGAGGTAGGGATCCTCGTCCGACCAGAGGTGAGGTGACTTGACCAAACGGGACGTATCCAGCACTGCGGTCTCCCCCGATGCGAGAGCCTCGGACATGGAGGCCGTCAGGGGATCGTCGGCGAAGAGGTCCTTCCCCGTGTGATCCAGCAGGGCCACGTCCACCCAAAAATCGGCGGGGATCTCGCCCGTGGTCTTGTTCAGAAGATCCACCGAGACGGACAGGGTGGCGTCGGTGTAGGTCTTGTCCAGATCGGTTTTGACGGTGTAGTCGTACAGCTGGACGCAGGGGGTGGAGTACAGCCAGACGTCACGGAAGATGCCCGCCAGACGGAGCATATCCTGGTTCTCGAAGTAACTGCCGTCGCACCAGCGCAGGACCATGACGGCCAGGAGATTTTCAGAGCCGTCCTTGTTGAGGTAGGGGGTCAGATCGAACTCGGCCAGGTCGTAGCTGCTCTCGGCGTAGCCCACCTCGTAGCCGTTGACCCATACGTAGTAGCAGCTTTCCACGCCGCCGAAGGCGATGTAGACCGAGCGGTCCGACTCCAACCACCGCTCATCCACCGTAAAGGAGGTGCGGTAGAAGCCCACGGGGTTGAGGGCCGTGGGGGCCTCGGGGGTCTTCTCCTTGTTCTCGTCAAAGGAATGCCAGGGATAGATGGTATTGGAATAGATGGGGAAATCAAAGCCCTGGGTCTGCCAGGAGGCGGGCAGGGTCACCTCCTTGAAGCCGCCGTAGTAGGCCTTCTTCTCGGTGCCCACGGTGTTATCTCCTGTATACTTTGGTGCGCTTGCCATATCGTAATCGGGCTTATGGAAGGCTCCGTATACGCCCGCCGATTTAGCCTTGTCCAGATTCTTATAGACCGCCAGTTGCCAGGGCTTCCCTTCCCCGGTCAGGAGTTGATAATAATTGGATTTTGCGTAGTCATAGTTCACAGCCCCCAGTCTCGCGGCCTCTGCGGATTGGTAGAACAGGGTCTCAGAGGAATGGGGGGCCATGCGGTTGGCACAGAACACCTCGGTCTGCCGCACGTTGGTCCCGTCAATGGAGGGAGACAGGGTCCCCGTCCACTCGTTCCCCGTAAAGATTTTGTCCCCTGCCTGATGGGCGGTGGTGACAGTATAGGGCAGGGCTACCGTTTGGTCGAGCAGCTCCGGAGGCTCTGTATCGGCTTCTGTCTGGGTGTCGGTGATCTCGGTTCTCCCGTCTGTCGCGGCATCAGTCGTCTCCTGGGGATTCACACCGGGACGGCATCCCGCTAACATCAGAATCGCCAGCAGGAGAACTCCTATCGTTATACGCTTTTTCATGCTTTGATTCTTCCTTTCTCCTATCCACGGAGTCCCTACATACATAGTAGGGACCCCGTTTGAATTGCGTCAAGGGAGGCTTTACTCGCCGTCCCTCTCCTTACTCTTTCTCATAGCAAGGCAGGCTGCAATCACCGTGAGCAGTCCTACGACACGAACACCAAGAACCGAACCACAGCCCTTCTTCTCGCCCACGTTCGGGACGGTGTCGCTCTCCTCCACGGAGGTATCCTCGGCAGGTGCGCTTGTGTCGGCAGGAACCGTCACCGCTTCGGTTTCGGTCGTTTCGTCCCAGGGAGTATCTGTGCCAGGGTCATCCGCACCGGGGACTCCTACCAAGATTTCGGGAGTAGGCGTTCCCTCACCGTCGGTGTAGATCACCACATCAGTGATCTTGGTCACGGAGTAGGTCTCACCCTGAATGGGGTTGGTCATGGTCTCATAAGAGGCGTTACTGACATTCTGCGGGTTGAGCAACAGTACCTTGACGTAGCGGTAGGTGCCCGCAAGTGGCTCGTTTCCACTTCCGGGATACGCAGCCTTACGGATTGAAGTATCCGTTATGACAGTCCAATGGATACCATCGTTAGAGCCCGACACACGGAAGTGTGGAATAACGGTCCCCTTGAGGGGCGAGATGGTGATGTAGGTCAGTTTGTGTGCCGCTCCTAAATCAAAGACGAAGGTCTGATAGACGGTGAAGCCCTTGGCCACGCGGTCGTTCACCATATGCTCGAACTGACTGCCGCAATCGCAACCGGGATAGTTGCAAATCGTGGTGGAGACATTGGAGAACGCCTGCCAGTTGGTGTCACCCAGCCAGAAGAAGGGGGTACCGTCGGCGTGCTTATAGTATCGCTCGCCCTTCTCTACAGTAAAAAAGCCGTGTTGGGACACCTCCGTGGTCTTTGGATCAGGAGATACTCAAACAGATTTTTACAGCAGGGCTCGTACTCCTCCCGTTCCTCTCTGGATTCACGGTAAATGCTGGATAACACGTCTCCAAAACCCGGGTTCAGCCCGCCTTTATAGTAAGGCGTATTCAAGAGGACCGATACGAGAGATCTTTCCTGCGCCGAATCCAGAAAAAAGCCTTACACGTATCCGCTGCTTTTTGCCACAATACTCTCTTCGTACCACGCATCGGGACCGATCAGCAGCCATTCCCCAGCGGATACCGGGATCGCTCCACCAAAGTTCATGGTGTAGGACGTGGTTCCTTCGGTTATGTAATGAAACTCGTAGTATGAATGGACGTGATTATCCGTAAATAACTTATTCGAATGATAGATCAAGTGGATAAAAACAATTTGCGCGTCGGATATGCTGATCGTTTGTTCGGCCTCATAAGCGAATGCTCCCATAAACAATTCCTTCCGATCAGTTTGTATATCTATTATAGCACAAAAGCCGCAGGAATGCAACCGTTTTCTGTTTCTTTTGACGGTCGCTCATAAACTTGTAAGGGTTGTCAGCGTTGGTACTGCTATGGGCGATCAGACCGTGCCTGGCCGTATGCACGCGGAGGTCTGTTTTTCTTTCACGTGGTATCTGGCAGGGCTTCCCCGATAAATACCGTAAACGGCACTGCGCACGGCGAACGCGATCCTTGACAGGGTCGGGGCGGAGCGGTCCGAATCGGGCAGTAGGAAAGTTGAATTATGAGGAGATAACCTTGTAGTATTTCGACTACGGGGGAAGATAGTCAACGCAGGAGAAAAAGGACCCGAACCGAACAGCAATGTGTTCGATTCAGGTCCTTTTTATGGCGGAGATGGAGGAACGCCGGTCATGTACACGACGGCTTTTTCTCCCTTAGAGAGCTATATTATAGCATATGGACAGATGCCATAGGTTACTGAATCTCGAATTCGATGGCCACAGGATCATCGTAGCCACCGGTGGGATACCAAAGAATCTTATACTTGCCGGGGACAAAAGAGTACGCGCTTCCCGTGGTATAAACAACGTCTCGCAGATCAAATTCCTCGTCTACAGGGATATTCCCTTCACCCACGTAGCACCAGCCATAACCGGCGTAAGCACCGTTCTGCTCAACGTGAAGCTCCAACCATGCCTGGGTGCCGGCGGCTGCCTTCGCGATAATCGTCTCGTCGGAAGCAAAGACTGTTTTGTTGAGGGTAAACTGTCCTTCAACGCCGACGATTCCGGCCTCGGGCTCAGGGGTCTCGCCCCCTTCATCCTCAACGACCGTAAACGTGATCCATACATCGTCCAGCGAGGTGCCGGTTTTGTTAACTACAACGGTATACTCACCGGGAACAATGGCGAAGGTGCCTTGCACGACCTGCGTGAGGTCACCGCTGGAATTGGGTCTGGGCAATACGTTCTTGTTCAAGCCGTAAGAGGCATTGCTGCCATCCACCAGGCACCACGCCCAACCGCCGCCTTGGGGGGCAGTGGGATGCTTGATGTTGAACTGAGCGCCGGCGGGCAGATCGCCAAAGGTGACCATGATCGGCTCGCCGACAACGTATTCTTTTTTGTCAATGTGGAAAAGCTCGACACCGTTGTAGGTAGGAGCATCAGGCTCGTCATCACCCCCATCATCTTCGCCGCCTTGGGCCTCAACGACCGTAAACGTGATCCATACATCGTCCAGCGCAGTACCCGTGT
Source organism: Clostridia bacterium (assembly GCA_017938885.1). Taxonomy (GTDB): domain Bacteria; phylum Bacillota; class Clostridia; order Oscillospirales; family CAG-272; genus CAMEON01. The sequence continues at coordinate 7,123 of JAGBAS010000093.1, forward strand.
GGTTCACTACGATCGTATACTCACCGGGAACAATGGCGAAGGTGCCTTGCACGACCCGAGTGAGGTCACCGCTGGCATTGGGTCTGGGCAAAGCATTCTTGTTCAAGCCGTAAGATGCATTGCTGCCATCCACCAGGCACCAGGCCCAACCACCGCCTTGGGGGGCAGTGGGATGCTTAATGTTGAACTGAGCGCCGACGGGCAGATCGCCAAAGGTGACCATGATCGGTTCACCAACCTCATATTCGGTTTTGTCAATGTGAAAGAGCTCGACACCGTTGTAGGCAGGAACATCGGGCTCAGGCTCGACGGGATCGGTCTCGGATGCATCGGTATTGACCTCCTCGGTGGTAACCTCCTCGGTGGTAACCTTTTCGGTGGTAACCTCCTCGGTGGCAACCTCCTCGGTGGCAACCTCCTCTGTGGTCGTTTCCTCGGTCGCGTTATCGTCGGTTGCAGCCTCTGCGGTAGGCTCCTCCGTAGGCTCCTCAAAAGACGTTTCAGACGAAGCCTCGGTAGGATTTCCGGCACCTGTACTGTCTGCGGTAGTATCAGAACCGACAGGATCCTCTGTACACGCTGCGACAGTCAAAGCCACCGCCAGTGCCAAAAGAGTGACTATAAGCAGTTTTTTCATGATTTTTCCTTTCTGTTTTTCTTTTTATATCTCACGATCTCTATAACTCAGCAGAATTGGTATCAACGACATTCAATCGAAAAGGATTTTTCGGGACATATCACTCGGTCAGCACGATCTGATCCCCGTCATACGTATACCCGAGCTGATACAGCTCAACGTAGTCAATCTTGAAGCTGTTGGCACGCTCAAAGATGGCGCAGTTGCCTTCTACCGGCACAAGAGCGGTATGGCCCTCGGTTGTCAGCACGACATTGCCCTCTGCATTCAAAATCTCGGCGTAGCGGTAGGTCTCTGCCTTCCAGCTTTGGACATCATCACGGCCTATGTCAGAAAGCTTGACGGTAGCAACCAATTCGCCCTCGACATAGATGATAACGGTATCGCCCTTGTCCTCATAGCGGACAGTTGCACCCTCGTCAAAGGACACGCTTTCGGGCAGGGTGAAGGTATAGCCTATGGAGGTAGCCTTCCGTATGCGAGATGTATCCTTCACATGGATAGCAACCTCCAGCGAGTTGCCATAGGGATAGAGGAAAATGCCGCTGACACCCAAGTAGGAGGAGGTGTCAAGGTCGCCGTTATCGGGCTCGTACATGGCGGCTTCTGTGTTGTTCAGCTCAACAGGGATACGCAGACCGATGGCTGTGCGGTATGCATAACCGGTATTCGCATAACCGCCCGTAATCAAGTGAGTCTCGAAGGCATAGTAACGCAACTCGTTGAGGTAGCGAATACAACGACCCTTGCTCCACGTACCGCAGATCCAGCCATCCTCCATGGTGAGGTACTCAAGGACCTCTAACCCTAAAGCCTTATCCACATCGGATATGGTGCCGTCAAAGTCTTCACGAAGGATCAAACCCTCCTTCACAGGCTTCTTCCCGGTGTCAATGCAGACCAAGGTCCACTCGCCTTTCAAAGACAGGTGCGGATCTCCGCCCTTGACCTCGGCATATTCCACACGGATGGCGTGGTAGCCCTCGCTGAGGAGGATGCTTCCCTTGGCGGTTTTGATACCGCTCTTTGCCTCGGGGTCATAGGTGCCATCGACAACCAGACGTCCGTCGATGAAGAGCTTGGCACCATCGTCATAAGAAAGCGCAAACTCATAGCTCTTAGCCTCGGAAACCTGTACGTAGCCTTCGTAGAGCAAGCCTATGTTGGCGGTGTATGGCAATCCCTCGGCGGTCAGGGTCTCCACCGCTTGACTGCCCTCACGGAGACCCTCGATCAAACGGAAATCGGGCTGGGCGGGGTAATTCTTCACCAGCGGATAGTAGGAAACGATCAGACCCGCCTGCAAGAGTGCCTTGTCCTCGTCCGAAATGGTCACGGCGGGCATACCATCAATCACGTTGCCATCGCGGGCAGGAAGGATGGTCTCACCCTTACCCGTGTACCGGATAGCCTGCTCGTAGGCATAGTTATTGCGGCGTTCGGGGGCGCTGTCGCCCGTGGTGAACCAGGATTCCAGATCATACACGTCGGTGACGTTGTCCATCCAGTGGAAGTTGACGGTAACACTCTCCCCTGTCAGACCTAGAAGAGAGCGGGGAATGGTCACGGTGAGCTTGTTGCCCGATGCGGCATACGCCACCGTACCGATCTCCTGCCACACGCCGTCCTTGTAGGCGCAGAGGGTGGTGACGGTGTCGGATACCACCTCGTAGTTGACAAGGTAGTCGTAGCCCTCCCAGCCCGTGGTCTTGTCGGCGTCGGCATCGATGAAGAGCAGCATCCAGCTCTTGCTATCCTTGTAGGCGGTCATCTCTTTCGCGGTGCGGACGTAGAAATAGATGCTTCCGCCGTCGGCGGTGATGCGGGATTCCACGATGTCGTTGCGCCCCGTAGTATTGACGTACTGAATGCGTCCCGTGGTGTCGGAGTGGTCGCGGTGGGTCGTGTCGTTTTCAAAGTCGGTGTAGACGGGGGAGATCTTTTCCCAGCTCTCAAAGACAGCGGGATCGGTCTCAGCCATGGTGTGGGCACTCGATGTGCCGTCGGCGGGAAGAACGCCCTTGAAGCGGCGGATGATGGCGCACATCTGGTAGAAGTAGTTGTCGGTAAATCCGCCCTTCATGGGCTCAATGTCGCGGGAGAACTCGGGGTTGAACTGATCCACAAATCCCGTATCGGTACCCTTGTCATCGGGGTGGGTGAAATTCTGGGCCACCCATTCGTTCCAACGGGAAATGAGCAGGACCGGGCACTCGGGATACATATCCATGAGCATATCAAAGCTCTTTTGAAAACGAATGCCCTGGCCCATGGTATCGGTTTCCAGAAAAGCATTCAGATACTTCTGAGCCGACAGGGCCTCGCTTCGACCCTGCCCGTAGTTTGCAAAGCCCGCCGTGCTGATACCGGCACACTCCGTAACTCGCTTTCCATCCTGTCGTACAACGCCAACGTTGGGAGCGTGGGGCTCAAATCCGTTATCGACCCAGTAATTTTCCCATCTTCCGTTCACGACCCACGACTTGCGGAAGGTGAGCTTATCCTTGTAGTATTCGTCCTCCAGAATCGGAAATGAGTTGTACGGGGCTCCGCCCACGGGCTTAATGAGTGCCAGAGGCTTCCCCTCCCAGTAAAACCACATATCCTTGTACTTCTCATCGGCCATGAAAAGCTCATAGAATTTTCCGATATCGCCGTTCCCTTCAACAGCAGAGCCATAGCACCACGGCACCACATAGGGGGTCATAAGACCCTCGGCACGCATTTCCAGAGAAGTTTCCAGAAAGACCTTCATGGCATCCTCGTAGAGATACCCGTTGGTCATGTCGAAGTAGAGGAAATCCACGCCCGCCATGGCGAAGTAATACAGATCGCGGCGGATCTGCCAAACGTCATCGGCGCGATGGTAGCCGGTTTCAGGCTCTGACCACCAACAGAACTGCCAGCGAGGGCTGTAATCGGGGTTGAATGGATTTTCGGCCAATGACTTGGAGTTATCATACTGACAGCCCCCCGCTGCTGTCCAAAGGGTGTAGAACAGACCGACGTACTTCCCTTCCTTGGGGAGCCCCGCTTCTTCAGAGGTAGGCAGGACACGGCCCAGAGCATCAGTAGCGGTTTCGTTGTAGTTCCGGATAATGATCTGGGGGGAGCGTCCCTTCTCGGTCAACACCTGACCCTCGGGGGAGGCGGGAGTAAAAGTCAAAAGATCCAAGCTCACACTCGGGGGTGTGGGATCCACCATATCCGTCTCTGTTTCGGGCGGATTCGTCTCGGAAGTGTCCGTCCCGGATGCCGTACCGGCGTCGGTATCCTCGGGAGGGCGATGGTTCGTACACGCCGTAGCCAGTAGCATCATGCCCGCCAACAAAACGGCTAAACATCTTTTTACAATACTATCTTTCATCCTGTGCTTCTCCTTTTTTGATATGTGCTTTATATGGACATCCTTCCTTGATCGACGTTCATATACAGGCATCCGTAATGGATATATTCACATCCGATTTGGGCTTGCGAAATATCGGGAGACCATAAAGCTTTCTTTAAACGGATGATTTCAAACAGATCTTGTACTCGGCAAAGGACAATTTGGGCACAACGCAGTTGATCCTTCCGTTCTTCACGTCCAATGAGACAACGTCATTTCGAATTTGCCTGTCATTCAGTCGGTTCATCGACAAAAGACTGTCCGCCCGCAAGCCTTCTCCCCGCGCTTCTCCGTCAAGTACAGGAAACGCAGACAGATCGAGCTCCATTTCGCCATCCTCCTCTGAACGATTCAACAGATTCAGGATCAAAGCGTCTGCTTGTTCATTGATGGAAAGCTGTACCTGAATCGCGTCATTACGAGTCGGGTGATAATTCTCCAAAACAAGGGTCTGATACGCTTGCGTTTTCGAGAACATCCGCATAATCATGCCCGCCGCTGTGGGGAACGCTGCCTCCTTGGGGGTCTCAATAACGGATGCTGCGTGGGTATTGGCAAAATTGTTATAATTAATAAAGTCGATGTCCTGACCGTATCTTTGCCACATCATCATGATAGCGGCAGCGTCCAGCGCGTAGGACCACTTACTGAACATGAAGCTCTTTCTATGGCTCAGCTGAGAACGAGGTACCATGTTGTAAACGTCCGCACCGTTGAGGGGAAGCCACTCGGTGTTGCAGTAGCGGATGGAGGTACCGTGTGCCTCGTTGAACTTGCGGATGATCGCAAGCTTTCTTTGGAGATCATGCTCCTCAAAGCCTCGGTCGGCCAGAAAATCAATATCCATGCCCGCGATCTCCACCATGCGTTCAAGCGCTTCGTACCTCGAGCAGTAGGAGATCATTCCGATCTTGATGGTGGGATCGATCGCCTTCATGGTACGGGAATACAGAACGCAGGCCTCGGCATATTCCTCGTCGGTGAACCAGCGGAACATCTCGTTGTCCATTTCCCAATATTTCACGTTGTAGGGCTTGACCCGACCGTTGGCGATACGTGCGCGACCTCCCTCGGTGGTTTCGTCACCGTTGCAATATTCCACCCAAGCCGCCGCCTCGCGAGCCCCTTGCTCCAGATCAGCGAAATGAGGAAGATCTCTGCCGTGCTTGCCGCCGGGAATGTTGGGATCGTTCGGATCCGAATTCAAATGCTGAGCAGGAACAAACTCATAAAAACGCTTGAAAGGGTGGTGCATATTCACACAGATCATGGACTCCGCGCCCACTGCTTCCGCATACGTGGCCAGCTCATCGGTACCAATGTCGTTATACTGATAACCGCCCCAGAAGTATGAATAAGCAGGGGGACGATGTTGACCCACGCCGTCGCGCCAGTTATAAAAGGATGCAAAGCATCCGCCCGGCCAACGGATGACCTTGGGGGAAACGTACTTGCCTGCCTCCACGGCACTCTTCTTAAAGCCTCGGACGGCATCCGAGGGGGTGAGGGTGAAGTCGTCACAGACCACCGCCGTGTGGGGAGGCAGGAGCAGGGCGAAGGTATAGCGGCCCTCGGCGGGGACCTCAAAGGTGCTCTGCACGTCGGTGTACTCGATCCCGACGGGGTTCAGAGCACAGGTCACGACGGGGTTTTCGGTGGTGCCTTCCTCATAGATGGCAACGGTCAGCCGCTCACTGCCCGTGATCCGCTTGATCTTACCCTTGAAGGTATAGGTGACGTCGGGGAAGCAATACTTGCCGTCTTGGGCAAGACCGCCAAGGACATCGCTGTGATTCGTCACCTTCATGGCATAATCCCCATGGCAGGCGTCGTCGCAGTAGCCGATCCTCACGTCAGCGGTGGGAGACTGCTCAATGACGAAGGTAGCTTCGTCGGTGATCTGTTGGTAGCCCGCCACGCCGGGGAAGGCGAACCAGGCGTTGTGCTCGTAGCCCGAGTGACACCAGTCGAACACCCGCCAATCCGTCTCATAGCGGGAGGTACGGTCTTTTTCATCCTCAAAGAGATCGTACCAGATCTTGTTAATCATGCGGTAGGGGAAAAAGGGCTCGAAGCTGCGGTTAAAAAACATCTCCGCTGCCATACCCTCCACCTGGATACCATAGCCCAATTCGATAAAATTGGAGGACAGTTTTTTGCTAATCGGAGTGGAATGATAAAAACGGGTAGCCTTTACATTCATCGTGACGGCCTCTCTTTCGAATAAAATCTGCACTTAAAAAATTGCTTTATACAGTCATTTTTGATTGAACAACCGATCCAACGACCGATTGGCCGTTTTGGTATTCGCTTGGAGGAATGATGCGTATCGGTCGATGCCATCCACACAAAGGTTCGGAACCATATACAGGAGCGGATCCATACCGGCCAGATTTGCTGTGATCATACCAACGTCGCTGACGACAGACTCCCAAATAATATCCAACATTTCAGCGTCCTGAGGTGCTTGTGCAATTTTCGAACCCAAAAGATCCTCGTAATATGCCGTCTTCACAGGAGCTGAGTAGTAAGCAAACAGCTCCATGACGTCGCTTACCATCTCCGTATTCTTTATGGATGACGGAATGATGATGACACCATTCCAATTCATAGCCCTGTACTTCTCCTGCGACTCATCATACAAAGGATAGGGCAGCACGCCAAATTCAAAGGACGTATCTCGATACTTAGGCAGATCAGACGATGCCAGCAGATAAAACATCGACGTACCATCCCTGAAATCCAAGCCCTCCCGAGACAATCTGGGGCTGGATAGGTAGGCATACTCGGAATGGAACATACCGTGTATTCTCTCAAGAAGATCGTATGTTTTTTCTGAATTATTCTCGTATGCAATTCTGAAATAGCCATTGCTGTCCTTATCGACGACTTTAATATCACTGCTGGTTACAAAGGATATAAGCTCGATCCAACCATTTCCGGCGATCCCGTATGCGCCGTTGGATTCGCTGTTCCCTGTTGTTACCGTCGATGCCATGCCGAAAAACCTATCCAACGTCCATGTTTTGTTGATAACCTCGTCATAGGGATACTGCATCCGATACGTGTCCATCATCTCTTTATTGAACGTAATGCAATGCACGGAGGTTAAGCATAAGTCGTTATAGCCGACCAAATACTGATCCTGAATCATCATCTCGCTCATAAATTCCGTGGCCCAATACGGCGCATCCAAATTGACACTTTCTAATTCTGCAAAGTCATACGCCACATCCGAGGTCAAAAACGATACAACGCCCTGATAGACGTGAGTCGAGACCATCTGGTATTCGTCGTCGCCGGATTGGACAGTCCGAATGACGTTGCTTGCATAGGACTTCCAATCGCCCGCATCCACGTCTACGATTTCCACACCGAGCTGCTCTTCGATTTTTAAATTCCGCTCATAAATGGTATCCATCAAGGGATCGCCCCTTTCCTCCTCGGATGCTATGGCGTGATTTCGGATACTATCAACGCCCGTAATGATAAACTCACTCCCGTAGTTTTTGGTATCAATGTCGGGCTTGAAGCTTGTTTCTGTTTCTTCAATCTCTTCGTGTGTCGCTGCATGGGTGGTTTCCGAGACATTTCCTGTATCATCCGCGCAGGCAACACAGGAAATCAGCAGGATACCCGCCAGCAGCAGAGCAAAAAATCGAATGAGTGTTACTTTCATTTTTTATTCCTCCATTTGTTTTTTATGTATTTTTAAAAACGGCCTTATGATAAAGTATCTGAGCGCAAATTATCCGAGCTTTTGAAAGCATCTCAGCATAGCCATCATGTTTTCGGTGGGTACATCCTGCGGAATGGCATGGGTAGGCGCGAGAATGAAGCCGCCTCCCTGCTTCATGATCGCTGCTGTATCCAACACGATGCTTTCGATCTCGGCCGGGGATAAGCACGGAAGTGCCTGCTGGGTGGAAATCGTGCCCCAGAAGCTCAGTCGGTCTCCGTATTTTGTCTTGATCTCCCGCAGGTTATAGATTTCGGGCTGAACGGTCTGGTAGCAGTCCAGTCCGATCTCAATGAGATCCTCAAAGACCTCCTGAATGTCACCGCAGGAGTGTTGGAGGACAAATTTCCCATTCTGCTTGGCACGGCGATACATGGCCTCCATGCGGGGCTTGATGAACTCCCTCCAGAGGGGCGCACCCATAATCATACCCTTCTGCTGACCCCAGTCGTCACCGAAGTAGATGCCGTCGAAGGGATACTCATTGAAGATATCGATGACCTTGAGATTGAATTCCAGTATCTTATCCAGCAGGGCGTGGACGAATTCAGGCTCCGTAATCATGTAGACCAACGCATTCTCCATACCGAGATAGCTCCACAATCGCTCAAACACGGAAAAGCCAATACCCGCAAAGCAAAATTTATCTCCTTTGGTGGCAAGCAACTTCTCGCACTCCTCTCGGATACGTGCCTCGTTGAGGTAGGGTATCGGATACAGGGAAATGTCCGGCTCGTCTATAACCGGCTCATCCACCACACCGATATCCTTATCCACGCCGTTTCGGTTCCAGGTTACTCCGAAATCGTCGGTAAAGTAGCCTTTGCGATCCTTCTGCTCGTTGGGATAGCCCCAGTACTGGAAATAGTGGAGATAGCCGCCGTATTGGTTGTAAAACAACTCTTTGTCGGAGTTTTGCAGTACCTTCTCTTCTTCCTGGGCGGTGAGTTCAAAGTGATAGGGGATGCGGCCGGTCTCTTTATGCTGTAGTGCGCAAATGACGGTCTCTCTTCGGGTCATGACAGTCGGCTCCTTCGGGTTATAGTAATTAGTTTACAAATCATCAATAGTATTTTAACACACTTCCATAAAAAATGCACTATACTATTATACAAATCAAGCACAATTAAACAGGAGATTGTCGTTTATGCTTATTAGTAAAGACACACTCAACATCTTCCTTCGGAACTTTCATGTCATTGCGGGGGTACGAATTGGCTTATACGATGAATGGTACCGAGAGATTGCCGTATATCCGACTACCATGTGCGATTATTGCAACACACACAGAAAAGCCCCCGCCTTTGACCAATTGTGTCAAGCCTCGGATGCCAAAGCCTTTGAAACTGCGACCAACACCCGCCTGCCATACATTTATCAATGCCATGCCGGACTATACGAAAGCGTTTATCCGATCGTGTCAGACGGTGTGGTCATCGGGTTTCTCATGATCGGTCAATTCCTCGGCGAAGGCGATTCCTCAAAAGACCGTAACGGGGTGGATTATGGCAACGAGATTCAAAAGCTTTCGATGGACAAGGTGCGAGCCATCGTATCCATCATGACCATTTGTGCCGAATACCTTTGCTTCAGCAAAACCATATCCATCCGCCGAACAAATGATGCCGAGCGAGCCAAAGAATTTATCCGTGAAAATCTGGGCACCGCCCTAACCGTCCAGCACATTGCCGATGCCTTAGGGATCTCTCGCACAGCTACACACACCCTGTTTCGCAAAAATTTCGGAAAAAGTGTCACAGAATATATTAATTGTGAAAAGATCGAATTGGCAAAGAAAATGATTGCGGAAAGCCACACCACCGCAGAGATCATCGAGGCAACCCACATCTCCGATCCCAACTATTTTTACCGTATGTTCAAAAAGCACACGGGAATGTCTGTTTCGGAATACAAAGCATTAGAAAGGTCTCGGTTTTCAACCATAGTCTGAGCTGACACCGAGCACACGTCCTGTTGCAATCATTAAAGGCAAAAAAGAACCTAAAACAAACAACAGCCTGTGCCTAATGTTCGTTTTAGGTTCTTACCGGCGGAGGGAGTAGGATTCTCATTGAACACCTGTCCAAGCTCCATCCAAACTCTACAAGGAAGCCTTGGCTCTTGAAGCCCAGATGCTCATCAACTATCTGGTGGATGAGATCGTCATGTATGATGACAAAATAGAGATATTTTTCCATAAGCCTACGCGGAACAGTCCCGATGAAAGTCGGGGCTGTTTTGTTTATAAGGGGAGGAAGGAAAAATTCGATGTCGAGATATGGATCGTGTGAAACAAGCCGTATAGACAATTCTGAGGGCGTAGAGCGGCACTTGGAAGCACCTATAAGCCTTACGGGTAAAAAGGGCAAAAAAATAAGAACCTAACCCAAACACCGGCTATGCCATGTGTTCGTTTTAGGTTCTTACCGGCGGAGATGGGGGGATGTCATTCATGTACACAACAGTTTCTTCTCCCCGGCGGGCTGTATTATAGCACAAAAAACTATTATGTCAATGGTTTTCCATAGTAGCCGCTACAGGAACACACATCTTCACCCCCCGTTGTATATATCAACTCTATAGGTTGACATAAAAATTTTTCCGTATCATTTGGGCGGGTTCAGCAACAGTTCTCATAATTGACGGATTCGATTGCGGATCGGCTCACCATAAGCAACCTAAATCGAATTATTCGGTTTAGGTTGTTTTTCTTTTTGTCTCAAAGCGTTTTCAGATGGTGATCGTAAGCCGTATATTCTTCCGTTTAGCTCATACGAGTTCTGGATATGCGCCGGTATGGTCGTTTCCCTGTCGCAAACAGAAAGGCCCTGACTTGCGTCAGGACCCGTCTGTAAGGGGTTATTGAAATAGATGTGTATTTCGTTGTCGAATACGATGATCTCGCTTATCAGGAAGTTTATGAGCATCTGAGGCTCCTTCAAGAAGGCAGACTCATAGTAGGCGCTGATTTCCTTTTCACTCACCTTGACCTGCATCTTGCTAGCCTCGCATGAACAATTTATACTATGCTGAACGTGCATATAGATTACTTGATTTTTTCTTTTACGAAGTGACAAGGCGACACCGCCTGACAGGATCATTCCGGCACAAGTAACACCTACTATAGATTACGAAATGATGCTTGTTTCGGCATGATTGACCGTCACCACGGTGGTCCCGCCGATGAGAGCGGAGAAGGTGATCAGGACCACGCCGTTGTCGCAGGCGGCGGTGTCAAAGGCGAAGGGCAGACCGTCTGCGGCGTAGGCTTCGGCCTTTTGGAGACGGGTGAACTCCACGGTCTCGCCGTTTACCTCTACGGTGTCCACCGTAAAGCCCTCGGCTTCATGGATGCGGAGCGTGTAGGTACGGGTGGTGAAATCGGTGGCGTAATCGCCCTTGGCGGGGGAAATACGGAACGCAAGCTTTTGTCCGTCCTGTACCATACGGATGGGGGTGCGGCGGAAGTTGCCGTTCATATAATCCTCGGTGGTGCCATCGTCCTCATAAAGCTCGTAGGTAAAGTCAGCCTCTTTTGCATCGGGATATACATCCAAAGCCAGCTTGCCCCAATCCGAGGTAGACAGGGTTTCAGCATCGTCAGCCAGTACTGTAAAGCTACCGGTTCTCACGAAAATGGGGGACGTATAAACGGTATGGCCCACGGTGACGGTTTGCGGCCCCGTGAAGGTCTCACCCGACCAGACATCCATCCAGGTGCCGTCGGGAATGAAGACATCGCGGAACTCCTTGCCGTCAGACGACAGGACGGGGGCGTAGTACAAGTGTGCCTTTGCCTGCCAGGCACTCTCGTAGTACTCCACTACGATCTCACAAGTCTGACCGGGTTCGATCTGAAACGCGGTGTTCTCGGTCAAAATCGAATCCGAGTCCGCCCAGTTGTTGATGATCCACTTACCGTCCACGCTAACGCGGATGCCGTCGTCGGACAGGGTAGCGAGACGGACAGGGAACTCTGCTTTGTTGGTAAAGGTTGCCGTCCAGCGAATGCTGTAGTTATCGCTTGGGATACCGTTGGCAGGGGATCCGTCGCCCCAGTCAAAATCAATGGTTGGATCCACGCGGGTGAGATAGGGGTTGCCCGAGAGGTTGGTATTGCAGTAGTATTCGGCGGTAAAGCCTTGGGATCCATCCAAGGCGGTGAGCCATTCGGCGGGGAGTGGTTGGTAGTCGGGATCGACGGTGATGGGGGCAACCAGAATGTTGTCGCCCAGCAGATACTGGTCGTTGCGGCGAGCCTCCTCATACTGCGGATAGACGAAGTCCAGCCGCTTCATGATGGGTAGGCCGGTATCGTAATTATCCCGTGCCAGGCTATAATACAGGGGCATGAGGCGGTAGCGCATACGGATGTAGACGCGGGAAATATCCTGGGCGGTCTTTCCCTTGATCCAAGGGGAACGGTCAGGACCGCAGGCATGGAAGCGCATGATGGAGGACAAAGCGCCGTACTGCACCCAGCGGACGTAGAGATCGGGATCGGGATCTCCAAAATGGCCGCCGATGTCGCTGATGACGTAGGGCATGGCGGCTGCCGCGCCCGCATAGACTGCGTTCTCCAATTCCCTATGAAGCGCTTGGCTGTGGCTCTGGATGTCACCTGTCCATTGTAGGCTATAGCGGTGGGAGGAGACATGGGGAGGGGATGAAATTGCGGCGTTGGTAATCCAATAGACATTGGAAAGCATCCATGTGCGGTTGTTTCCATTGACTGCATCGGTCAGGGTGTAGTACATATCCTGACCCAGAAGATCGCCATGGAAGCCGTGGAAGGGGGAATTCAGATGGTAGCTCCAGTTTCGGTCGTACCACCAGGCGCTCATGCCCTGATTGAGCTTTTTCCGGAGATTTTCGGTGAACCAATTCAGCTGATCGGCCTCCAGCATGGAGCCGCCGTAGTCACGGACATGGTCGTTCATGAGGGTCAATACCCCCAGCTCGGCGGCTGTGGCATAGAATTCCTCGATGTCCGGGAAGTATGTGGTATTAACATCATAGCCTGTGGAGCTTCCCAAGCGCCAATCCGTATCCACCACAAAGACATCCAACGGAAAGTCACGACGATGGTAGGTTTTGATGAGGGTATAGATGTTCTTATCCGACAAGGCAGTGAAGCGGGAGTACCACAGTCCCAATGTCTTGACGGGCACCATCTCGCAGGCACCTGTCAGTTTGTTGAAGTCGTAACGGAGTTTGGCGGCATCCCCATGGGGGACGAATATGTAGTGGTCCTGGATCGTATCGGTATAGTCCCAGCCGTTGTTCCGCTCATTGTTGGCGGTATAGGGATCCTCAGTCTTGATAAGGCGAGGGGAGTCGTTGAATGACCAAACGGTGGGGGTGGCGTAGGGCTCAGGGAGGTAACATTCTGCCGTATGGTTAGCCGAACTGGGAGTCCAAATGTTTTCACCGGCGCTGTCCAAAAGCTTCACATCCTGATAAGAGGCGGCACCTTTTTTGATGGATACGGTATAGTACGGGGTAGAGATGAGCAAGAGACCGTTCTGTTCGGTCTGCTTTACCTGCTCGGGAGGTATCCCTGCAAAGCTGTCCCGTCCTGTGACCGAGAAGGTGGGGCGATCCTCAAAGTCACCGTCCTTGGCCTCCTCGAGCCGCAAAAGGGAGGGGGAATACAGCACGACCCGCACATTTCCCTCAATCACCGAGATTACCTCGGGCTCTCCCGTGGTTTCCTCCTCGGTTTCTGGGGGAAGGGGCTCCGCAGGTGACGATCCCTCGGTTGATTCCTTAGTCGGCGTCTCTGTAACAGGGACAACCGTAGTGGCTTCAGTCAAATTCGGCAACGTGTCCTCGCCGTCGGGCTTGGAGGTACAGGCGGCAACTGCGACGATCAGTAGCAGGCAGAGTATACAGAGCAGAAAGGTCAGTTTTTTCATGGTGGCTATCTCCTTTGAATTGACTTTCTGTTGGGAACCAATTTTTTAGATGTTCCCTTTCTTTTTAATCGTTCCTTTACTATGCTTACTCCCCCACCCTTACGGGCGGGGGAGCAGCTCCCATTTGAAAGGAGAGACATGAGCCAAATCAACAGTTCCAAAAGACAACAAAATGGTGCGATGAATTTGTTTTATTCATCAAATAAATGACTATTGGGTTTCTTTCTTTTTCCTAAGCGCTACGGCGGCACCTGTCGTCAGAACAATCCCAGTACAGGTAATCCCTATGGCAGAAGAACAACCGGATTTCGCTACGTTGTCTTCGGTAACCGTTTCCGCTGTTTTCAAAGCTTCCTCGGTAGCAGTCAATCGAGCCACCAGATCATTGACTGCGTTCTGGGTCACGGGACCAGTACGACTGAAAGCTTCAGCTTCAGCAAGAATCTGTTCAACAGCATTTCGCGTTTCTTCGCTTATACCCGACATATCATATGCCTTAAGAGAAGCAATGGCAACATCCAATGCAGTAAAGTCAATACCCGTGGGATTTAAGGCGTTTATTTTTTCCATTAGGAACACGGCTGCCACGGTTACGGCATTTTGCGGAACATCGGCATCCATAAGCCCCAAGGCATTTTCATAAGCTTGTTCGGCCTCAGCCCACGTTTCGGGAGAATAATCCTCTTCTCTGAGGGATGCCATAAGATAAATGGCATCATTTAGCTCAGTACGATCAGGGTTATGGAGAATGATAAGCGTGCAACGGAGAGACAGTTGCAAAGGATTTACTGTCAAGCTTCCATCGGGAATGACAGGATAGCCCTTCAGAACATATGTTCCACCCGAAGTTGTATCAAGTTCCTCCATTTCCCATGTCAAGGTATATCCCGCCGTTTTTCCTTCCTCATCTGAAAACTTGGCCGTTTCGGGCAGTTTTTCGAGGAGTTCCTCTTTGGAGATACCGCGATTCACAACAAGAGTCAAGGGATTGTCTTGTACCTTGATCATCGCGATCTGTATCTCGGGAGCGGCAGATGCCAAAGGTGTAAAATAGACCGATTCGGCGGTAAAAACACCGTTCTCCGTAGCATTGACCCCTACACAACCTTGGATGGCGAACTGATCCGATACGGTTTCGCTGAGCAGTTGTCCGTTGGCTTCAATTCGCAGACGCTTCCCTGCGAGCGTTACACATAGAGTGAATCCATCCAACACATTTACGGTCTTACCTTGAACATCCGGAAGCTGGATCCGTTTACCGTTGCAATATACGTTAAGATTACCTCCTCGCGTAATACCGACATAGAGATGACCATCTCCCTCGGAGGCTTTTATGAAAAAGCCGGCAGAGGCATTTGAACCGCATCCCTCGTTAAAGCGGAAATGACCTGTAGCATGGAAATTTTCGTAGGTCTCAGACGTGTCTATAAAGAAATTCAACAATGCATCGTCAGCGCCGCCCTTGAGTGTAGTTTTTCCGTCTGAGGTACTCCAATTACCCACAGAAAGCACCTTATCAAGGGGTACTTTGGCAAGAGAATGTGCCTCTGAACCGTCTGTGGAAATATCGCTGATGACATAGTGGCGGGTCAAAACCTTACTAATAGAAGCACCTCTGACGGTCGCCACACGGAGCGTGTGGAAGGAAGCTTCACCAGCTTTACCGATGGTGATGGGACCTTCATAAAGAGTAGACTCTGCTGTGGGATACGAACCATCCAGCGTATAGTAGACCTTTGCGCCCTCAACAGGTGGAGTGATCGTCACGGTTTGAGGTCCATCGTAAAGGCCGCTCGCAAGATCAACCGAAGGTACCTCGGGAGGCGTTTCGCTCAATGCGAAGTCACCCTTCAGACGATAAAGCTTACCTTGACCGATCTCAAAAGAATCGGTGAGCTTTCCCTCCGAAATATCCATGGGAATGTACTCGCCCGTATATGGATCCAGATATTCGATCGCTTCAATCCCCGTAGACAGATCCACAAAGAACTCCATATCGGCGCCACGTCGCAGGGACTTATTGAAAAGCATCATATAGGGTTCGGTACCGTCTTTGGCCACCATATAACTGATAACAAATTCTGCTCGGCCGTCGGGGACGATAAAAAAGTCAGCGGGCAAATATTCCACACCTGACACGGCGTTGTCTGTATGATATGCGTGAACTGTATCCAAATTCATGAGCGCATCGGACAGACCTCGGATCTCCCAGTTCAATTCGCTCCATGCGGCGAAAAGCTCGGGATCTCGAATGGTACCGTCTCTGTAGATCAAACTATCTCGGAATCCCTCACCCTCGGTGTCGGAATTTCCGGGGCAGACAAGATTGAACCAAGAAAGCGCCTTGAAGCCATAAGAAAGATAAGCATAAACGTTCCAGCGCATTTCATCAATGTTAGGCATTCGCATGCCGTTCCATGCTGTCGATTGCGGAAAAGCATGGGTTTTAAGTTTACCGTTTTCGTAGGCTACCGAGCGAAGCACTTCCATGTCGGCAAAAATGCCGAGGTTGTTGGCTCTTTCTTGGAAGGGATAATAATCATGGGAGAGGTATGCCAGATTTTCTGCCCCTACCAATTCGACGTAACGCTCAACGTGCTCTCGATATGATCCTCCTAACCAAGCGCTTCCCGCATAGCTGGGGAGGAGATTGGTATAGGGATAGCGGGCAGGATCTGCTTTGCGGTACTCACGCATAATATCCGCAACGCTTTGTAAAGCTGCACCGCCCGGCTCATCTACGATATGATAGCCGATACAATGCTCTTTGCCCGCAGCATATTCAACGCCTACGGCAATATTGGCCGCATCCATGTTGCCATTCATAAGATAGACCATATTTCGCCTGGCATACTGCTCTTCCACGTTGTTCCAATATTCCGCGTCATACATAGCCCCCGCGCCAAAATCGCGTGGGAACATATTGAAATTGATACCGGCTGCGGCCATCTGATCCAACTGCTCTTCGTAACTATCCGTTTCAAAAGAATAGAAGGATACCCATGAACCTATGAGCAGATCATCGGTAGTAACATCATCATTTTTTAGTTTCTCACGATACGCTGCTTTTTTTGCCTCATAATCGGTTTCTTCCGCAAAACTCTGCAAGGGGGGTAAAATAGCGGGTATTAAAGTAGACACAAGCATAACCCCAGCAACTAGCTTACAGAGGGCTAAAAGCCACCCGCTTTTATTTGGATGTTTCATAATTTTTGATATTCCTTAGTACATATATTCTGATATATCCCCGATTCATGTAGACTCCCCCACCCTTGCGGGCGGGGGAGCGGCTCCCTTAAGAAAGGAAGGGTAATTTGTTTGGTTAACAATCCGCCCGTATCCGACGCGGACATCTACCTACCGGTATATCCTTACACTTCAGATTCTTTTTTCTTGCGCAAGGTCAGAGCGGAAGCACCCATAACAGCTACAACTACCAAACCACCAACGGCCACAGACGACTTACAGCCCTTCTTCTTGGGAGGCTCTGTGGGATCGGTGGGCGCCTCGGTGGGAGTCTCAGTGTCGGGCGTAACGGTAGTATCCGACTCGACGGGCTCCGTCTCGATACCGGGAGCCTGTGCACCCAGGGTGGTGAAGCTATACTTGAAACGCTCACCGGGAGCCACGTCACCGCTGACGTAGAACTCCATGATGTCGCCGTCCTTTTGCATATTGTCGCTCCACTTGAAATTCACGGTGAAGTCACCCTCACCGATACCAAGTGCGGAACGGGGGATGGTCACCACCATGGTATCGCCGCTGACGGTGTAGGCTACCTCGGCCGCCTTCTCCCAGTTCCAGCCGCCTGTGGATCTCTCCAGGGTCGCCTTGTCGGCGGTGGGATTTTCGCGGTTGAGCATATACTCAAAGGTCTCCCAGCTCTTGTCATCTTCCACGCCGACCACGTCGATGAACAGTCTCATCCACGCTTTGTTGGTGTAAGGAGTGATGTCCTCAGCGGTCTTGACCATGAAGTACAGGTTTTCAGCGTCGTAGGTCACGCGTGACTCCACGAAGTCGTTACGACCCGTGGTGTTGGTGTAGTGGTAATCCTTATAGCCGTCGTAATCGCGGTGGAGGGTGTTGCCCTCGTAGGCGCGATAGACGGGAGTGACAGCAGACCAGTCGATGGAGGCGGCGGAATCCACCTTGACGGCGCCCGAGGATACGGGCTGGGAATCCATGCCCTTGAACTTGCGGATGTAGGATACCATCTGATTGTAGAAGTGATCCTTGAGCATGCCCGTGGAGGGTTCGATATCGCGGGAGTAGCCGTCGGTGGCGTTGTCGGGCAGGGCGTTAGGATAGCCCCACATATCGGTGGTACGACCCACCTGCCACTCGTTCCAGCCGGTGATGTACACGAAGGTGGGATCAACTTCAAGTACGTACTCCCATTGCTCGGCAATGTTCAGACCCGCCATCACAGCCTCATCCGAGGTGTTGACGCCGTACTTGTTTGTATATCCGCGGCCAAAGACCATGTCACCCGCGTTCATGGGGGTAAGGCCTTGCTTATCCGACCAGTTCTGCGCCACGCAGACGCACATTTCCTCTACATCCTTGGTGCCCCTCAGATACATCTTCTCCTGAGGATAGACCGAGATCCACTTCCATTGTGTATATCTGCGGAAGCCTGCGGGAGGAGCAAAGGTGATGCGGTCAGATACGTCACTTTCCTTGATCAGCTCTTGATTTTCATTGTAAGAGGGATTGATGGGGCGATAGGAGAAAAACTCGTAAGCCTCCTTGCCGCCCTCCAGCTTTTTCAGTTCCTCGGGATAGCCCAGCAGCAGAGGCTTATCCTCCCAGTAGAACCACAGATCCTGATAGAGCCCCTTGGAGTAGATCTTGTCGTACAGCTCCTTGATCTGAATGGCCGTCTCATTGTAGGCATACATATTCAGCATGGCAGAGATCTGCGGAGTCTTGACTCCGTCAGCTCTTGCCTCTGCCCAGACCTCGCAGAGGGTGAGAATGGCGTCGATGAAGTTCATGGTACCGTTGGTGTTATCGAAGAACACCACATCCACGCCCGCGTCGGCCAGAAGCTCGGCTTGCTTACGGAGTACCCAACGATCGATGCCGTTGTTGTAGTAGCCCCACAGGGGCTCATTCCAGAAGCAGTTGGTCTGGCCATTCCATGCGGGATGATAAAAATCGTTCTTTGCCTCGGGGTACTGCTTGAGCAGCTCGGTGACGTTGATAACGTCGCGGTAGGCGAAGGCAGAGTGCCAGGTGTGGTAGAAAATACCTACATACTTCCCTTCGCGCTTCTCGCCCGTTTCTGAGGCATTGGGTAGCACACGGTCAAGACCGTCGGTACCCACCCAGTAAACAGAATCATCGGTGATGAAATCCTGGGCGGTGGGGGCGGTGGGGACTGTGACCTCCGCGTTACCCACAGTACGGGCAACAAGGCTGATGCCAGCTTTGGAAGTGTAGAGATAATGGTTGGCCTTGTCGGAGGCCTGCTCCACCATGGCGACCGTCATGCCCTCGGTGCCGCCGCTGACCACGAACAGATATTCGCCCGCGGCAAATTCACCGCTGAGGGTCGCCCAGCTGCTACGCGACACATTGCTCAGGGCTGCCTTAGCCAAAGGCTGTCCCTTGACGCTTTGGCTGTAGTTGCCGTCCCACTTGTAGAGGGATAGGGTCAGGGTGTTATCTCCCGTGGGAACGGTGGGGATGAACACCTCACAGCCGCCGAAAGCCTTGGTAGCCTTGAACTGTACGCCGTATTTAGCGTCGGCGTTCATCTTGTATTCCACCGTGTCTCCCCAAGGATAGAAATCGGACTCGGAGGGAGCCAGTTCTACGGCATTGGGATCCACGTCGCTGATGGGACCGAAGGGTGCTTCCGCGTCGGATCTGTACTTCAGCCACACAGCGGGGCAGAAATCCGAGATCGCGTCGGCGTGGTAGCTTCTGACGTTCTCACGGGGCTTTTCATTACCCCAAGAGCCCACCTCCTCGGCGGAATTTACGGAAATATTCTTGATGTACAACAGATATTCACCTGCTTCCATATCGTCAAAACTGAAAGTCAAGACTGTATTATCGGGGAAATCTATATAGTCCTTGGAGGCGAGAGGCTCGCCCTTCAGGGTCTTGTCATAGGAAGTGTCCCACTTATACAGGGATAAACGGAGAGAGCCGATATTGTTGTTCCAGCTGGCGGAGGCAAGATCCAACGCGAAAAATGTAGCGGTGCAATTGAACTGGATGGCCGCGTTGGAGGAGATCACCTTGGCTCCGGCAGAAGAATTCTCATCCTGCAAAGCGGCGTCATGAACTGTGTTGGTATTGTTACCGCCGGATACGCTGCCTGCAGGCATGATCTTCATAGAATACAGATTGGGACCATCGCATCCCATGGTGACGCGGATCGTATGCTTGCCTTGGGAAAAATTAACTTGCGCATGCGACGAATCGCACCAGGTTCGCCAGCCGCGACCTGCGATTGTATTTTGCAAACGGATCGGCTCGCCGCCGTCCACGGAAATGTTATAGGTGCCTGTCTTATCAAGCCACCCGAAGGAGAAGCACAGATCATAATCCCCTGCCATCTCCACATTGATTTCAAATTCAAAAAAGTCCCCATTGCGTACACCGTCAAAATATGCGGGGCCCATGGATTTTTCAAGATAAAGATTGCCGCCGAAAGCGGTGCCCTTATCGTCATCGGTAAAAATCTCACCGAAGACGATTTCGGTAGTTTGTGAGCCGCTGACCGAAGTCGCGTCTTCCGCGATGACGGGCAGAACGGCGAAATTGCTCATGATGAGCAAAACGGCCAGAGTTGCTGCCAGAATTCGTTTAAAATTTAGCTTTTTCATATGCGCTCCTTATGATGAAAGACAACCTTGAGCGTACAAGGTATGGAAGATGCGGCAAAAAAATGCAAAGGAGGGGGACAAGCGTCCCCCTCCGAAAATGAATGTCATATGGAGTGTCAGAAGAAACAAATTCTCCAAACGTTTCCATTTAAGGAGATAGACGTTACTGAACGGGATATACGTACAATTCGTAAATGGAGAACCAGTAGTCAACGTTATCGTCGACGGCACTGCGAGTAATCTTGATATAGCGGCCGGTAGCACCGTTCATATCAAATTCCAGCGTGAACGCAACAGGAGACATAGGCTTGCCCTCGCAGGCGCAAACCTCGGTATAATCCTCACCGTTTTCAGAAACGGAAATCGTGAAATCGCCCATAGCGTTCTCCAGCAGGAGATAAATTTTATCCAGTGTATAAACCGCCTCAAGGTCAAGAATCAGATTTGCTTCACCCTTAGGCAGAGCGCACCAACGGGTGTTCTCATCACCGTCGTTTGCGTAAATCGCCTCGTGCTGGGGCTTCTCAACGCTGTCGGCGGAAATGGGCTTATTCAAAGCAATGCTTTCGGGCATGGGTTCAACGTATGTAAACTTGATGCCATACACGTTGGGACCGTCGGAGCCCATGACCACACGAACGGTATGCTCGCCCTCTGTCAAATTGATCTTGACAGGGCTGGAATCGCCCCATGCTCTCCAGTCTGTGCCGGGAATGGTGTTCACAATTTTGCCTGCCTCTGCGCCGTCCACGAGGATGGTGTACACACCGGTGTGATCCAGCCAACCGAAGACCATGCAAACGTTGTAGTCGCCTGCTGTCTTTACGTTGATCTTAAACTCCATCCAGTCATTGGTGCGTACTCCGTCGAAGTATGCGGGACCAAGGTTCTTCTCAATGTGCAGGTTGCCGTCAAAGAGAGTACCCTTGTCAGCATCCTCGTAGATCTCACCGAATACGACCTGAGTGGATTCCTCACCACTCACATCAATAATCGTTTCCTCGTCGGGATTCTCGGGTCTCTCAGCCTTTACTCCAACGGTAATAGTGGCAGCGAAAGCACCTTCCTTCAACTGACCATTGACGTAGGTCTCCAAACCGGCAACAACATCGGTCGCAGGCCAAGCCGTAAAGCAACCGCTACCTGTCAGATACTCAATCTCATAATAAATGTCGCCGCCGATAAAGAGCTCAACGGGAATATCCATCACAAAGGTAGCGTTATCCTGATGGTTTTCGCCGGTGATTGCAAACAAAGGTTCGCCCGCAACAGTGGTTGCGTAGTCGGTGTTCCACTGCCAAACCTTGAAGGACCAGGTGTTGGTATTACCATCGGTGTAAGTAGCCAGATCCATGATGGTGACCTTTTTCAGGATATTCTCACCAATCTGACCTCTCTGACCAAACTTCATGTCGGGGGCACCGCTGAAGGGCGCGCCGGCGGGATCACGGAGGCCAAGAATCAAGGTCTCATCCTTATGGTAAGGAACAATGACCACCTTCAATTCTTCACGGAGACGAACCACAGTACCGTCCTCCAACATAGCCACGAAGCCAACGGTATGTACGCCGCTTTCCAGCTCTGACAGGGGAACCAGAATCTCAAAACGAGAAGCGTGCTCACCGCCGGCGGCCTTAACATCGTCTCCGGTATCAGCTGCAAAATCCTTGTAGATCATCTTGTAGCTATCAATGTAATAGCCAAAGCTCGCAATGGACTGAGTAAATCCAATCCATCCGCGAAGCATCATAGAATCGCAAAGATCGTCCATACCGAAGGTGACTGTATTGTTCTGAGCGGTCAGCTTATCGCCCGCACCGCCGTCCTCGGGGAAATACATCTGGCCGTTCACATAGAAAGTGTCGAAGGAAAGATTGACCTTCCCTGCTGCATCGGGCTCAACGTAAGGAGGATTGACCTTCAACTCATACGCTTCAGCTGCCTCGATCGAATGGAAGAAAGCGACATAGCTCACGTCTACGGAGCAGCCCTCAGGAAGCTCGTAGCGAGCGTAGGCAAGACCGTCAGGCTTATAGGGCTGACCGTTCTCGTCTAATTTGTAACCAGCCTCAATAGGATCAAGTCGGAAGAAGGAAACGTGCTGGCCGTTATAAATGCCTGCATCGATCAGAGATTGGGTATCAAAAATTGCAAGATGCCATTCACCGTCAACAATCGCGGGCTGACGGAGCATAGAACCGTCATCAACAGGAGCAGTTCCGTGAGAACCAATGTAGAGCTGTACGTCTGCGCCAACTGCATCTGCGGTCCGATAACGGATCACCACGTAGCGCGCACCCTTTACATTCGCAAAGGGATACCAATAGGGATCGGGTCCCTTGGGAACTACATGCAGGTATCCGTTGACAACCTCGGTAGCCTCAATCTCATTTGCGCCGGTCAGCGTATTCAAAGCTTCGGCATCAAATACGTTCACAGGCTCCATAGGATCCGCCGTGGTTTGCTCCTCGGTGGGATCCTCAGGCTTATCGGTAGGAGTCTCAGGCTTGTCTGTAGGCGCCTCTGTGGGATCCTCAGGCTCAACAGTAGGAGCCTCGGTGGGATCGTCGGGCTCAGCAGTAGGAGCCTCGGTGGGATCGTCAGGCTCTACGGTAGGAGTCTCGACGGTGGTATCGCCAATCGTGGTGTCTTCGGGGTTCTTATCACCGGTACAAGCCACAGCGGTAATCACCAGAGCGAGCATGAGAATTGCGATCAAAAGCAGTTTCTTCATGGGGGGATTTCCTTTCTTGATTTTTTTAGCTTCAGCTTACGCCGACCGCTTATAGTGTCGCTTCCTTTGATCAAAAAACTTTTGCGATATACGGCATGCAAAGCTTTAGCGTATATATATTATATCACGACATAATTTGCCCGTCAATCCAGTTTTTCTTGCCATTATTGTGTCGCCATTTTACTTTTTTACAGATTTATCTGTTACCCTTCGTGTATGTATAAAAAAGAAGGCTCCCGCCTCTTTCTCCGACGAGTTCGGAGTGTTGAAGCGAGAGTCTCTTCGTTTTCTTTTTTTATTTCAGGGACATAACTTTTGACTTCTTTCCATAATGATTTTGCATCAGATTTGGTTACGTTGACGGTACTCGGTAGGACTGCATCCAATCAACTCCTTAAAATTATGATGGAAGGTAGCCAAGGAAGTGTATCCGCATTGAGTCACAATATCCGCTATCTTGCTGTTGGTATTCTTCAAAAGATAGCAAGCGCGGTTGACCTTCGCGTTTCGGACGTAAGCCGTGTAAGGGATCCCAACCATGGTGCTGAATGCCCGTGATAAGTAAGAGGCGGAGTATCCAAGCTCCTCTGCCACGATCGTCAAGGCGCACGGCGTGTGAATGTTTTGCTCTACATAATACAGGACTTCCCGAAGCATACGGTCTCGTCCCATCAGCTTCTCCTCTTGGGTAGGATCCAATTTCTCGTAGAAAAGAGCGCAAACACTGTACAGGAAACCCTTGATCTTACTGATTGATGAGGATCTATCAATCCCTTTGAGGAGTTCCCAGTACACCGACGGAACATCATGGATCACGGGTGAGGTCAAGGGATACTGCTTGAAACGAGAGGAAACCGTTCCGATCAGTTCAGGAGAAAAAATGCAAACTCCGGCAAGGCTTGTTTCGTCGGTTGATATACTGTGCAAAAAATTTGACTTCACAAGAAGCATATCTCCCTCTTTCAGCTCGTACTCCTCCTTTTCAACGCGCATCTTTATAGTACCCTCGTAAACAAGAATGAGTTCAAAGGTACGGTGCATATGCATAGGAAAACTTAAACCATAGTAATACTCAAGCGAGAAATACTCCGGTCCGATATCATGATCCCAATCGTAAAAGAAATTATGCATGGTATCCTCCTTTCCTCAGCCAATGGCCTCCAGCAACTCTTGGCGGACGCTGTCCAGCGTCTCGGAGGAAAATTCATAATCATCGAAGGTGCGGCAGACCTTGTCGATGAGTGCCAGAGCCTGGGCCTTGTCTCGCTTACCCAGGATGTGGAGCAGCTCGTAGTCAATTGCACCTGCTCGTTGCAGGTGAGCACGGACGCCGTACCAGACCGTATCCCCCATGGGGTAAACCACGTGGCCGTTGCCTGCGGGGTAATTAAGCCCATCGGGATGGTAGTTGGTGTCGTAGCGGCCCTCGGGGTTGTGGACATGGTAACCCCAATGGAGGAAGCCGGGGGCATCGTACTTATAGCACATCCACATGGGCAGACGGCTGGCCGTCAGGGGCAGGTCGATGATGCGGTTCATACAGTAGCCTCCGGGGAAGCCGCAGGTGTAGATCCACATGGTCTCGCCGCAGGCCTGGAGACGCTTGTAGTCCTCGATGTACTTCTCAAACACCGCCTGCTTGACCACCCAGACGTCGCAGGCACCCGCCAGCTCGGAGGATTCCACCGGATCGTTAATGATGACACCGGGGATGCATTTGCGGCAGATGCCCGACAGGGCGCGGTAGGTCAGGCTGTTGGGGAACTGGGGCTCGTCCACCAGGCACTGCATATAGTTCTTCTCCCAACCGTTGCGCTTGATGCACTCATAGGCGCGGGTGAAGTAGATCTTGAGCTGGCGGTAGCCCTCGATGGAGGAGGCGGTGATATTTCTGTCCCACAGAAGGAAGTGATCGGGGTCGTCCCAAACCTTGAAGCGGGCCACGAAGCCGCCCATGATATATTTGAAGCCATGAGACAGAGCGCGGTTGCCAACCAATTCGGCGGCGGTGAAGTCGAAATCCACTACCTTCCCTTCCCCGTCGCGGATGGGTGAACCCGAGGGGATCATGAGGTAATCGTTGCGCATATCGATCTGGTTGTCCAGATAGCGATCCAATATCTCCATGTACTTATCGGAATAGGCCTCCACCTTGTGGTCGTTTGCCAAACGGCCGTAGTAGATCCAGTTGACCATATGGAACTCCGACTCCGGGAGGGCGGGGACACGGACGTTGTAGATCTTGACCGAAACGGGCACGGTCAGGGTCTCGTCACCCATACGGATGGTGAGGTCACTTGCAAACACACCAACGGGAGCATTGGCGGCCACGTTGATACGGACATAGAAAGCGGCTCTGCCCTCCTCTGTTTCCCCTTCGTCCAAAGGGCGGGTGATCTCGTAGACGTCGAAGGGTGCCTTGCGGGTGACGAAATGCTTGACCGATTCGTAATCGGTGGTGCAGAGCATCTTGGCGTCGCTGTTCAGGGGGACTGTGGCGGTCAGGAGTTGGTAGACCACGGCCTCACAGCCCTCCATGGCAAAGTCAGCGGTGATGGTCTCGCCGCCTTTCAGCGCGCAGTCGGTCAGCACCTGAAAGCAGACGTCAGCCCCACGGGGAGCATACAACTCGGCTCTATTGGGGCAAGTCAGCTCAGTGTCGGGATAAATCCATTGATTTTCAGAGAATACTTGGTATTTCATAGGCTGAATCCTTTCGTAGTGGATTTGTTGAAAAAATATCAAACGTATTGCTGTACAAATCAAGCTTCTTCTTACACATTGTAACATACTTTCGACTTGATTTCAAGATGTATCTTGTAAATGAAGCATTAGAATGACAAATATATTTGTATTATACCATGGCCAACATTGCTCGTCAATCCGGTTTATTTTGCAAAAATCGTGTCGATATTTTACCTTTTCAAAATTATATGCCATTCTTAATTTCATGCATAAATTGATAATTGATTGTATCAGAACGCCCCCGCCCCCGTCAAGCGTTACAGGGGGAAAAAGTATCGCTGAAAATTCATAGAGCCGATTTGGTTGACAGAAAAACTGTCTTTCAAATCAGCTCTTTTTTCATGACATGACTGCAATACTTTTTCCTTTTTCCCTTGACGGCTTCGGTGGGTTTTGATGGTGGGAAGGTGTAAAGAGAGAATGGAGGAAAAGAATAGGTTGTGAAAAAGTTGTAATAGATTGTAAAAATTGTGAAAACTTGGAATTGGTTGAAAAGATGTGAAAGTGTTTAGGCTGGGTTGCTTGTTTTCGCTTTTAGAATCTGTTATAATGCAAGCACATAGAAAATCGTGTAGCAGTGACAAGCCGCGATTTCCGCATAGGGACAGAGGTTGCACCAAGGGCGTAGTACGAATCCATCAGCCGTACTATGCCTTTTTTCTATGCTCAAAAAAGAAAAAGAAAGGAGAAGAATGACCACATTCGATCATAAAACATTGGTGAGCGGAGAAGTCAACCTACCATAACAGAATAAGCTGATCGATTTTTCCCGCGGCCCGTGTATTCCCGAAATCAAGAAGGCAGGCGCCGACGAATGGGTGCGGTTTCCCAAGGAAAGTGACATAGATATTTTGGGATTGGTTCATACCGATCTCTGTGGCGTAACCTTCGCGCTTTGCTCCGAGTGGATTACCGAGACCGAAGAAAAGATACGGGAGCTTCCCACCGAAAACCCATCGTTTTTTGAAGTTGAGGAGTATGAGGAGATAGCGGACGAGTATTTGGAGTATTCCTTTTTACTCCTCTATAAAAACGGCTGGATCGCGACACACGCGAAGCGAACCCTCGCCGAACTTTACGCGGAAATTCCTTCCATAACGAAAAAGCATACGTTGCATGAGTCAGAGACAAGCCGCAACGACAAATCATCCTATAGACTTCGCTGTGAATACAAAAAGAGACGCGAGATATGGGACTGAACCGGCGAATACAAGACAGGATAGCCAAGAACATTGTGTAAGCTCTTTCCCCTTTATTCTTACGAACGGTATTATTGTTTTTCGGAGGTAACCAATGAAAGTAAAGATTTATTCAAGAAGCGTAATGGAAAAGCTGCTTGCGGCAGGTAGGATTGAAAATGCCGCCATCATCAGCTTTCACGATCCCGTCGGTTGCGGGCGCAGACGGCTCGAAGACTACAGTCCCATTGACTTTTCGGGTAAGTGCGACCGTGTGATGCAGATCGCCATTCACGATCTTGATCCCGAGGCACTTTCGGATTTCGGTCTGACGGTAGAGTCCTATTTTCCCGAAGCCGAGGGATTGCGGTTTTCACGGATTACCGATACTATCCCAATCAGCTTGTGTATCATAAGGTATTTGACGCCTTAGAGAAATACAGGGCAGACCATATTGGGCACAAAGAACAAAGTTCCAAGTAAAGAGCATCATCTGTCACGCGTGAAAATCTTTGACCAAACGCAAGGCAACGTCGGCGATCTGCTGAACCGTACTACGGTGAATTGAAGTAACGCACAATGTGGGTGGGCAAAGGCGGTCTTATTGAAATCTTGTGATGTGCTCAACAGTCTTGAGGATCTTTGTCAAAATGATTTTGCGGAAATTATGATGAAGGTCAACGCGGTTGTGTGGGCACATGTGGAGTTAACTAATGTTTGTTACGGCGATCCATAGAAAAAGGCCCGAACCGAACAAATCACGTTCGATTCGTGTCCTTTGTGGCGGAGATGGAGAGATATTGAACCTCCTCGCTCCGCTCGGGGCAAGCCGCCCCGGGGCTTATCTTCAACCGATTTCTCTTGCGGCTTGCAGAGATTTCAAGCGGCTCCCCAGCCCCGCCAATAAAAAAGACACCGACGAGCGGTGTCTTTTTTATTGGCGGAGGGAGTGAAACGTAAAACGACCCTTTTTGAATCATCTACATTCCACACCTCCGCTCAAACCCGCAGGGACAAGCCTCACAGGTCATACCGGCATTCGGAAGCCTTGCGTCAGGCTCGTTTCAAATAATAACCCTTGTAGGTGGTGACCATAGCCGTCGCTGCGCTTGCAGGATCGGACAACAGCGCGCTATCAATGGCCGTACCGCTCGTCGCGGTGGAGGAGGAGGTATACCACCAGCCCTCGGTGGTCTCAAAGCGGATCTCGGTCAACGCCGAGCAGTTGGCAAAGACGTTATAGCCAAACTTGACCACGCTGGCGGGAATGGTGATCGAAGTCAGCGCCTTGCAGTTGTAGAAGGTGCCGTTCTCCAGTGCCGTCACGCCCGCAGGGATATTCACCGTGGTCAGGGATGTACAGCCCGAGAAGGCACTCTCGCCAATGCTCACGAGTCCTTCGGGGAGGGTGATCTCGGTGAGGGATGTACAGTTTCTGAACGCATGCTTTCCGATGGAGGTAACGGTACTCGGGATGGACACCATTGCGAGGGACTGGCAGTTGTCGAATACGCCCTCGGCAATACTCGTGACTCCCTCGGGGATGAGAATGGCGGTCAGCTTTCGACAGTCGTACAAGAGGTTGTATTCCAGAGCCGTCAGACTTGCGCTGAGCTTGACAGACTCCAGGGACCGACAGGTCGCAAAGGCGGAGGAGCCGATGGAGGTGACCGAATCGGGGATCACGATCTCTCGGAGCTTGGTGTTGTTGAACGCCGAGGATCCGATGGTGAGAAGCCCCTCGGGGAGCGTCACCCGCTCCAGAGCGGTGCAGACATAGAATGCGTTACCTCCCACAGAGGTCACACCGACGGGAATGGCGATCTCGGTCAGGCTCGTACAACTGTCAAAGGCGTTATTGCCGATGGAGGTCACCCCGTCGGGAATGATGATGGACGTCAAGGCCTTACAGGATCTGAAGGCGCTCGCGCTGATGGCCGTGATGTTTTTGCTGAGGGTAACGTTTGCCAGCTTTTCGCAGTAAGCGAAGGCGTGCTCGTCGATCAGGGTCACGCTGTCGGGGATCACGATGGCGGTGAGGGACTTACAGCTATTGAACGCGCTGTAGCCGATCTTGATCAAGCCATCGGGCAGGTCGATGGAGGTGAAGGGACAGTTGTTGAAGGCGTACCGTTCAATGCTGATAAGGGTGCTCGGCAATGTGACCGAGGTAAGATCATAGCAGTATTGGAAGGCGTTTTCGGGGATGACGGTGACACCCTCGGGAATGGCGATGGAGGTAAGGGCATTGCACTTGTAAAACGCATATTTCCCGATGGTCCTGAGGGTACAGGGCAGGGTGATATCCGAAAGCAGGGTACACTCGGAGAACGCTTTCTCGCCGATGGTCACGAGTCCTTCGTGCAGGGTCAGGTCGGTGAGCTTGACACACTTTTCGAATGCGGCCTGTCCGATCTCGGTGACGTTCGCGGGGATCTCCAGAGAGGCAAGAGCGGAGCAGTTGGAGAATGCCCACGTGGGAAGCACTTTGACACCCGAGCCAATGGTAACACTCGTTAAAGCGTTGCAATCGCTGAATACACTTTGTCCTAGGGAGGTCACACTGTTGGGAATGACGATGGAAGAAAGTGCCTTACAGTAACGGAAGGCGTCCTTACCAATGGCAGTCACGCCCGCAGGGATCTGAATGCTCGCGAGGGCATGACAGCTGTTAAAGGCGGATTCGTCAATGCTCGTCAGGGTCGCGGGGAGAGTCACCGAAGTCAACGCCTTACAGTTTTGGAAGGTGCTGCGCTGAATACTCGTAACTCCCTCGGGGATAACGATCTCGGTCAGCACCGAGCAGTTGTTGAAGGCGTATGACCCAATGGAGGTAAGGGTGTCGGGGAGCCGGACGCTCGCGAGCTTGCTACAGCCGTTGAAGACCGATTGACCGAGGCTGACGAGACCATTGGGAAGGATTACGGCGGTCAGCGCGGAGCAGTTGGAGAAGGCTTCATAGCCGATGCTTTCAAGACCCTCGTTGAACACGATGGATCCCAACGCGCGGCAATCCGTGAAGGCCCTTTGACCGATACTGCGCACGCTTGCGGGGACGGTGACGGTCGTCAGCGCCCTTGCGCTACTGAACGCGTAGTCCGAGATGATCGTGAGGCTTTCGGAGAGGGTGATCCTCTCCAGAGCGGTACAGCCGTAGAAGGCGTAGGCATCCATAGAGGTAATGCTGTCGGGAAGGATGATCTCGGTGATGCGGGAGCAGCCCGAGAAGGCGGAATAAGACAGATTGGTGAGATTTTCGGAGAGGGTGATCTTCTCCAGCGCGCTACAGCCGTTGAAGGCGTGGCCCTCCATGAAGGTAATGCTGTCGGGAAGGATGACCTCGGTGATGAGAGTACAGCCATAGAACGCGTGGTATGCCAGAGTGGTCACCGCCGCTCCATTGTAGGTGGCGGGGAGCAGGATCCTCGACGGCATATCGTTCTTGCTCTTCATCTTGATGGAGTAGGTGCCGTCGGCAAGCTCTGTAAAGGTGAAGTAATCCGAGTGAGTCAGTCCACAGTATACGCAGTTGCCGCCCTCGTATTCGTGATCCCTGACCTCCACAAAGCTGTCCACGCGCACGTCGCCGCAAAGGTTACAGGTGTGGGTGGTGTAGCCTCGCTCACCGCAGGAGGCAGGAGTGACAACGGCCGTATAAGTGTGCCCCGTGGCAGGGATCGTCTGCTGAGCGGCGAGGACTTCGCCGCAGACCGAGCATTTCTTGCCGGCGGTCAGACCGGAGGCGGTACAGGTAGCGTTCACGGCGGGGATGATCTCTTCGGTGTGGCCAAGAGCCAATACGGTGTGCTGTGTTTCAAGAACCGCATGGCAAACCGAGCATTTCACGCCCTCGGTCAGTCCCTCCTCAGTACAGGTAGGCGCGACGGCGGGGATGGTTTCATGGGTATGACCCGTTGCAGGGACGGTCTGCTGCGCGGTGATGATCTCGTCGCACACCGAGCATTTCGTGCCCTCGGTCAATCCCTCCTCGGTGCAGGTGGAGGCTACGGCGGGGATAACAACCTCGGTGTGACCCGTGGCGGTCACCTCGCTGTCGGTGTAGGCATGACCGCAGACCGAGCAGGTATGGGTGGTGTAGCCGCCCGTGGTACAGGTGGGAGACATCACGACAGAGCCGTAGCTGTGTCCCGTGGCGGGGATCCGTCCCTGGGAGGTGAGGATCTCACCGCAGACCGCGCACTTCACGCCCTCGGCAAAGCCGTCCTCGGTACAGGTGGGGGGAACGGCGGTCAGGGTCTGCTCGGTGTGTCCCTTGGCGGCGGTTTGCCCGTCGGTGTACATATGGCCGCATACGGAGCAGGTATGGGTGGTATAGCCGCCCGCCGTACAGGTGGGTGCGGTTACAACGCTTTGGTAATCGTGCCCCTTAGCGGGAACGGATTGCTGAGCCGTAAGAATCTCGCCGCAAACAGCGCATTTTTCGCCCTTGGTAAGACCCGCTTCGGTACAGGTAGCGTCAGCAGCGGGGAGGACTGCGGGAGTATGCCCCTTGGCGGGTACGATCTGTTGTGCGGTGATGATCTCATCGCATACCGAGCATTTGATGCCCTCGGTTAGTCCCGTTTCGGTACAGGTCGCCTCCATAGCGGGAAGCGTCTCGTGTGTGTGTCCCGTAGCATTCACACGGTCATCCGTGTAACGATCGCCGCAGGTACAGGTATATGTGGTATACCCTTCAGCCATACAGGTGGGGGCGGTGATCGCGGCTTCGTAGGTGTGCGCAAGCTTAGGGATCTCTTTGGCTTCAACGTGTCCGCAATGCTCGCAGTCTCGTTTGCTTTGACCGAGCTCTGTGCAGGAGGGAGCTTTGAACTCATACCATTCCCCAAACTCATGGGGAATTCTATCTACGTAATTACCTATGTACGAGTCACCGCATTCGCTACAGGTGTAGGTAGTATAGCCCCGTTCCGTACAGGTAGGAGGTGTTATGACAGCGTCGTAGGTATGGCTCAGCATACCGATGATCTCGGTCTCAAAGTAATCGCAATAGGCGCAATCGCGTCTCTTTTCGCCGTTTGAATCATAGGTAGGCGCAACCGTTTCTCTCCATTCACCCATGGCATGGGGAACGGTATTCGTATAATCCGCCACATAATGGTAGCCACAGGCACAGGTGTAGGTGGTATAGCCCTGCGCGGTACAGGTGGGAGCGGTCACAACGGCGGCATAGCTGTGTCCCGTTGCGGGCGTATGCTCGCCAACGTAACTGTCGCCGCAAGCACAGGTATAGGTAGTATAGCCATCTGCCGTACAGGTGGGGGCGGTCACCACGGAATCATAGCTGTGTCCCGTGGCGGAAACCATCGTCTGCGCGGCGAGAATCGCGTGACAAACGGAGCAGTGCTTGCCCTCGGTCAGTCCCGTCTCGGTGCAGGTGGGAGCCACGGCGGCGTCGATCACCTCGGTGTGACCCGTAGCGGCTACCGTCTGCTGTGCCGCAAGGACTTCGCCGCAGACCGAGCATTTTTCGCCCTCGGTCAAGCCCGTCTCGGTACAAGTGGGCAGAACGGCAGGGATGGTCACCTCGGTGTGACCCTTGGCGGGTGTCTGTCCGTCGCTGTAGGCATGGTCGCACTTGGTACAGGTGTGGGTGGTGTAGCCATTCGTGGTACAGGTGGGGGCGGTCACCACGGAATCATAGCTGTGTCCCGTGGCGGAGATGGCCCGGAGCTCGGTCTTTCCGCACTTATTGCAGGAACGAACTCTGGTTCCTTCTTCGGTGCAGGTTGCTTCCTGAACGGTTTTCCATTTTCCGAACGCATGGCTACATTCAGGCTCGGACACTCCCGAAAAGTGCATGGTGGCGTTCAGGAGCGGATCATTATACAGCCCGATGTCGATTTGATTCCACTCTGCTTGGGTGCCGTCATAGTACACGTCGGTGAGGTGATCGGTGTTGAAGAAGGCGGCCTCTCCGATAGCCGTTACGCCGGCGGGAACAGAGATCTCAGTCATGGCAGGACAGTTCGAGAAGGCGTACTCGTCAATGAAAGTCAGGCTGTCGGGAAGGGTGACGGTTGCGAGGAGACTGCAATCCATGAAGGCATCATGACCGATGGAGGTCACGCCCTCGGGGATCGTGACGGACACTATGCGATCGCAATCGTAGAAGGCGTATTCCGGAATGGCGGTCAAGCCCTTGGACAGCTTGACGAATGACATAGAGTAGCAAGCGTAGAACGCGTAGGCTCCGAGAGACGTGACGCTGTCGGGAAGGGTGATGAGGGGAAGGGCTTCACAATTCTGGAAAGCACCCTGTCCGACGTGGGTGAGGGTATCGGGGAGGATCACTCTGGTCAGGCTCGTGCAGAGGAAGAAGGCATTATATCCGATGGAGGTGATGCCCCTCGGGATCATGACGGTTTTGATGCTCGCACAAACCGCGAAGGCCTGATCGCCGATGGCCGTCACGGTATCCCCCTTGGGGCTGACCGTGGGAATCACCACGACAGTATCCCTGCAAGTACCCATGCCGCTGACATAGCAGGTACCGTCGCCGTTGGAGGTGAATGCCAATCCGACCGAGGGAGACAGACTGAACTCCCCGCACAAATAGCAAACGCCCTCAATAAATACGTGGTCAATGGCCGCGATCTGGCGGATCTCTATGGAACCGCAGGCAAGGCAGGAACGGGACGCCGAGCCCTCCTGACCGCAGGAGGGGGCCTTGACCTCGTGCCACTTGCCCATCTCGTGCCCCAGAGCGTCCACGTAGTTGCCCACGGTGGTCAAGCCGCAAACGCAGCTTCGGGTGGTGTAGCCCTGCTCGGTACAGGTGGGGGGCGTGACTACACTGGTGTATTTATGCCTGATACGGGGGGTAAAGTTACTCTCATAGGTATGCCCGCAGGTACAGGTATAGGTGGTGTAGCCCACCGAGCTGCAGGTAGCGGGAGTTACCTCGGTTTGATACTGATGTTCTGTGGTCGGGGTGTAATCATCCCGATAGGTGTGTCCGCAGGCGCAGGTGTAGGTAGTATAGCCCTCGGTGGCGCAGGTGGGCTCTGTGACCGCCGTCTCGTACTGATGCCCTTCGGCGATGACGAAATCATCCCGATAGGTGTGTCCGCAGGCGCAGGTATAGGTGGTGTAGCCGTCCAGGGCGCAGGCGGGCGGGGTGACGGCGGTCTCGTACCGGTGCCCCGTGGCGGGGATGTAATCACCCCGATAGGTATCCCCGCAGGCGCAGGTATAGGTAGTGTAGCCGTCCTGCGCACAGGTGGGCGGTGTGACCTCGGTTTCATACTGATGCCCCGTGGCGGGGATATAATCCTCCCGATACAGATCCCAGCAGTGGCATATGTAGGTGGTGTAGCCATCTTCGGTACAGGTGGGAGGCACCACCTGGGCGGTGTAGGTGTGTCCCGTAGCGGGCACGGAACGGGTCTCGGCCAGGTTACAAACCTGACAAACCGAGGACTCCTCTCCCGCCTCGGTGCAGGTGGCGGGCTTGGTCTCCGTCCACTCCCCCATGGTATGCCCGAGCCTGTCGATCAGCTCCAGCTCAAACTGCTGACAGCCCTCCACGGTGCACAGCTTGGCCCGCACGCCCTGGGTGGAGCAGGTCGGAGCCAGCACCTCCTGCCATTCGCCGAGGATATGCTCGTGCTCGGGAACTTCTACGTTGGGATCCGTCTCGTCACAAGCTGTAAGCGTGCATAAGAAAAGCAACGCCGTCAGGATCATGCACAGCATCAAAAATTTCTTTTTCATATCTGTTTCTCCATAAAATCAAAGTATATCAGGTTTTGCTCATACATTCGATGCATAAGCCGTCCGTGTCGTGATAGCAGTCATCACATACCCGCCTTTGGCAGACGGGACAGCGGTTGACGTG
Source organism: Clostridia bacterium (assembly GCA_017938885.1). GTDB lineage: Bacteria > Bacillota > Clostridia > Oscillospirales > CAG-272 > CAMEON01. Next base: position 42,168 of record JAGBAS010000093.1, read on the forward strand.
CAGCAGGACCTCCTTGTTCGCCCGATCATACGCGCTTGCGTGGTCGCTCTGCCAGATCAACTCTCTTGCTTTTTGCTCCGACCTTGAGATAAAGACTTTCGCTTTGAACGGCGGCTTGTACGGATAGGTGATCCGGGAGACCTCACGCCCGCACAGGTCGCAAAAAAAAGTAAATCTGAATACCTCAAGCGTGGAGCCGTCCTCATACTTTTTCGTTACGGGTTCCAGCATTCTTTTCCCCCCTTTCATTACGGACATCATACTGTTCTCCCATTATATAGGATCTTGACGGTTCTGTGACCCTCCCGACGGGGGGGTAAGTGGGGGGGAGCAGGTTTTTTTCGCCGAAACGGGAGAAATATGATCGACTTCAGGCAGACAAAAAGAGCAGCCGATCACTCGACTGCTCTGTGTGTATGCCTTAGGGATCCTTGCGATGCCTTCCGTCGATCCGCTCGAACAGCTCGTTCTTGCTTCCGACACCCAGCTTCCCGTAGACCTTTCGTGTGTATTCCTTGACGGTGTTGACCGTGATACCGAGATAGTAGGCGATCTCGCTCTGCTTTCTGCCCTTGAGCAGCTCGCGCAGCACGTCCAGCTCGCGGTCTGTCAGAAGATTGACCTCCTCCGTATCCCGCAGGATGCGGTCGATCTCTTCATCCGTGTAGCGCATGCGAACAATGATGGGAGGCGGGACGGTTGCCGTGCCCTCGGCGGGGACTGCGTCAGAGACGGCAGGGATGGGCTCGCGCTCCTTGCGGTTGCGTCTGAAAAGGAGCAGAACGCAGACGACACCAAGCACCGACACGGCAACCGACAGGAGCACAATGGGAAGGAGAGGAAAGCGGGGAGGCTCCTCGCCGGGAGGTGCCGTCGAAGGCGTGACAGGCTCGGTGGCGGGAGTTGAAGTCACTTCGGTATCAGGCAATATGACAGGCTCCGTATCCGGCGTTGTGACAGGCTCAGTTACCGGCGTTGTGACAGGCTCCGTTACCGGCGGCTCGGGGGGAGCCGTCACGGGCGGCACTTCGGTCTCGTTAAGACGGTAGCAGGCGTAATAGGTGACGTCGCCTGCGGTACTGTGCACCGCACCCTCCGCGATAGGCTCTCCCTCACCGTCAGCCGTGGCGAACCATCCCGAGAAGGTATAGCCCTCCTTGGCCTCTGATTCAGGGAAGAGGATCGGTGCGCCGAAGTCGCAGGACACCCTCGTTTCCGTCTCTCCCATCACAAAGGTGATCTTGTAGGTGTTGGGTGTCCAGACCGCGTACAGATCGACGTACTCGGTGCCGCCTCCTACGGAGAGCCGCGTATCGGGGGCGTAGTCCCCTCCGTCACCGAATTGCCAACGGTCGAAGGTATAGCCGTCCTTTTGGTATTCGGGAAGGGTGGGTATCTCGCCATAGCAGACCGTGACGGTATCCTTTACCTCTCCGTCCACAAGGAAACGGTAGGTCATATCGGAACGGGCATTGTTGCCTGCGTGGAAAACGCCGTGGCGGTTATCAAAGCGGTTACCCGAGACGCCCTCCAAAGCATCGCCGTCGATCTCCACGCTGCCCTCCATATGCTTATAAGGATCGCCCAAGTGATTGGTTTCGGTCATGTAACAGTATTGATTTGCTTCGCTCGGCATCGCTTCTGTGCGACCTTCGCCGTGAAGGGCACATCCGAACAAGGAAAGGCGTTCCGCATCGTATTCCTTCATAGCAGGCGTGTTGCCCGACAAGGTGGAGAGAACCAGGAAGGTCTTGCCCACACCTCCGCTACCGAGCTCCGCTTGGTTTTCGGATATGTAAAGCGCGCCGCCGGATGCGGCAGTATTGTTTGCGATCGTGCCGTTGACAACGGTAACGAGGTTATTGCCGTAATTCTCGTTCCAGATACCGCCTCCGTTCTCGGTTGCACGATTGCCCGAGATCACACAGCCGTCCAGTACGCTTTCGGTGTAAGAAAGCGCAATGCCTCCGCCGTTTCTGGCTTGGTTATCGAAAACGTAACAGTTCTTCATATGGAGCGTTCCGCGCCCCACGTAGACACCGCCGCCCTTGGTCAGCGTGTCGGGATAGAAATTCTCAAAGCGGTTTCCGCTGATCTTGCAGCTTTCAAGGGTAACGGTCGCCTGATCTGCCCATATCGCGCCGCCGTAACCCGATACGTTGCGGGAAAGCTCGCAGTTTTTCATATCAAGAAAGATATTGCCCGCGCCGGAAAGATAAATCGCGCCGCCATAGCCGCCTGCGTTGGCGTTCAGCGAACAGTCCTCAAAAGAGACGGACAAACGGTGACCTACGCTGTCGGCAGAAGAATAAATGCCGTAGACCGCGCCGCCGTTTGCCATACTGTAACCCGAAAAATCACAGTTTACAAAGGCTGCATCGACACAGCGGGAGAAAAATACCGCCGGGCGGATCTTGGTCGCCGTCATGATCTGTTTCCCCGTAAAGTCGGTTTTGTCGATGTCATTCACGCCCGCAAAGGTGATATTTTCAAAACGGATATGTATGGTATCCTGCTCGGACGCGCCGCCCATCACAGCAAACGCGCCGCCCGAAAAGACAGCAGGCGTATTCTTACCGCTTTTAATGGTCACTCCCTTAGAAAGTGTCATCCCCATCGGGGAGTAGGCAAATTCGATATCGCCGACAAGGATCGTATCGCCCTCACTTGCATGATGAAGTGCCTCCTTCAGCTCTGACTCTGTGGTGATCAGCTTGGGCTCGGCGGCGAACGCTCCCGTGCTCATCGCCGCAAGCACTGCCGCGACTGCCCAGATCGTCAAAAAAACGCATATGACTGTTTTTTTACGGTTCATGTATACACCTCGTCTTTCACAAACATCATCATTGGCTTAATTATAACATAATACATGCTTTTTTTCAATATGTTTGAAAGGAAATGTTGTGTAAATCCAAATCAGGAAGAATCATTTTGCTTTAGTCCCCGATTTTTGCCTTTCGTCCGTGTCCGGTGTAGCATAGCTCTCGCAGCTGTCAACGTGAAAAATTATCGCTGAAAAATGAAATATCATTGAGAAAGTCAAGTAGCCATATTTGACTTTTTCTTTATCTCCACGCACTATTTTTTCGTGTACTGAAAACTGACCATACCTCTCGTTGACATCTGCACACTATACCTCAAATGAGCATACCCAACACCCGACCTATGCTCCCCCGACCCTGCCGAAATGGCTCGCGAACAGCGAAGCTGTTCAGAAAATCGGGAGGTATAGAAGAGGTATTTGAGAATATGTATCCGCAAATCGTGCCCCGGGAGATTTTCGACCGCGTGCGAAGCAAGATCACCGCCAACAAGTACGGCAAGCTAAGCGTGGAGGTGGTCTACCTACTCCGTCACAAGCTCAAATGCGGTTACTGTGGCCAGCCCATCAGCGCAGAAACGGGTACATCCAAGACAGGAGCCAAAAAGCGCTACTACAAATGCTACGGTCGCAAAAATCACAACGGATGCCAAAAGTCCATGATGCGGAAGGATCAGCTTGAAAATCTGGTGGTATCCACCATCATCGACGAGTTATCCAAGCCCAAGACCCTTGACCAGATCGTAGCCGGGCTTCTGGAGGAACAGGAACGGTACATCAAGGAACACTACATGCTGAACGTACTACTCCGCGAGCAGCGGCAAGTCGAAACCTCCATTGAGAACGTCATGGAGGCCATCGAGCGAGGTGTGATCACCAACACGACCACCAAGCGTTTGAAGGATTTGGAGGCGAGACAGGAAGAGCTTGACAGGCAGATCCTCATAGAGAGAAGCAAAAACGCAGTGAGGGTATCCGTCGAGGAAATCAAGATGTACTACAAGGAAGCCTTGGCTTTGGAGGCCCAGATGCTCATTAACTATATCGTGAAGGAGATCGTCATGTACGATGACAAGATCGAAATCTTTTTCCATAAACCTACACGGAACAGTCCCGATGAAAGTCGGGGCTGTTTTGTTTATAAGGGGCGGAATGAAAATTTCGATGTCCAGATATGGATCGTGTGAAACAAGCCGTATAGACGATTCTGAGGGCGTAGAGCGGCACTTGGAAACGCCTATAAGCCTTACGGGTAAAAAGGGCAAAAAAGAAGAACCTAAGACAAACAACAGGCTATGCCTAGTGTTCGTTTTAGGTTCTTACTGGCGGAGATGGGGGAATGCCATTCATGTACACAACACCCTGTACTCCTTAAGGTGGCAATATTATAGCATAAAAGGGATTTTATGTCAACAAAATTTTCCTCTCGTTATCGTAGAGGAACAATCATCAAACTTCAATATTTCGAAAGAACAAAGGGCTGTTATTTCCATCAAGAAATAACAGCCCTTTGTCATTCAACACTTCGAATGCGTTTTTCGATTTCAGCTCCAGGCAGCCTTAGCGACTGTTTTTCAATCCAATGTTTACGTTGCTTCTTGGCAGTCTCATGGACCTTTATCAAAACACCCTTACTGAAATTATGATGAAAGTAAATACAAATGTGTGAGCACACCTAGCGTTAAGCTAATCTTTTTTTTAAGTTTAGCAAAAAAAGAACCCGAACCAAACAACAATGTGTTCGATTCAGGTCCTTTTTGTGGCGGAGGGTGTGAGACGTAAAACGACCCTTTTGAATCGTTTCCGTTTCCCGTCTCCTCATCCACCTCAACCGAGCGGATCAGTTCCAGTAGACCTCGATCTCGGAGACCTGCATGAGGTATCCGCCCAGATTGGCCTCATAGTTGCCTGTCAGCTTACGGGCGACGATGCGGACGAAGCGTGCCTGCTTGTCGCTATCCAGCTTAATGAAGCGGCCGACGCCCTTTGTCTCGGTGTCGTTGTCGATGGAGTAGACCGTCTCCCAGGTGTCGCCGTCCGAGGAGATCTGGATCTCGTAGGCAGAGGGGAAATAGCCGCCGTTCTGGCGAGGGTAGATATGGACTTCATTGACGGTATAGGTTGCGCCCAGATCCACACCGCCCCAGCAGGTATCGGGCTCGCACTCTCTCTTGGGCATACCCTGGGCCATCCAGCCGTTGGTGCCGCCGTCCTTGCCTGTCAAAAGCTTCTTGCCGTCGGTGAGGTAAGCCAGCCCCCAGGCGTCAATGGTATGCTCGTAGGCCGAGCCGCTGGCGATGGGGGTCTTGCCCAGGGCGTAGTTGACACCCTTCTCCTGCACCAACTCCTCATAGGAAGTAGCGGGAGGGGCGGGGATCGAGCCGTCGTCGTTGTAGATCTCGATCTCGCAAAGCTCCACGGACAGACTGCCGCCAGAGATCTCGATTCTGACGCGGGATGCGGTGACGGCGTCAAAGCGGAGGACGGGCACCTCGGTGGTGGGTCGGGCGATTCCGCTCTGCTCATAGATCACCGTCCACTCGTCGGGCGTTTCGGCGGAGGCCACCGAGATCTTGATCTCCGTGGGGAACTGCGCCGCGAAGCTCACGCCCTCTCCCGTGGGGTAGAGATCCATGCGGTTGAAGGTCACCGGGGTATTGAAAATAAAGGTCATCTCCCCTGTCTGCCCGGCGGGCACCCTCCAGCCCTGTCTTTCGTCGGTGGAGGTGCGCTGACCGTCCAAAGCGCAGGCGATGAAATAGCCGTTCGAGCCGTGAGAGGTAGTGGCGGTGACTTTACCTGCCGAGGCGGCCAAATTGGCGGTAGGCTCGGCGGGGGTGCGGTGATCTCCCGCGGGGAGCTTGTAGAAGGCGTAGTCGCCGGCCTTGAGGGTCACCGACAGGAGCCCGCCCGCAAGGGTCACTTCCTTGCCCACCCCCGTGCGGGTGTCGATCTCCACCACCGAGGCCACGTCCTTCAGGATGAATTCAAGGGTAGACTCGGATTTCATGTTCTTGTTGACAAGCATGAGGTACTGCTCCCCCGTCTCGCCGTTGTGGAGCAGAGAGACAATGGCATACTCGTTGCCCTTGGGCTGGGCAAAGAAGGAGGCGGGCACCTTCTCGTAGACTACGCTGGTGGAGCGGTTGCCGCTGTGGTAGACCTCCACGGCCTCGCAGTCCACCAGAATGGGGCCGATGGTGTGGGCGCGGAGATGGAGATCCGTGGCTATGGGATAGAGGTCGGTGGGTTTGCCGTCTTTTCCGATGATGGCGTCGGTGTAGTCGTTGTAGGTGGTGTTCTCGGGGTCAGCGCCGTAATCGGGCACGAACCACGACCAGTACTTCACCCACTTGAAGCCGTAGGCCAGAGCCGAGGCCATGTGATAGGTGAGCTGCGCCTCATCGGGACGGCGGTAGGAGTTTCCGAAGCCGCCCACGGCCTGAATGTAGAAAGCGGTGGGCACGCGGTTGCGGAGTCCCGCACGGCGGCAGGCCTCAAGGTTGCCGAACAGGGCTGCCTCATCCACCGAGCCGTCCACAGGGCCGAAGGGGTAGTTGTCAAAGGAAAGGTAGGTCACACTCTCCTCACCCAGCAGCTTGCAGTAGTCATCCATGCGCAGCTCGTACTCCAGCATGGAGGGGTAAGCACCGCCGGGGAGGAAGTTGACGTCGGTGATGGCATCGGGATCCAGCACACCCAGCTTTCTCTGGATAGCGGCGTAGGGAGAGCAATCGTAGGGCTCGTCAATGAGGTGGTAACCCGCCATAGCGGGGTGGCCGTCAAAGCGGCTCACCAGGCGTTCCAAATCACGGTCGGTATCGTCCAGAATATTGCCCAGCATGTCGTTGGTGGAATGGACCAGCACGCGGATGCCGTTTCCTCCCGACCAGGTGTTCAGGGCGGTCTTCAGCATATTGTTGCTGACGGTATAGTCGGCGGTCTCAATGCCCGAGACAGCCACCACCATGTCCACGCCCGCGTCCTTCATGTAGCCGAGCTGCTCGTCGTTGACCCATTTTCCGCGCCAGACGGGAACGGAAATGATAATGTTATCCCGCAAATCACCCACGATATGCAGGGTCGCTTGTGCCTCGGTGCCGTACTTCTCCTCGCGGACGGTCAGAGTATAGTCACCCGCCTTGAGCGCGGTGATCCTTCCGTCCTCGGCCACCGAAATAACACCTTCCTCCTCCACGCGAGGGGTCAGGGCAACGGTATCGGGCTCGTTGAAGCTGAACTTGCCCTCGGGCATGAAGGAACCGCCCACCACGAGGTAGTAGGTATCCTGCGTCAGAGAAAAGCTGCCGTCACCGATATCGGCGTATTCCTTGTCGGGGGTGGTATCGCTCTCACCCTCGTTAACGGTGGGGGCTTCTGTGACGCTGTCGGCGTCAGGCGTGTCGCTCTCGGGAGCGGGCGTGTCACTCTCGCCGGGGGTATCGCCGTTACAGGCGGTGATACACAGGAGCAGGGCCAGCAGCAGGCCCATCACCCCAAGGGCGCGCTTCAGAATACGGGTGCGTTTCATACAGGATCCTTTCCCGCCGCGAGGGCGTGGGGATTTTTCTTGTCCATTATATCAAATCATACCACGATTGTCAAGAGCAGCTCTGTTTTTTTGGTCACTTCCACCAGGAATTCTTTGGAAATCCCTTGACAAATCCCCCGTCTGTCGGTATAATGAAATCACCACTCCGAGAAAGGAGCTTTCTATGAACCGTACCGTTACACGCCGCGCCCTGCCGTGGCTTCTTGCTCTGCTCATCCTCTGCCCGCTCACCGCCTGCGACAGAGGCATTGATCCTGCCGAAACCGCGTCGCCTACCGATGAGGTGACTTCAACCGTCGGAGACCCTGTGGAAACGCCCGAGGACTCCGAAAGCGGCGCCGAGTCCCCCACCGAATCCCCCACCGAGACACCCACCGAGACCCCCACCGAGGACGAGACCCAACCGCCCGAGGCCGACGACGGCACCATCCGCTTTGCCGTCCTCAGCGACGTGCACATCGGCAAGTCCAACCTCCCCACCGATCCCGCCGATAAATTCGCCGCCGCGCTGGACACCGTCCACCGTGTGATGGGGACTCCCGATGCCATCGTCATTGCAGGAGATCTCACCGATCTGGGCACCGATGCCCAGTATCAGGCGTTCAATACCGTTCTGTGGGATCACGTCCCCGGGGACACGGCGGTCTGTACCGTCATGGGCAACCACGAGTATTTCCGTGACGGCGTGGTGCGCTTCGGCGGTGAGAGCGCGGCATTCATCAAGGAATGTCAGGATGCCTACCGCGGGGTTTTGGGTGAGCTGCACACCGATACCGTTGTGGACGGGATGCACATCATCGGCGTCTCCCCTTTGAGCAGCGCAGCTGACTATACCGCCGCCACCGACTTTCTCTGCGAGCACGTCCGCGCCGCCGCCGAGGAGGATCCCGTCATGCCCATCATCGTCTTCTCCCACGAGGGCTTCGGCTCCCTCCACGCCACGGGAGGCGGCCGCTTCGGAGCGGAGCTGGACAAGCTCATGCGGGAATACCCTCAAATCATCGCTTTTTCGGGGCATACCCACTACGCGCTGAACGATCCCCGCATGATCCGTCAAAGCCTTATCACCTCCATCCAGACCTCTACCGTGGGCGCGGATTTCTGGAACTACAGCGGCATGGATCCCGCCCAGCCCGAGGGACGGGAGACCGCCTCCCAGGGTCTTTTCGTAGAGGTCAGTCCCGACAAGGTGGTGACCGTCACCCGCTATGATTTCACCAACGATACCGCTATCGGGGAGGCGTGGGTGATCGATGTCCCCGCCGTGGTGGAGTCCCGCGAGTCCTTTGCCTACACCGATGCCCGCAAGGATGCCGCAGAGGCTCCCTTATTCCCCGCGAACGCCAAGGCCGAGGTGAGGGGGATCACCTCCTATACCGCCACCCTCACCTTCCCCGCCGCTACGGTGGAGGATACGGTCTCAGACGGCTGTATCACCGCTTACTGCGTCGAGGTCAAGGATAGGGAAAGCGGCGCGGTCTACTTCTCCAAGTCCTTCCCTGCCGACAGCCACATGGGCAATGCCGCCAAAGAGCAGCTTACCGTTGAGTTGACAGGGCTGGAGCACGGGGTTGACTATACCCTCACGGTCACGGCCGAGAGCGCGTGGGGCAAGGTCTCCCGGCCCTTGACGGTGAACTTCTCCACCCCCAAGGATGAGAGCGCGGCTCCCGAACAGATGCCCGACAGGCTTCTCCACGTGGATTACACCACGGGTTCCCCCGCCGACACCGTCTCAGGGCTGACTATGGAAACCTTTGGCACCCCCGTTCTGAAGGACGGCATGGCTGTTCTGGATAAGGAGAGCGTCTACGGCTACCACCTCACCGATAAAGAATACGCTGCCCTGACGAATCAAGTCTCCATCGAGGCCACCGTCTACATTGACCGCGATCAGACCTACCCCTGGGGTTACGTCATGATCGTGGGCAACGCCGAGGCCGGGGGCTATGACATCGCCGTGGTCAATGGCAAGGGAATGCAGTTCGAGGTCAATATCGGCGGCACCTACAAGCAGGTCGTCGTCCCCACGCCCTTCGGCCGCTGGGTTCACATCATCGCCTCCTACGATGGGCAGAACCTTCGTATCTACCTGGATGGTGAACTGGCCGCCTCCACCCCCTGCTCGGGAAGCATCAAGCACGTGGGAGAGAAGTCCCGCAAGCTCATGGTGGGTGCCGACGTCAACCAGGACGGTGTTCCCCAGTGCATCTCCAACATCAAGATCACCAAGGTCTCCCTCTACGCGGGCGGGATCTCGGCGGAGCAGGCAGCGGTTCTCTTTGCGGAGGCCGAGGTACCTACCGCATAATGGTTCCCAATCGTTCATATAGAAAGAACCTCCCACGGCAATCGTCGTGGGAGGTTCTTTGGGGAGGTTAGCGAACAAAAACGGAACCGTTTGTTTAAAGCAAAACACAGCCTCACCATCGCGGTGGGGCTGTGGTTTTTGTTGTAGAGATCACTTATAATTACACCGATAACAAAGAAGATCCCGACGACGATCGCCGGGATTTTTTATTATGCGAAACAACTTTTGAAACGCCATTGTATGAGAACAAAACGGCAAGGACGTTTACACAGACCATGCAGGTGTTTATTTATTTCTAAAAAGCAAAAAAGGCGCAAAAAAAGAGCGAGTCGGACACTTTTTAGGTGTTCAACTCGCTCTGACTTGGCGGAGATGGGGGAATGCCATTCATGTACACAACATTCTTTCCCCCTCAGATGTCCATACGAGCATCCGATGCCCCCCTTGTTCTCGTCAACCCTCAGCTCGAAAACTCATGCGACCGAATATACTCGATAAAAGCCCTCAGACTCTTTGACATCCATTTATTCTTATGATGGATCAACTACTTCCAGATGTCGATATTCACGTCCGCAACGTCCAGGTAGCAGAGCGTTCCCGCCTCGACCTGCTCTCGGGCCACGAAATCGGGAAGGAACGAGATCATGTCGCTGTGCGCCAATATGCTCGTAATGATACCGGTCCGCCCGATCTCCAGAACGGGTGTGATCTCCAAAGACTTTTTCACAAGCTCCTTATCGAACACATGGAGATCCCCTTGACTGTACTCGGTCAGGATGAAGGGCTCGCCCGCTATATCATTCACAACTGAATCGTAACAAAGACTATGATGAAGACGGAAGCCGCAACGATTTTCACAGAGAGTCGGGGACGGTGCGATCCCGATAAAGGACTGCGGATTTCCTATCCCTTCTGAGCCGGAAGCCCCAAAGGTTTGGCCCTCGGGCCGGGCACCCGGCAGACGCTTCCCGTGCATGCTGCGTGAATGCATAGAGGTTATACGACCTCGAAGAGGTGGCGGAGCATTTGTATCCACAATTTGAATGGTACCGCGAGTAAGGAGGCGCTGATGAATGCCTTGATCGTGGATATGGCCCTGGGGTGCTCCACCAACAGTATGCTCCATTTGCCCGCCATCTCCCACAAGTGCGGTGTGGAGCTGAATACGGATATCGCCAACGGGATCAGCGCGGTCACGCCCAATCTTTTCCATCTTACGCCCGCGGGCCATACCTACATGGAGGATCTGAACAAGGCGGGCGATGTCTATGCGGTCATGGACACATCACTCCGGCTCCTTCAGATAACCATATCGGCTGTCTTGTGAGGAGGTGCCGGGCCGTTAACGGCACCGTCCCACGCACCGTCGGGCACAGAGTAACGGCCATTTTTCATTGGTCAGCAGTCCTCGCCTTCTCTGCGCTTCACGGCAAACCCGGAGCAGCCCTTCCCCGAAGGCTCAGTGTCTGCGACCCAATCACTCGCAGTGTGTCCCTTGGATGGTCTCCGTGTAAGATAAACGGAAAGAGCAAGCCGGGCGCGATGACCGTGCCGGACTTGCTCTGCGTTGGCTGAGACCGCGTCACGCGGTACCCGGCTCACTCCTTCGGGCTGAGTCCTCTCGGTTCAGTCCTCGATGATAAGCCCCAGGGCCTTGAGCTTTTCAATGATCGCCGCGACGTCCGCCCGGATGACCGCGGGATCCTCCCCGTAGTCCTCGCTCATGATGCTCACGATGTCTTCGACGTCCTTACCTTCGGCCAGCATATCCCAGATCTCCCCTCCGGTCGGTGTCAGGACGTACAGTCCGTTCATTTCGCCGGCGGCCTCGCCAACGGGCACCAGCATATCCTCGTCTGCGACACAGCGATGGATCACGTTTTCATTCACCTTCATAACAATCCTCCTTGAGGGGGTATTTTTTCCGAATGGCCTCGGCCAGCTCATGGGTCATGCGGCAGACGTACTCGGGGCGGATATCGGTCCTCCCCGTTTCGGACAGGCAGGCCGCCGCGCAGAGGGGGCATTGTGCTCGAAGGGCGCACTCGCGGCAGGCGGCAGGTAGCAGGATCGCGGCGGTATCCCGTCGGGTAGCCTCCCAGGCCTCCGCGAAGCTCATGTGCTTCAAATCATACCCGTCGGTGGGGAACATCCCGCAGGGGAGCATACGGCCGTCCCACGTGACCCAGAAATTGGTCTTGCCCGCCCGACAGCTCATCCGTTCCCCCTGCCCGTCGGTACAGTCCTCCGTGGGGTCGTGGGGCTCCGTCGGAACCATATCTCGGATCTGCTCGGGATCCATGTATTGCTCGCGGCAGAGCAGTGTATGAGCGGCGGCCTCCTCCGCCGTAAAGCGACACGCCGCCTCTCCGTACGCGCCGCCGTTGATCCGGGACGGAGGGAACATATAGGCAGTCCCCTTGACCACCAGGTCATTCTCCCGCGCGAAGCGGTAAATCTCCGGGACGTCCTTGGCATTGATCGGAGTCACGGAAGCATTCAGGCGGACCTGGATCCCCGCCTCCCGCAGCATACGGATATTGGCCGCAACGGTATGAAAGCTTCCCTGCCCGCACAGCGCTCGGTAGGTCTCGTCCGAGGCGCCGTACAAGGAGATGTTCATTCGCAAGGGAGGGTCCTTTTTGAAGAACGCCACCCAATCGGGATCGATCAGGGAAGCGTTGGTATTGATGGAGATGAGCAGGCCCAGCCTCTTGAGCCCGCTGTAGATCTCCCGAAAGTCCTTTCGGATCAAGGGCTCCCCTCCCGTCAAAAGGAGGAACACCATGCCGGCGTCACGGGCCACCCGCCCCAGCTCCAGCCATTCCCGGGCCGTCCATTCCTCCTCGGCTCGCACGGTCTGGTGAACGTAGCACATACGGCAGTTGAAATTGCATCGGGGCGTCAGCTCAAAATTGCCCGAAAGGGGGATGCCCCTCGCGGAAGCCTTCGCGTGGATGTATTGGTTCCACAGGGGCTCGATCCCGCGGGGCGTTTTCATTTTTTCATTCATATCCATTTTTCCAGATCCTCTACGGCGGAGGGATGGTCGATACAGTCGTAGGAGAAGATCGGCACGTGAGCGATCAGATCCATCAGGAGGGAGAACATACGGTCCACGCTCCTCCCGTCGGTCTCGTCATAGGAGCACTGGGGCATGAGCCGCGTCAAGGCTTGGGACGGCCTGCACCGCTCCACACAGTTTTCCGCGCCCTGTCCCAGCAGGATGATGGCGCGGATCGGAGCGGTAACATTCGCCGTCAGATGGGCGCTTCCCGTTGCCCATGCGCCCGACGCCATATAGATCCCGTCCTTCTTATGGATCATCACCCGATCCTCGTTGACCACGGTGCTTCCCCGTTCCCTTTCCCAGTAGCGGGCCTGGGTCGATTTCCCCGTCCCGCTGGGCGCGGAAAACAGGATGGCCTTGCCCTCGTGCAACACGTAGGAGGCATGGAGCAGGCAGGCACCGTGCTCCGGGAGCAGATCCGCCACGCGGGCGGCGATGAACAGGTTGGCCACCGTGATCTCGGGGAGCAGCTCGGTCCTCATATATACGGTGATCTCGCGTCCGTTCCTTTCGGTGATCACGGGCCAGGCATCCACGGGATGTCGATCGGGACCAAGGGGACGGACGAGCAGGACGTGATCGGGCAGCTCCGAGGGCTCCGAGGAAAACGCCTCGAAGCGGGCATCCTCCCGCATGGGGACAGGCGTCTCCACCCGAAAGGTCAGATCTCCGAAGGTATACTGCTTAATGATGGGGGGATGTCTCTCGTTCATAGTTCCATATGGGCGAAAAGCACCTCCCCTCTACGTGGGGGAGGGCTTTTCTCAGGTATCATTATGATTCGAATACGTTGTTATCCGCGGTGGGAACATGATAGCAGAACTCGCTGTCAGATGTGATGTCACAGCCTTTCATGAAAATGATGAAACCGTTATCGTCATATCCGCAGCTTTGCCCGTCAGAAAAGGTTCCCACGTGACGGCAGCCGGACGATGCGTTGGAACTCAAAGAAAATTCAACGGCCATGACGTCAGGCTTGGTATAAACTTTCGTCTTCTTACTGTTGTTCTTCATAGTGTTCTTATCCTTTCCTCAAAGGTCGTACCGATCAAGAGCGCTTACGGCCTACGAAAACGTAGGCTGCAAGCATGGCAATCGCAACCAGAGATCCCGTGCCGATCACGGAGCCGCATCCGGCCAGATCCTCGGTCGGTTCCTCCGTCAGGCCTTCGGTTTCACGCGCACCGTCAGTTTCGACAGGCGCAGGATCCGTATCTGTCACAGGCGCGTTTCCATCGGCAGGTTCGGTCTCGTCCGCGGTCTCGTCCTCAGCGGTCTGTTCCCCGTCGGGCTGACCCAGGTTGTCAACGGGAGGCTGACCGTCTCCGTCGTCGGGCAGGGGCTCGACTGCGGGGGGAGCGATCTCGGTCTCATCGCCGTCCACAGGCTTATCCCCGTCGGAAGCACCGCCGTCCGCCTCGGGAGCGCCGGAGCTGTACAGCAGGGCCATGACCTCGATACCCTCCGAAAGAGTCTCGGGATCCACCACGGGCCGGACCATGACGCCGTCCTGCTCAAAGGTGAACTTGAAGCCCGTGAAGGAGATCACGGAGGAGGTGTCGTGGAAGTACTCCCGATCGCTGTGGGAGAAGGTGATGACAGGGGTCTCGTAGTAGGCCACCTCACCGTTCTCGTCGGTCACGGGGGTCCAGGTGATGTGGTTCATAGGATAGAACATATTGGCTGCGCCATGGACGTGGAGGAAGTCGTGGGCACCGTGCTTGATGACGCCGTCGGTACCGACGGCCATCTTCACGCCGATGTGGGTGGCAGTCGGAATGGCCGTAGCGGTGAGCTTGAAGGAGATGCCCTGGCCCTTGGCGAGATAAAGCTCATTGTTGGGGCCGGGATTCTCGTAATCCTTGATGCTGACCGTAGCGTCCTTACCGTCGATGAAAACCACACCGGGGAGGGTCTCCTGATCCCGGATCTCACCGATCCCCAGGACCAGATCCTTCATGGTCATGTAGAAGGGAGCATACTCCTTATCGGCCTTATGGGCATTGTCCGCGGTCTCGTTGCCCTTGGCGGGATCGTAAATGCGGATGGAGTCCAGCACGAAGGTACTGGTGCCGTCGGGATACAGGTAGTCCACACTCTCCAGGAAGATCACGCTGATCTTCACGGTGTAGGCGGCCTGCTCCAGTCCGCTGAGCTTGATCACAGGGACCTGCCATACCGTATCCTCGGAGGAAGCGTTGGGCTGCCAGCCCTCTTCCTCGGAGTAGGTATAGCCGTAGTAGTTGTTGACCGACTTGGAGGCGACCTTATGGCCATCCTTGTCGTATACCGTCACCAGGATGGTGGCGCCCACGTTATCAGTCAGGGAGATGATATCGAAGCCGGTCCCCGTGAAGGTAAAGGTAGCGGTGGGAGCGGTCCGGGGATTACCCAGATCGAGGTTCACGGTGACGGCCTTGGCACCGCCGTTACTGAAGGTGGCGCAGGAGGTGTAGGAGGGATCGAAGCCGTAGACGTTATTGGCGTCGAGGCTGGCGAGATTATTGAAGCCGGGACGGTCCACGCTCTGAGGAGCGTTGGGATCGGCCGTACCCACGTCGGTCCACACGCCCAGGGTATCGGTGGCGGCGGAGGAATCCTCAAAGGTGAGGAAGTCCTCCTCAAAGTACATATTGGCGGCGGGGATGACCGTGATGGTACCGTAGTAGTAGCGACTCTCGTACAGCACCGCATAGGAGAAGATCTCCGGCTCGGTCATGTTGGTGCCCACGCCCTGTCGGAGGGCGTAGCGGATCCCGTTCGGGGTGATGGTGGCGGTGCCGAACTTGCCCTCATAGACGGTGCGCAGAGTACCATCCGCGACGAAGGAGGCGGACAGATGAGCCTCGCCGTTGACGCTGGCCGACGTGGTGTGGGGACCGACGGCGACGATACCGCCCTTGTTGTAGAACATATCGTTCAGAAGGGCCTGGATGTTCACGGGCTGACCGTAGTCGATGACTACCACGTCGCTGACGGGCTTGACGGTGTAGACCACGGCGAACCACACGATGGTGTGGGTGTAATCGTAGGCGGGATCGTCCTCCTCCAGCTCGTTGGTGAACTGGTAGCTGTCGTGACCCGTTACGTAGGTAGAGGAGGTGGGGACGTTGCCCTTACCGATGGTCCAGGCGCTGGCACCCAGAGCGGATCTGACGTGGACGGTATAGGTCGCGTCCTTATCGTAGAGCTCGTAGCCCTCGGGCAGATCCTGCGCGGCCAGCTCGGCGGCGTTCAAGGACACCGTGGAGTTGAGCAGGGCATAGAAGGTGGGGGTGGTGATATTCAGGCGGTTGGCGAAGGAGCCGGTCATGCCCATCTCCTGATTGACCAGGGACAGACCGTTCTCATCTACCAGGTAGAAGGCATAGCGGACGGACGCGGCCTGCCACGGGATCTGGGGAGACACGGTCTCGCGGTAGGCATCGTTACCCAGCCAGTTGGTGTAGTACAGGATCGCGCTCTGGTTGGTATTGTAGGTGCCGGGCTCCAGCTCGCCCTCCATGGAGCCGTCCAGATAGACGTAGTAGGACAGCACCATGTCATGCTGGTTGATGGTACCCATATCCCAGTAGAAGGACTCGTTGGCCAGCAGGTAGTCCTCGGTGCCGTCCAGATCCGAGTCGATCATCACGGAGTAGTCGTTGGTGTTGTACCAGAAGTGACGGGCATAGATAACGCCGTTTTGCATGATGTTTCCGCCGAAGATGCTGGAGTATGCCTCGGTACCGTCGGCGTTGAAGGTGACGGTCTCCACCACGGTGCTCATTCCGTTACGGGTACCGATCTTATCGTGGGGGATGATACCCGCCTCCACGTCGGCGTGGGTGTACAGACCGTACAGGGTGAACTTGATCTCGGGCAGGATGCTGCGGTTCTCGAAGCGGCCCTCGCTGTTCAGGAACCTGTAATCCACCCGGGACATCTGAAGGTCGAACTGCTTGCCCATGGTGTCCACGAAGTAGGCATCGGTGGCGGCGTAGTTGATCTCCTGACCGATCATGTGGAAGGCATTGTGGAGATCGTCGGCGGTGTTGGCCTCGTAGTACAGAAGATCCTTGTTGGAGGAGATATTGCGAAGGACAGTCCGCATGGTCTCCAGCTCGATCCTGTTATCCTTGGCCAAGCAGAAGCCGATGGAGAACATGGTCGCGCCCAGACCGGGCAAGGTATAGATGTTCTGCTTGTCGGTAGCCTCCAAATAGCCCTCCAAGCCATTGGTATTCTTACGGACAACGGTGTAGCGCTGCGCGGGATCGCCCTTGATGGCCTCGGCCATCCAGTGCTTGCCCTCGGGGTTGTAGTAATTCTTGTTGGCGTTCCGATCGAACATGGAGTCGGTCACGGTACCCGTGAGCCAGTTGTTCCAGTTGGAATTGGAGGACGAGCCGCTGAAGTAGTTGTACTGGTAGGGCGCACCGTCGGACATGAAGATCACGAAGAGGTCGCGGTCCTCATGGGCCTCCTCATTCGCCTGCTTCACAGAGGAAGTGATCTGGTAGACCACATCAAAGGCGTAGTCATAGTTGGTACCCGAATGGGTCGTCTGCAGGCGGATGGGCGTTTTGCCCTCGTCCTTATACAGAACACCGTTGCGCACGTCCAGATCGTGCACGCTGACCAGCGAGTCCGCGGTCATAGTGCCTTTTCCGGTATACACGTTACCGCCCACGCTGCTCGACGTACCCTGCGTAGAGGCATTCACAAGGTGATCCTTGCTCTCCAGGTAGTAGGGGTAGCCGGAGCCGAGGTAGTTGTTGAAGTCGGCGATGGAAACACGGATATCCATGGGCTCGCCGTCCTCACCATCTCTTTGCAGCTCGGCGATCAGCTCGGACAAGGACTCGGTGAGGACCTCCTGACGGGAGACACCGTTCAGGTAATTGTTTCTCATGGAGCTGGAGGTATCCAGCATGATAATGACGTCAGCGCCTCGCTTCACGGGAACGCCCGTGGCGGACAGCTCGACTCTGGCCACGCCCGTGTTGTTGAAGTCGATGGCGGTCGTGCCCTTGTTGACGCGGATGGAGCCCTCGTGGGGGAACTCGGGGTAGTTGTTGACGTAGACGTTCAGGGTGTAGCCGGGGATGCGCTGATCGGCGTAGACGATGGTCAGATCCTCATAGACACCGGGCTTGCGGAGGTTGAAGTCACCCTCCAGCATATCCGTCGTAACGTGCTGACGGGCGGAGGTGCCGTCGGAATAGGTCACGTGCAGGATGGAGCCGGTGTTGGTGTTGTCACTGGAGGCAGAGCCCACCATAGGATCGCAGGTGATGGAAGAGATGGCGCGGGCCTTGACGGTGACCACGTACTTGGTGATCTCCACACCGTTGTACCGAATGGACAAGGTGTAGTTTCCTGCCGTAGTGGGATCCGCGGTGCCCTCGATGGTGTAATCGTGGACGATCTTCTTGTTCGTGCCCTTAGTATCAGTAGCGGTGAAGATGGAGAAGGACTCGCGGATGACGTGCTTGAGGGCATCGTAGCTGCCGTATACCCCCGCAGGGATGGTCACGCCCGAGGAGCCCAGGAAGCTGGCGTACAGGGAGGGGGTGGAGGTCGTCTCCTCAGCCATCAGGTACACGCGGTTGGTTCGGCTTCCGCCGCCCATCACAAAGGTATTGCGGATATAATACTTTTGGTTGCCGGAACCCGTGTACAGACCGTATTTACTGTCGAGCTTCCAGGTCGTATAATTATCGTTCTTGTTCGTCGTGAAGCTCAGTGCCTGCTTCCTGTCATTTCCCATGAGGTAGTACACGGTGCCGTCTTCAGCGGTGTGGGTGAATCTGCTGCCGTCGTACGTCCAGATCATGCTGTCCGTAGCCGACTCAATGTAGTTACCGTCGTGGTTGTTCTGAAGAACGGTGACGGTCTCCTGCGTCAGCTTATTCTCGCCGAAGGCAATGACCTTGCGGTCGCCCCGGCTGTAGCTGTTCGAGATCAGGTAGCGCTCACCTTTGGTCAGCGACTGCGAATACCGCCAGATGGAGGTCTCCGAGGAATCCACGTGGATCCAACCGTGATCCACGGTCTCGGGGCCGTACTCGGGAGACTGTACGTTGTTGCTTACCTTCAGCGAAATGGTCTCGCTATTCTCGTAGATGCGGGCGGAGGGATCGTACATGGTGCGCTCCACCTCGTCCAGACCGTAGTCCGCGCCGTAGTTGCCCTTGGCCTTCAGATTATGAAGGCCGCTCGCATCGAAGCGGTTGATCTCCACGCGATCCTCATAAATGGCAAAGGTGGTCATGGTCAGGGCAGTATCGACACCACTGCCCATGTCCTCGTAGTAGCCGGTAAAGCCGGCGTTCATGTAGGTGAACTTCAGGGTATAGCGATCGTAGCCCGTCTTGGTGCCGTCGGCAACGGGGAGGACGTTACCGGGGCGCAGGAACACGGAGGAGCCGCCCAGGTAATCATCCCAGCCGTGGGAGTGATCGTGACCGTACAGGTAGATGATATCCAGGCCATCCCCTGCCGCGTGGTTGTTGAGCACCTTGATCAGCTTGTCCGCATAGCGGGCATCACCGTCGCGGTAGGTACGCATGGAGTAATGCAGGGGCAGGTGGGACACCACGAAAATGGGCTTCTTGTAGCCCTCGGCGGCCTTGGCGGACAGGTACTTGTCTAGAGCCTCGGCGGTGGCGGCGACCGTCGCCTCGTCGGTGTTCTGGTGCATATAGTCCTTCTCGTTGATGACGAACACGCCGTAGTGGTCCGTATCGTTGTTCCCGCTGGGGGACAGGACACCGCTCGACACCAGTTCGTCGGGGTCGTGGTTGCCCTGAGTGAAGACGTAATCCTCAATGCCCAGTCCGCTTCCCTCCACGGTCTGGGCTAAGGTATCCTTGCCCTGCTCAGAGGTGTCGTAGTCATAGTCATAGTCGCCCGCGAACAGAAGGCCGTACGCCGAGGGATACTTCTGGCGTATGGCGATCAGGATGGCGTTCACGTTGGCAGAGCTCTGCCCGTGACCGTTGGGGCTCTGGAAGTCCGAGCCGGCCACGACGACAATGGGCTCCTCTGCGGCGGAAAGGGCCGCAGAAAGTCCCTCCGCGAAAACGCCGAGGGGCAGGACGCCCACGATCATAACGATGGCGAGCATGGCGGATGCGTATCGTAGGAATCTCTTTTTCATCGTACACTCCTTATATTGTCAAACTATATGGACATTGATCGATAGAGGCAGAAAAGCACTTAGATATGAATAGGAGGCAACGAAGCATGGGCAAGCCGCACCTGCGTACCGCCGACGGCCCATCCCTTGTATCACAATGCCGTTTCATGCTCTTCTTCTGCGAAAAGGATTATACCACGAATAGACGGATTTGTCAATAACATTCCCAAAAAAACGCATAAATCATCTATATGAACAGATCGGTCTCCACAACGCAACCGATCCGCCTCCGCTGGAGAGGAGCAGGTGACCGGGCATCCAAAAGGGCGCAGCCAAATGCTTTTCAGAAAAGCAAACGGCAGAGCCCTTGGTTTGACAAAAGAAACAGATGCAAAGTAACGATTCCAGTTATCATCGCTTAAGACGGCTTTCGGCGGAACACCGTCCGATGCGCTTCTCTCAGAGCTTTTCCTTTTTGCTATATGCGGAAGGAGAGATCCCGTGCGCTTTGGTAAAGGAATTGATGAAGAAAAAGTAATCCTCAAAGCCGCAGTCGCGGGCGGTATCCTGTACCGACCTCCCCAGGCTGAGCAGCTGCGCCGCGTGATCCATGCGGATACGCATATGATACTGCTTGGCTGTACAGCCGAATTGGGTTTTAAAGACCTGGTTGATATGGTGATAGCTCCGATCCAAAGCCTGCTCATAGTCCTGCACCCGTAATGGGGCACAGGCATTTTTTTGTATAAAAAACAACGTCTGCTCAGCCAGGGTGCCGTGCTTCTCCAGCTTCGGATTCTTTTGACAGCTCAGGCTGATCAGCGACAGCAGGGCCCGAAGCTGCTGTGTCAGAAAGCCGCGGTCGGCATAGGGACTGAGGTAAAGGCTGTACAGGATCTCTGCGTAGGCCAAGCAGTCGATCTCGCAGGGGAGCGATCCGATCATGGGGAGAAGCAGTCGGGAGGCATCGACCCGCATCGGCGCTTCGACTGCTTTGCCTTGCATAGAAAAATGGAAAAAAACGCCGCATGATCGTCGTACTCCAACGGATCGACTTGTGTATGGGGAGGAAGAAGGAAGAATTCATTCATTCCGATGCGGAGCTTTTCTCCGTTCAGCAACAATGTCCTCTGTCCTTTTTTCACGATCACGAAGATCCAGAAAGGAAGCTCCTTACAGGAAGGATGTCGGGAAACCGTATCGACGAATCCCATATCCCGAAGGTTCAGATCGCCCTCCAACAAATGCCATGTACTGTGATGCACCGTGTTTGCCTCCCGTTTTCCTATAGATACGTTTTCCGCGGATGCGCTTTTTTGTGAAACAGAAAGAAATATTTCATGTCTTTCGGAAACCGACATCCAATTTTTCTATAAATATTAGACACAATTTCCATATGAATGTCAAGGGGAATGTGTTATTATGAAAACGATCCTTCAGATCTTGATCCGCGAGAAACCACAAAAAGGAGATACCCAAAATGAACAGAGCAGAAGCGGTTCGCCGTGGCAATATCATCTCAACTTGTTGGAACGGTGAGCATACCGTCGGATGTTATCTGGGTAACGGGCGATTCGGGGCGATCTTGTCCGGCTTGGGATTGAATCTGCATCCGGAATTTCAGAAGGACCGTTCCTTTGGCCCCTCCCACTTCAAGCACATGGACCATTGGGGAAGATTCCGCTTTTTTTCCAACCACGTGCAACAGGAAAGCAGTGCGGATTACCTGCTCCCGCTGTTTCGCCTCCACTGGGAAAGGAATTTTGACCGGATCGGTGCGTACAGGCAATGCCACGATCTGTATGACGGCTTGCTGGATACGGCATTTCAGACCGATCCTTTGCACAGCATCCACACGACCGCATGGTTCGACGGGGTAAAACGGAATATCTTCGGTGTGACGGTCGAGGTGGGGGAAAACGACGGGTTTTCCGAACGGATCTGCCTGTCGTCCCTGACACCCATTTCTCCGTATTGGGTCTGCGGCGGCTCCTATGTCCAGCATACGGTGGTGGAGCGGGTCGGAGAGGAATGGCGGATGGCCATTACCTGTGAAGGAACCGAAAATGACAACACGGTAAGCCTGTATATCGCCACCAATATGGAGGCGGAGGTAGCTGAAGCAGGGTTGATCTTTCGTCCTTTACCCGGCCGAAGCTATCTGCTGCTCTCTGTCGATGCGCCGATCGACGGCGACACGCCCGACGCGTCCTTGGAGCGTACGAAAGCGTGGTGGCACAAGACCTGGCAGGAGATCGGCTGGATCGAGTATCCCGATGACCAGATGCAGAAGGTACTGGTGAATGGGGTTGGTCATAGTCTCATAAGAGGCGTTACTGACATTCCGTAACTGGGTGTTAACTTTCGATTGAGCTTTGATTTCAGTATAATACTCCGGGTTTGCTTTCCCGTATAGCTTTGGGCTGTTCGATCTCCAGCCCCTCCAAAAGCAAGCGGATCTCCTACTCGGTGAGGAGTCTTGCCTCGGTCTCGTTTCGAGACCAGCGGAAGGCACCGTTATCCAGCCGTATATACAGGAGCAGGAACCCGTCTCCTTCCCAGAGTAGACCTTTGATGCGGTCCCGTCTGCGACCACAGAACAAATACAGACTCTTGTTGAAGGGATCCAAAGACAAACTGCCTTGCACTACAGCGGCAAATCCCTCGATCCCCTTCCTCAAGTCGCTGTAGCCTGTGACAAGGTACACGGCGGTGGATTGCGTTAATTCCCTCAGCATGACCGCAACGCCTCAATAACTGCTCTCAGCGCCGATGGAAACGTTTCTCCGACAAACGAGATCCGAAGATCTCCGCTGACGATCTCAACGCGGCTTTCGGAGACGATCTCTGCGCCCATGCGTATGGGCACGACCTGTTGTTTGCTCGATGATCCCGACGGCAATTCGGGTAATAGCCCCGCGCTCCGGCACAGATGCTCCCGAACCTTTCTCAATCTGTAGTAATACGTAGTTTTGCTGATCCCCTGCTGCTCGCAATAGGCGGCTATACTGAGTCCGGCTGCTTGTCTGTTTTCAATATCCTTTTTCCACCGATCTAACTGAACCCGTTCCTTGATTTCCGCAATGGCCTTAGTGGCAGGAGTCTGCTCTTTCTTGTTATTCATGTACGTTCCCTCCGATATTTTTGTATGGTACAATCCGCTCTGATTGGAGCAGTTTGAAGTACAGGTTACTTCAAACTGCTCCAATTGGACGGTTTTGTACTATTATACCTGAGGTTGACGCGTAAGAGTAGACGGGGGGTTATTTGGAGCTTACGATATGTGGTCATGCAAGGCTGATTTGATTTATACATAAACACAAAAGGGAGCTTTACGACTCCCTAATGTTATGTCATACTGTAAGAACGCGCTGGCGGGGCATTATTTACTTGCCTTCATTCTCTAAAAAAGCTAATAGTGCTTGGCCTTCTATAGACAGCGATAGTGCTTGAGCCGCTGTTTTTATATATTTAATGATTGGTGTTTTTAGGGACATTATTTGACACACAAGCCCCTGCTTCAAATGTACATCATCATGTTTACCATTAACATTAATAACAGCCGCTAGCATCTTTATATTATTATTCACGCCCATGTATCTTTCTATTACTAAAAGGTTAGTAATAGTGTTCCCTTGCATATATTCGGATACCCCAACACGAGAAAAGGACCGAACAACAACGTGTTCAATTTAGGTCCTTTTGTGGCGGAAATGGGGGAATGCCATTCATGTACACAACATCCCATACTCCTTAAGATGGCTATATTATATCACAGAAATCCTTCCCTGTCAACAGATTCTTCCCACCGTCGCCCCGCGGGGAATCACTCTTCCGCTTGCCTTTTCTTCCACATCGCCGCCGCGATCACATCGTTCACATTGTCTTGCTTGATGGTAGCAGGATACTTCTTGATCATTTCAGCAAGCGCTGCCCTCGCAGCCCGTTCATCCTCGCTGAGCTCCACGAACAGGGCAGAGAGATCCTCGCAGGCAAGGATCCTCTGCCATTATTTTAACTTAATGGCATTGCCGACGAGCGGTGTCTTTTTTATTGGCGGAGGGTGTGGGACGTAAAACGACTCATTCGAATCATTCATATTCTACAATTCTGACCTAAACCCCAAGACAAGCTGTATAAGGGAACCTCTAATCTTGAATTGAATCATTAGTCAGCACCAAATTCAGCCTCACATCCCGAATGTCTACACGATCTCGAATTGCCTTTGCAATGTAATATCCTGCGTTTTCTCCCATTTGTGCACAGTTTCCCGTGACGCGGTAAGATGCCATTGCTTCTCGAGAACCTGAAATACATCTGCCTGCCACAACGATTCCGTCGTATCCCTTCGGAATCAAAGCTCGCATCGGGATGTCATAAGGTTTTACATTGAAACATTTTTGCCCCTTATTGGCTTTCGTATGAAAATCTACGTTAAATGTTACACGAGCCACGGGATCGTGAAACCGTGATCCATTCAATATATCGTCAAGCGTCATATAGTATTCGCCGATGATCCGTCTGGATTCTCTGACTCCCAGCATGGCAGACGATGTAATTAACTCCAGATCATGAAATTCTTCATCGTATGCTTTCAAAAATTCAAAAGCGTCGATGATCTGCGCTCTGCCCTCCATGGTTGCCTCCGTTAGGGCTTTGGCACACAAGGGATCATAATCATACATATGTGTAAATTGGACGACGCCAAAATGGGAGTGAGGCACGGGGATCAGGTACGGAACTTTGAAAGGGATCTGCTTGCCGGCTTTCTCGTAGGCCGCCCCCAATTTTTCATAGAGCATCAAGCCGTTTCTGTATTTTTCGGGGATGTTGCCGACCAAAAACATTAAGGTCATTGCCTGGCAGGCGGTGTAATCCCCGTTTTCACCCAATTCAAACGAACAGCCCGCATTGGCCGCCACGTTTCCGTCTCCCGTACAGTCCACGATCATTTTTGCCATGACAGCGAAACGTCCACTGATATTTTCTGCAATGATCCCATAAACTCTTTTTTGTTCGACCAGCGTTCGAGAATACGTTGTATTATATAAAACCTCCACATTGGCTTCCTGCATTTTTCGTTCCAGAATTCTCTTCATATACTCGTAATTAAAACTCATATTGCCAAAGCCGCCAAACTGATTGCGTTCCTTCAATTCTGAAACAAGCTCACCGACGATGCCGGTCTTATTCTTGAAATCAAACAGCGGATTCATAAAGCCCGTTGTCCAGCTGCCGCCCAGACAGTTGTATCTGTCCAGGATGAGCGTTTTCATACCACTGCGCCCCAGTGCGATCGCAGCGCCGCATCCGGCCGGCCCGGCTCCAACGACTACCGCATCATAATACCCTTGAATAGGTGTTTCTAACGATTCATGAATCATCATGCTTCCTCCGTGTACGAGATGTTTTAGTTGGATTTTCTCAAATAACCGATTATGGCAGGCAAATGATCTCCGCCTGCCATGATCGGTATGAAGGGTTTAAGACTCCGATACTTGTCCCTTGTATTTTTTGATCAACTCACGCATCAGATCGTAATAGAACGTGCCGTATATCCGGGACGGCTCCAGATCTCGTGAATCCTCGGGAGAATGTTGTTCTGTTTTTGACCATTCATTCCAGGTTGTCAAAAGAACCATACCCGCGCCCATATCCATAGCGCGTTGGAACTGCTTCTTAAAGGTCGCGCCATCATTTCGGTACGAAGCCGGCACGCCGGTTCCCTCCTCCGCCGGATTTCTTCCGCGCGTGGCAGCCGAAACCGTCATACACTCCACCCGCTCGTTTAATACGGTATACGTTTGTGTCTGGCGTTCCTCCCAGCTCCAAAATCCTCGCGATTGCATGGTATCCGCGTTAAATAGCGAGGATTGCTGTCCGACATATCCCGTCATCCAACGTACAGTAAAGCGATCATCCGTCCAGCGTGGCCTTGCACCATATTGATTGGGTGTTGCGCCGTAGCAGATCAACAAGGGCTTTCCTTCGTAGAAAAAATATTGATCCGCATATTTTTCTACGTAATCACGGTATACCTGATCCACCTTTTTTTGATGATTTCCATTATCGACGCTATCAATACCGTTATGTCCGGGACCTACAAAAACACAGATCTTCGGAGCGCCCTCGATCTGCGACCAGATCTCGAACATCAGATCCGTCGCCGTCTCGATCATACGGAAATCCTCACGAGACGTACCCATGGTTTCGGGATCGTAATCCGTATTATTCGACCAATCCACGAAAACAAAATCCACGCCTGCGTCACGGAGCTGAATCGCGTGTCTGCGCAAAACATCGGGATCGTTGGATACGTACTCGCCTGTTAACGGAACGTCCCACGTGCCGTTTACCCAATCTCGAGAAGGTCGATGCCATGTTGAATAAGCAATACCGACCAATCGCTCATCGTACGGAGTCGGCTCAAAAAGTCCCACGCCTGTTTGGTCGCATGCAACGTCCTCATAATTGTAAACGACCGTTTGATACAATTCATATAACTCGTCCATTTGATTGATTCGCTCCTTAGTTAAAGCATTCTTACCCGCGTATATGTAGGCGCCTCCTTTGGTATTCTTTACTGTATATCCCATCCAGCGAAGAATAAAGTCTGCTGCCAATAGAATGGTATCCCCCTGCTTTACTACCGTAGGAAATGCGTAGGAATGACCATTCAGATCCATGCCTGCAGTTCCAACGTGAAATGTTAAGCGGAGATCGTCGTAAGCAAGCGCTACGGTGTCACCATTCTCTTCGTATTCAAACCCGATCATCGCAGCCACGGCTTTGGCATCGACCCAGATGGAATCATCCTCAAAATGGATCGGAGCATTCGTTTGAAATTGCTTTTTATCCTGCAAAAAATATCGGTAGCCCTCTCGCAATTCAGTCAAAGTGTCCTTGGGTTCATACGGCAGTACAGTACCGCTATCCTCCAAATACATGGAAACAATAGACGAATCACAATAGTGGGACATCACACGGAAATATCCCAGGCTATCACCGTGGGCAAACAGCTCCAGGTTAGCGGTCACGACTTCCGTTCCATCAACCGTCAGTACACGCAACCGATCATCAGCTTCATGAAATTCAACCGTTGCAACGGTGGTTCCGTCTGCCTTGACGGTAATCGTCGTACCGTCGTCGATCATTTCAACCCGTACACCCTTTTCGGCATCAAACGAAAAGTTTGATCCAACAACCTTGGTCAGCCGCTCTTTTGCACCGCTTGACATATCGTTCACAATCACGTGTACGGAGTTTCCTGCAAAAGCAAACCATACGCCACTATTGATGTATAGATTCGTAGATCCAATCACACGGGCGCCTACCATGATGGTGTGAGACGGTTCTGTTCCCGTTCGGTTGCATATGGTGGTCTCGGCTTTATAGGGACGCAGAAGCTGCTCGTTAAATCCCACGCAGTTCCACATATCATCCGCAGAAACAATACCTGTCTCATCCATCGAAGATGTCGCGCCCTTTAAGGTCGTAAAAACCAGAGCTTCATTGCTGAAAAGATCAGCGTAGGTGTACTCGTTAAAACGGTAGTCTAAAATAATCTGTTGATTTTCGCCCGGAAGAAGCTCCGCAAGGCCGATATCCTCAAAAGCAGGACTCTCAACATCCGGCCAGGGTTCCTCAGTCTCCGGTTCTGTCGTTTCAGTTTCGTGATCAGTCGTTATTTCTGTGGGATCGGATACGGTCTCATGATCATATGTTATGCTTTCGAAGCCCGTGTCCGCCACATCCGTATCGCCTGTGCTCGGATCAACCGCTGGATGCATACAAGCCACAGAACCCATAAGTATGCCGACAGTAACGATCAAACACAAAAACGATTTCATCCGGTTGCGATAAGTCATATTTCCTCCTGTGTGTACTCTTGGGGATCAGCAACATTGGGTAAAACCCCGATCCGTTTACGGTTTATGGTCTGCCTTGATTTACTCCTCGACTCCGTATGCCTTCAAAAACTCCGTCAGCTTGCTTTGCAGATTTCTGTCGTTACATCTGGCCAGAAAACGACCTACAGCCGATTGCTTTTTATCCAATGCTGATTGGAACATAATCGCTGCGGAATGACTGGAGGGAAAATAATGGATATAACCGAAATCAAAGGTTCGCCCATTGATGATTATGTCGACCATTTCAGCCGACTCCGGATCAGGCGCATTCCGCGATTTGCATAGCGTCTCAATCAGCTCGTCTCGCACCATGTTATAGGAGGCGTTAGCAAGGCCCTCCAATACTGCCCCCACGAACGCTGTGTCCTGTACCGTCGTAGGAACGCAAAGCATAGCAGAACCACCGTTGACAAAGCTTTTATACTCATCCGTTGCTTGATATTTGGGCTGCGGAAGGAGTCCGTACTCATCTTCCATGGTTTTGAAATCCGGTGAAGCCGCATTGCTTAGGGCGCCTTGCAAAAACAGACTGCGGCCATCTCTGAAGACCTCAAAAGGCACGCGCGATTTGCTGACGTCCGTTTCGTAGTAAGATTCGTTGGTTACGAACAGCTCATAGACTTTTGTGTAGATGTCCTCGATCCTTTGTGCATCAGCGTCATAATACGGCACGTTGTTTTCATCCTTTGAAAAAACACTACAACCCGTACCGTAGAAAAATGCATGAGGACTATCCAAATGCCAGCTGGTAAAGCCGTAAAAATCATGGTCCGTATCAATTTTCCCATCACCGTTCAGATCGCGCGTTTGATTCTGCGTCATTTCGATCATGTTTTGGATGGTCCATTCTCCATCCTTAGCCAGTTGATACGGGAAAGCCATATTCTGTTCCGTCATTTTAGTCTTATTGAAAATAATGGCCTGCATACTCAAAATACTGGAGGGAAGAACGTCTCCTCCAATCATATACAGCGTTTCCCCAATTTGAAATGCTTTTGTAGCGTCCTCATCCCACCAGGGCTGTTCATTGTCGAAATATTCCAGCTCGTGCAGATTCATGACATAGCCGGCCATAGCCAATCCGGACGTTCCAAAAACCATATTCAGACAAACCTGCTGATATTCGTCCAGCCCGGAGGAAACGGTATTCTGTACCTGGGCAATGACATTTGAGGAACCATTGAGTGTATTGTACTCGATGGAAACGTTGAAACGGTTTTCAACGTACAAATCTCTTTCCAACAAGGCATCCGGCAGTATTTCTCCCGTCGATGCCGCCGGTGCAGAATCTTTGGCATTATGGTTCAAAACCGTGTACGTGTCTTTGTTGAAGTTCAAATCCGGTACTTTGTCTTGAATCCAGGCCTCGGGTTCCGTTTCATGTTCTCCGATGGAACTGCTTTCTGCATCAGGAGCTTCAGGATCCCCGCCGCCTGCGCAGGATACACAGCTCAACAATGTCGCAGCACATAATGCCAGAACTATCCATCTTCTTTTTTTCATGTGTCATTCCTTCCTTTTTCATATGTTTCGTGCCGCACTGTACAACACCGTATGCTTGGTCACTCTTGCAGAGAAGCCAATGCGATCCATGCCCAAATACAGGAGCACATGATCAGTATACCATATATTTTATGATTATAAAATGCCCTATTTCGCATTTTATATTGCATTTTCCGCAAAGTTGTGCTACAATAATATGTAGGGCATCTCCGCAGCACGAACGGGCTTGTCAGTGATCTTCTTTTCAGGGAGCACCCATACACATGAATACGATGGAAAAGCGTCGATATAAATTCGGACACAACGTGAATATCCCGATCACCAACGAACATCAGTACCATATGCATAACGAATATGAGCTGTTCTATTTTTTGGACGGTTCGGCACAGTACCAAATTGAAAATACGATCTATCCACTCTCGCGCGGCGATCTGCTTTTTATTCGCCCGCGTGTTTTCCATTGTCTTATCCCATTAAAGCAGATCGAACATGACAGATATGTTATACAATTCAAGGAGCAAAGTATTCCCGATCTGCTACGCCCTTCTATATGCGATCTCCCTGCGGTCTGCAATATATTTAACGGGAGCCATGTACATCGCCAATTTGAGTACGTTGGCCGTATGAAGGAGCGAATCACAAGACCTGAATTTGAGCTTTTGCTGGATCATTTGCTCGGTGAGGTACTGTTAGAACTAAAATACATACCATTGACTCAACATCACCACCCGGTGTGCGGAAATGAAATGCTTACCGACATCCTTCGTTTTATCGAGCAGCATCCGAATGTTCCTATGGACATATCATCCATTTCAGAACGGTATTTTGTCAGCCGTTCGTGGCTGGAGCATACCTTCCGCAACCAAATGGGGATGTCCGTCACACAGTACATTCGAGTAAAAAAGATCCTGTATGCCCAAGCGTTAATTCAAAACGGATTACCGCCTACGCTCGCTGCCCAATATTGTAGCTATGATAATTATTCGACGTTCTATCGAAACTACAAAAAAATCCTGCTTCATTCTCCCGAACAGGATCTTCCCCAATGATTTTTTCGTATATTCGTAGATCTTCACGTTGTATTTACAGATCGGATGTAATCCTCCCCGGTTTTTGCCTTTCGTCCGTGTCCAGTGTAGCATAGCTCTCGCAGCTGTCAACCGTTTAAGTGAAAAAATATCGCCGAAAAATGAAATTAATATTGAGAAAGTCAAGTAGCAATACTTGGCTTTTTCTTTATCCACAAGCAATATTTTTTCGTATACTGGCATGGGACTATCCCTCCCGTTGACATCTGCACACCTCACTCAAAGTGAACGCGATTTCCTCCCAACCTATGCTCCCCCGACCCTGCCGAAAGGCCAAATAAGAATCGGGAGGTATAGAAAATGAAAACCCAAAACCAAGTAAGAATCACCAACGAAAACGCAAGGATCACCGCTGAAAACGTCCAGCACATCGGCGAATGTATCGCACTGTCTGCCATCAAGAAAATGATGCGTTTTGCGCACCATCCATATTTCCTTGACAAGTTGTATGCAGGTCTTGTAGGGAGATCATCAAGAAAAATTTGTTAGTCTTTCACCATTACCAACCTAAGTTGAACCGTTCAATTTAGGTTGGTTCTTTCTTTGCAAGAAATTAGCAGGCGCGCACCTCGGGAGTGAGTTACACGCCTTTTCTTAGTTTTTCATTCTGTCTTTACCTGTTTCGGGGTCTCTTATCACCATGAATTTGCATTTGGGATACGAGCCCAGCACAAGAGGTTCCTCGCGACGGTGGGACCGGATCAGTACCTCAGGGGTATTTCACAGGGCAACACCGATATAAACAGGAGGGTTAAACCCTCCTCAGATTACTGACAAAGGGTTCAGGACGAAAGTTCCGAGCCCTTTGTCGTACTTTACAAGGAATATGAGATATGGTATAATATAGGTGAAAAATGATGTGGGAGGAACACCTATGTTTACAGAAAGAAGCGGAAAGCAA
>JAGBAS010000094.1 GCA_017938885.1 Clostridia bacterium
GCCGTTACTTCCAAGATCTTGGTTGTCCTTTCCTTTTGGGGATCTCGGCGGGAGCAAGCCCCCGCCCTACGGCATAGATACGCCCGACAGTAAACCGTGATCTCCCGCGCTCACTCCCGCACGTGGTCTTCGCCATTCTTCATCATGACCCGCACGTGGTCGTCAGCCAGGGAGTAGATCACCGACTTCCCCACCCGTCGTGCGGTCACCAGACGGGCGTTCTTCAAGAGGCGGAGCTGGTGGGAGATAGCGGACACCGTCATGCCCAGCACCTCGGCGATGTGGCAGACGCACATATCCGAGACCTGTAGGACGGTCAGGATGCGGAGGCGGGTAGGGTCGGCAAACATACGGAACAGCTCGGCCAGTTCTCCCTGCTCGGCCTCGGAGGGCAGCTCGGCCTGCACCTGCTCCACGATATGGGGGTGAAGCTGTAGAAATTCGCAATCGTCGCGGCTGTGGCTCATTTTTGTCTCCTAATAATTGAATGATTGTTCAACTGTTTGAATTATACACCATTCGGATGGCTTTGTCAAGAGGTTTTTCAAAATTTTGACCGTGCGGGTGCGGCCGGGGACGCGGATCGCCATGGGAACCGTTATATGCAAAATAATTGTGTGGTTGAGTCCGATCAGCCCTTGACAGAAAAGCCCTGCTCGTGTTATAATGAAGCCATTGAACGGCGTGGCCGCCGTGTATTCGGTATCAGAGGAGGAAAAATCATGATCTACCTGTTTCTGGCCCCCGGTTTTGAAGAGGTTGAGGCACTTGCCCCCCTGGATCTGCTCCGACGGGCAGGGCTGGAGGTCATAACCGTAGCGGTCCGCGAGGCCGGTACCAACCGCCTCATCGACAAGCTCCGCCGCCTGGGTGTCAGCGCTACCAACCTGTGGGACGAGACGCCCGCTGTCACGGGTGCCCATGGCATCACGGTGACGGCGGATATGACCGAAAGCCGCTTCGAGAGTTTTCTGAATCGGGATTTTTCCCCCGAAGCGATCATTCTGCCCGGCGGTATGCCCGGTACGACCAACCTGGACGCCTCCTCTGCCGTGGAGACGGCTCTGGAGCTGGCCTCGGAGAAGGGTGCGTACCTCTGCGCTATTTGCGCCGCTCCCATGATCCTGGGCAAACGGGGCTATCTGAAGGGTAAGCGGGCAACCTGCTTCCCGGGCTTTGAGGAATACCTGGAGGGGGCGGTCACGGGCGGAAAGGTCGTCCGCGACGGCCGCATCATCACCGCCGCCGGCATGGGTGTGGCTCAGGAGTTCGGTCTGGAGATGGTTTCGGCTCTGGTTTCCCCCGCCAAGGCAGGAGAGCTTCGCGAGGCGGTTCAGTCCTTGTCCTATGACCGATAAAGCTCAGCTGAGGCGGCATTTCTCTGCCCTGCGGAGCAGTCTCGCGCCCGCCGAGCGCGCCGCCGCAGAGTCCGCCGTGATGGAGCGGCTGTTCTCCCTGCCCGCTTGGGTCAAAGCACCGCTTGTCTGCGGCTACGTGTCGATGCGGGGAGAGCTTGATCTGATGCCTGTCTGGAAGCAGGCGGTCGAGCAGGGAAAGACCTACGCGCTGCCGGTTACGGTGAGCGGCCCCCGGCAGGGAGACATGATCTTCCGTGCTCTGTCGGGCTTTACTCCGCATGAGCTGGCTCTCGCCCGCTTTGGGTTATCAGAGCCCACCGAGGTCTGCCCGCCGCTGTCACTGTCTGCCCTGTCCCACGCCCTCATCCTGGTTCCCGCCCTGGCCTTTGATGCACAGGGCTTCCGTCTGGGCTACGGGGGCGGCTACTACGATAAGTTTCTGGCTGCCCTTCGGGAGGCGGGCATCCCCGTTTTGACGGTGGGGCTGGTCTTTTCGATCTGCCGTACCGACAAGCTCCCCCGTGAGCCTCACGATCTGCCTGTTGATCTCATCATCGATGAAAGGAGGGTGACCGTACCCCATGGCTTCTGAGTCCACCCGCCCGGAGGCTCCGCGCTCTTCGGAGGGTTTCTCCAAAAAGTCACGTCTGACCCCCGGACAGCGGGCGTTTCTGCGGGGGCGTTGCGCCGTGTCCAATTCCGCTACGGTGCTGGTGCTGATGATCTACGCGCTGTTGCTTTTGTCCCGCCTCATTGATGCGGCCTTTCTGTCCCGGGAGAGCCAGTACCTCTCCATCATCCTGCTCCAGCTCATGATCTTTCCCATCCCCGCCTACCTCTTTATACGGCTGAAGCCGCGGGAATACGTTTCCTCCCTGCGCCTCAAGCCCATCCGCCTGTCCCACCTGTTCCTGCTTTTGTCCTCCGCCCTCATGCTCATCACGGGCTGTACCCTGCTGGGTATGCTCTGCGGCATGATGACGGCCCAGCCCTCCTTTACCCTGTACGATACCTTCGCCTCGGTCAACGACGGCTCGGTGGGGGCGACGGTGCGCCTGATTCTGGCCTACGGTCTCCTGCCCGCCTTCTGCGAGGAGCTGGTCTTTCGGGGGATCCTTTGCGCCGAGCTGGAAAAGCACGGAATCCTGTATGCCGCCGCCGTCAGCTCCATCTTCTTCGCCTTCCTCCACTTTGACCTGACTGCCCTGCCCGTCTATCTCTTTGCGGGTATGCTTTTGGCCCTGGTCATGTACGTCACCCGCTCCCTTTTGGCCGCTATGACGGTCCATCTGGCCTACAATCTCTTCGGTGTATTCGTACAGGCCGGGCTGTCGGGCTACTGTCGGAGCACGGGAAGCATTGGCCTTCTGGTGGTGCTGCTGATTGCCCTGCTGCTTTTGTCCTCGGCCTTCTTTTGCGGTGAGGTCTCCCGCATCCTCCTCCGCCGCGCTCGTGCCGATCTTCTGGACGGCCCCGAAGCGGTCTCCACCCCCGGGCTGAACCGCCTTTCCCTTCGCCGCTGGCCCCGCGCGCTGCTGTCCGCCTTTGCATCCCCCGCCGGGATCGCCGCCGCTGTTCTGTGGCTGTTCGGTGTGGTGGTCAATCTTGTACGCTGATCCATCCAACTTCGAAAGGAGAATTCTATGAACCGCAAGCTTACCGTATCCCTTCTGTCCCTGCTCCTGGCCCTCGCCATGCTGGCCTCCGCCTGGATCACCCCCGCTCTGGCCGCGCCGCCCGCTGAAAAGCTCAGCGACGAGCAGAGCCGTAAGACCGCCGAGATCACCCTGGCCGATGGCACTAAGACCGGTGTCCTGTGGAGCGATATCTCGGTCAGCGGCTCCACCTACGGCACCGATCGCCAGGTCAACATGGTGGAGATCGACCTCTCCAACACCCACCTCTCCATGGAGGTCCTGACGGGCGGACCGTACATGGTCAGCACCAAGACCCTGAACAAGGCCGCCGACGACTACAATGCTTCCCATAAGGGGCAGACCGTCCTGGCCGCCGTCAACGGCGACCTCTGGATGACTGCCGTCCACAGCGGCTCCTCGGTGTCCAAGAAGGTGCTGAAGGTCACCCGCGGTATCCTCATGATCGACGGCGAGATCTGGGCCTCCCAGCAGCTGGATCAGGAGAACCTGGGCGCCACCAACGCCGAGAAGAACACCCCCGCCGGCAATAAGGCCGCCTTCGGTGTCACCTCTACGAATCAGCCTCTGGTGGGCTCTCCCGACATTCGGGTCACCATGACCGTGAACGGCAAGGAGATCAAGGCCGACGGCATCAACCGTCTCCCTGCTCTCAATGCCCTCATCGTCTACAACCACCGCGTCAACGATACCAACTACGCCTTGAATGACGCCTACGAGGTGGAGCTGGAGGTGGACAAGACCTCGGCCTTCAAGGCAGGAGGCGAGCTCACCGCCAAGGTGGTGGCCATCTACAAGGCCGGTGCCTCTACCCGTCCCGCCATCGGGGAGAAGTCCATCATTCTCACCGCCCGCGGCAACCGCGTCGCTGACCTTCAGAACAACTTCAAGGTGGGCGACACTGTCACCTTCAAGACGACCCTGACTGACCGTATGGGCCGTTCTGAGCTCTGGCAGGACGTGCAGGACGCCATCGGCGGCCATATGCAGCCCATCGTGGACGGCAAGCTGGCCGTGGCCAACGGCGACACCACCGCTTACCCCGCCTCCTTCGTGGGCTACCGCGACGACGGTACCGTGGTGCTCTGCTCCATGACCTCCACCATCGACGGCAGCCGCGCCGGCCTGCGCTTCAAGGACGGCTACAAGTTCTGCACCGAAATGGGCTTCAACAGCGTCTTCTACCTGGACGGCGGCGGCTCCTGCACCTTCCTGACTTTGGATGAGGGCAGCTATACCATCCGCAATCAGTGCTCCGACGGCTCCCCCAGAGCGGTCATCAACGGCATTGGCGTGGTCTGGAACGAGACTCCCGTCTGCGAGAAGCAGGGAAGCCTGTCCTACATCAAGACCGCCGTGGATATGTCCGCCATTCCCGCCACCTACCTGGACGGTGCCCTCATCAATGAGCTGATCGGCGGTCAGAACGCCGTCAATACCGGCTACGACGAGGGTGAGAAGGCCTTCAAGATGACCACCTCCGCCGCCACCAACGACCCCTACGCCTCCCTGGACTTCGGTGCCCTGGCTCCCGCCTCGGCTGATACCTACAAGTACATCGTCTTCAAGGTTAAGAATAACCATACCGTCGGCTCCACCAGTCTGACTCTGTTCTATGCTGCGGGCGCGGACAACGGTGCCGCCGCAGGCCGCACTAAGACGGTTTCGGTGAAATCGGGCATGGATGGCTGGCAGTACGTGATCGCCGACATGAGCAAGGTCTCGAACTGGAAGGGCAATATCAACAATATCCGCCTGGATATCTTCGATTCCCTCAATACCCCCGCCGACGTCTCCATGTACTTCGGTGCCATCGTCCTCTGTAAGACCGCCGACGAGGCCGCCAAGGTGGCTGACGGTTGGGCACCCGAGGGCTCCATCACCGATTACCTGGCTTACCTCGAGTCCCTGAAGCCCGAGACCGAGCCCGAGACCGAAGCCCCCACCGAGCCTGAGACAGATCCTGTCACCGAGCCTGCAACCGACACTCCCGCTGAGCCGGATACCGATCCCGTCACCGAGACTCCCACCGCTCCTGCCGAGGAAACCACGGTTGAGACCCTCACCGAGCCCGTGAAGAGCGGTTGCGGTGCCGCCGTAACCTTCGGCATGGCCGCTGTTCTGGTTGCCGCCGCCGTGGTTGTCATCCGTAAGAAGGACTAAACTACCGCTGCATTGCATACGCTCATAGCAAAACCCCACCGTCATCGGGCGGTGGGGTAATTTTTTGGAGGGGACTATGGGGCGGTTACGTGAGGCTTGCCGGAGATGGATAGGGAAGTTTACCGATGCGGTTCGGAGAGGGGACGGTATCGTTGGGGTGTGGATCAAGGAGCGGATGGGAGAGATGTCACCCCGCCGCGCGGTGGCGGTTGTCGTTGCCCTGTCGCTGTGGATGGGAGTCGGGGGGATGGAGTCGTCGGGGGCGGCGCGCAAGACCGAGGGGGAGATATTCGGGGAGGTGCATTGGTACGGGACGTAGATACAAAGATACAAGATACAAGATACTGAAGATAAAAAAACGGGATACAAGAAAGATCCTCCGCAAAGGGCGCGGGTCTCTATCTTGTATCTCGTATCTTGTATCTTGTATCTGATTTTAACCCTTACGAAGTCTCTCCTCATCCGCCATGAGCTTATGCAGCTCGTAGTACCGCCCGCCCAGAGCCATGAGCCTGTCGTGGTTGCCCTGCTCCTTGATCTCGCCGTGGGAGAGGACAATGATGTTGTCGGCATGGCGGATGGTGGAGAGACGGTGGGCCACCATGAGCATGGTGCCGATGTTCATCATCTTCTCCAGGGAGTCCTGGATCAGGACCTCGGTTTCGGTGTCGATGTTGGCGGTGGCCTCGTCCAGGATCATGACCGAGGGCTTGTGGACGATGACACGGGCAAAGGACAGGAGCTGACGCTGACCCGCCGAGAGGTTGTTGCCTCGGTCACGGACAGGCTCATCCAGGCCTCCCGAGAGCTTCCCGATGAAGTGGTGGGCGTTGACGTAGCGGCAGGCCTCCATGACCTCCTCGTCATCCACGCCCTCCAAACCAAGAAGGATATTGGAGCGTACTGTGCCCGAGAACAGGAACACGTCCTGGAGCATCTGGCCGAAGTGTCGGCGGAGGGCAGAGATCTTGATCTCCTTGATGTCCCGCCCGTCGATGAGGATCTGGCCCTGCTGGATATCGTAGTGACGGCAGATCAGGGACAGGATGGTGGTCTTGCCGGATCCCGTCGCGCCCACGAAGGCCACGGTCTGGCCCGCCTCCACCTTGAAGGAGACCCCCTTCAGCACCCACTCGCCCGGTACGTAGGCGAACCACACGTCCCGGAACTCGATCTCACCCTTGATCTCCTCGGGCTCGACGGCATCGGGGGAATCCTGGATTTCGGGAACCATGTCGAAGACGGTGAAGATCTTCTCGGCGGATGCCATGGCCGACTGGAGCCAGTTGAACTGCTCGGCCAGGGATTGGATGGGGTTGAAGAACTTGTTGATGTACATGTAGAAGGTCACCACGGTGCCGCCCGTAATCATCTGACCCAAGAATTCCTTGTTCTGGATCACGCCCTTACTGCTGAGGTAGAACAGGCACATGACCGAGGAGATATAGAGCATATACACAACGGGACGGAAGATACCGAACACGAAGATCTGATCCCGCTTGGATTTGCCCAGCGCGGTATTCTTACGGTCGAATTCGTTTTTCTTGTGCTCCTCGCGGTTGAAGATCTGGATGATCTTCATGCCCGACAGGTTCTCGGAGAGGAAGGTGTTGATATCGGTGGTGCCGTCCTTGACGCGGCGGTAGGCTTTACGGGAGAACTTACGGAAGATCACCGTAAAGAGCACGATGAAGGGCACGAAGCACAGCACCATGAGGGTCAGGGCATAGTTGAGCATGAGCATGGCCACCAGCACGCCCAGGATCACGAAGACGTTCTTCACCAGATTCACGATGATGTGGGTGAACATCATGGAGATGGCCCCCGTATCGTTGGTGACGCGGGTTACCAGCTTGCCCACAGGGATGTGGTTGAGCTGCTCGTGGGACAAACTCTCAATGTGGCGGAAGATATCCTCGCGGAGGGCCGAGAGGATGCGCTGGCCCGTTCTCTGGAGAACGATGGCCTGGATGTAGGTGCAGACCATGGACACCACCAGGATGGAGGCGTAGACCGCCACGGCGGTGTAGAGGTAGGGGAGGGTGAAGGTCTCGTTCTGGATGGATTCGGTCAGATCACCGATGACCAGGGGGGAGACGATGTCGTAGACGATGGAGAATACCATGAGCAGCAGAACCAGCAGGAAGCTGGGCCACTGGCGCAGGGCGTATTTGGAGAGACGGCGGATGATCTCGCCGTCCTTCATGTTGCGGTCGAAGCCGATAGCCTCCTTTTTGTCCTTCATGGCGGCGTAGGCGATGATGAAGATCACCGACAACACGCCGACGATGGCGCCTATGATGAGGAGGGGCAGATACTCACGCATGGCCTTCCACCTCCTCTCGGATGCTGTTTTCTCGGGCCACTTCGGGGGAGTCGGTCTCCTTCATGGCGCCCTGCACCTGCTGGAGCTCCACCATGGTGCGGTAGTCGGGGCAGGACTCCAGCAGCTCTCGGTGGGTACCCACGGCGGTGACGCGGCCGTCGTCCAGGAAGATGATCTTATCCATGCCCTCTACCGTAGAGATACGGTGGGCGATGAGGATGGTGGTCTTGCCCTTTCGGATGCGGCGGAGATTTTCCAGAATGGCCTTTTCGGTGCGGACGTCTACGGCGGAGACTGCGTCGTCCAGGATCAGGATGTTGGCGTCCTTCATGAGGGCGCGGGCGATGGAGATGCGCTGCTTCTGACCGCCCGAGACCGTGACGCCCCGCTCGCCCAGCACCGTGGAGTAACCCTCGGTGAACTCGGTGATGTTGTCGTGGACGTCGGAGAGGCGGGCGGCCTCCTCGACGGTAGCCTGATCGTCGGTGTCCGAGGCGAAGGCGATGTTATTCCGAATGGTATCGCTGAACAGGAAATTATCCTGGGGGACGTAAGCGGCGTACTTGCGGACGGTGCGGATGGGGAGATCGTTGACGTCGTAGCCGTCCAGGAAGACGGTGCCGTCGGGGACGTTGTAGGTGCGGAGAAGCAGATCCACCAGGGTGGTCTTGCCCGATCCGGTCTTGCCGATGATACCCACGTTCTCGCCGGCGTTGATCTTGAAGGATACGTCCGTGAGGGAATCGTAGGAGCCGCCGGGGTAACGGAAGGTGAGGTTGCGCATTTCAATATTACCCGCCAGAGGCGCATCGGGCTCTCTCACGGTGGGCTTGTCCGCCACGTCCACGGGGGTGTCCAAAAGCGCACCGATACGGGCGAGGGAGGCTTTTCCGCGCGCCCGCATCTCAATGAGCTGGGAGACAGCCATGATGGGCCAGACGATGGAGGTGAAATAGCCGATGAATTCCACCAGCTGACCTGCATTGAACTGACCGTAGTAGACCAGATAGCCGCCGTAGCCCAGGATGACGCAGATCACCGATTCCACGAACAGGGTCACCAGAATGTTGAGCAGAGTAGAGATCTTGGTGAATTCCACGTTGACCTTTTCATTCTGCTTGTTGAGCTTGCGGAAGGACATGAGCTGAACCGTCTCCTTGACGAAGGCCTTGATGACGGCGATGCCCGAAAAGTCCTCCTGGGAGAAATCCGACAGAGCCGAGAAGGCCTCCTGCCGCTCGTCCCATTTCTTCTCCATGTAGTGCCCCACGATGGCGCTGATGACCAGCAGAAAGGCCATGGGGATGAGGGCAAAGAGGGTAAGGGCGAGGTTCATGCGGAACATCTTGAAGAGGGCCATGACACCCAGGAACAGGGCGTCGGCCAGCATGAGGATTCCCGAGCCGAAGCAGTCCTGTACTGTCTCCAGGTCGTTGGTGAAGTAGGACATGAGGGTACCCACCTTGTTGACCTGGTAATACTCGCGGGAAAGATCCTTACAGCGGTCGAACATCCGCCCGCGCAGGTCGGTCTCTACCTTGATGCCCGAGCCAAAGAAGCAGATACGCCAGAGGAACCGCCCGAAGGCCATGCTGACGATGATGAAGATCATGGGCAGGCAGATGGAGTCCAGCAAAAAGTCCATGTCAAAGATCTTTTCCGTCTCTCCGACAGTGACGAAGCCGTCCTTGATGCCGTTGATGACCATACCGTACAGCTCGGGAACCTTGAGCTGCATGACGTCGATCATCACCAGGGACAGAACGCCCAGCAGCAGCGCAGGCAGATGCTTCAGATAGTATCGGTTGATATGCTTCCCGAATATCAAGGTATCACCTCATTTCATAGGGATTGGGGGGCATCCCCCGAAAAAGCGCGCAATCCGCAGTTTATACATTATATCACATTGTAACAAATTAATCAATAGGTATCCTCAAAACTGTTGAGACGAGTTTTGAAACGCCGGGTTGATTTCCCGCTTGAGGGTTTCACGGCCGTATCCCCTTGACAGGGAGGGGAAAAGGGAGTATAATGTAGGGGTATGGGTGTAATGTGAAAATTGGGGTTTATCGGGGAGCGGTCTCCGGCGGCTTAGAACCTTTCGGAAACATCCTCGCTGCGCTCGGGGCAAAGTTGCCCTTGGTAAATATTGCGATGGTTCTATGAACTCCCAAAACCCTCAAAAACATGGATATTTAAAGTTCTTGGGAATCCAAAACCTTTCTTTCAAGAAAGGTTTTGGCCGTCGGAGGCCCCTCTCTCGCTTCCCGACAAACCAAAATTTGAAGCAATTTGCAATCATTTAACAAAAAAGGAGACGATCATGGGACTCATAGAAATCCTCGCCATTCTCATCCTGATCGGCGTGCTGGCCGCCGTTGCCCTTCTGGTGGTGCTTCTGCTCCGTAAAAAGCCCGATCCCGCCGCTGACCCCGAGGCCATCGCAGCCGTCACCGCCCGCGCCCTGGCCGACACCCTGCGCCGTGAGGTCACAGAGCCGATCTTGCGGGAGGAGCGCAACAGCCAGAGCACCCTTCGCACCGAGATGCAGACCGAGCTGCGGGGCTCCCGCACCGAGACCGTGAGCACGGTACAGAATTCCGTGGACAAGCTCGGGCAGTCTCTCCGCGAGTCCCAGAAGGACACCGCCGAGCTCCAGGCGCGGCGTATCTCCGAGCTGACCGCCGCTGAGACTAAGCTCATGGCCGAGCTTTCGGATGCCCAGAACCGCCGCTTCGAGGCTCAGGACGCCCGCCTGGAGGCCATGCAGAAATCCCTGAACGCCCTCTTGTCCGAGCGCATGGACGGACTCAACACCACTGTCGGCCAGCGGCTCTCTGAGGTGGAGAAGCAGTTCAAGGACTTCCGCGAGCAGTCCGCCGCCGCCCAGGAGCTGCTCCGCAAGACCATGGAGGAGCGCATGACGGTCATGCAGACCGCCAACAGCGAAAAGCTGGAGCAGATGCGGGCTACTGTGGACGAAAAGCTCCAGAAGACCCTGGACGAGCGCATTTCCCAGTCCTTCAAGGCGGTCAATGACCGTCTCGCCGATGTCTATAAGGGCTTGGGCGAGATGCAGACCCTGGCGGGGGACGTGGGAGACCTCAAGAAGGTCATGGCGGGTGTCAAGACCCGCGGTATTCTGGGCGAGATCCAGCTGGGGGCCATTATTTCCGAAATGCTCTCCCCCGAGCAGTATGAGGAGAACATCGTGACCCGTCCGGGCACAGCGAATCGGGTAGAGTTCGCCATCAGGCTCCCCGGAGAGGGAGATATCCCCGTCTACCTCCCCATCGACGCCAAATTCCCCGCTGACGCCTACCACCATCTGGTGGACGCTTACGAGGCGGGAGACCCCGACGCCATCAAGGCGGCATCAAGCGAGCTGGAGACCCGCATCAAGGGCGCGGCCAAGGATATCCGCGACAAGTACGTGGAGCCCCCCTACACCACCACTTTCGGCATCATGTTCCTGCCCTTTGAGGGGCTGTACGCCGAGGTCGTGCGTATGGGGCTGGTGGACGTGCTTCAGACCCAGTACCGCGTCAGCGTAGCGGGCCCCACCACCCTGGCGGCCCTGCTCAACAGCCTGCAAATGGGCTTCCGCACCCTGGCCATTCAGAAGCGCTCGGGAGAGGTCTGGGAGGTTCTGGGCGCGGTCAAGACCGAGTTCGGCAACTTCGAAAAGGTGCTGGCCAAGGCCAAGGAGCGCATCGATCAGACCGGTGACGAGCTGGACAAGCTCATCGGCACCCGTACCCGTCAGATCAACCGCAAGCTCAAGAGCGTGGCCGAGCTCCCCGCCGCCGACGCGCAGAAGCTGCTGGACGGGGTAATCGCGGAGGAGGATTCCTGACCCGATCTCCCGTATACAGAACAGACCCGTCCTTCGTGAGAGGACGGGTCTGTTCGATTCAA
Source organism: Clostridia bacterium (assembly GCA_017938885.1). Taxonomy (GTDB): domain Bacteria; phylum Bacillota; class Clostridia; order Oscillospirales; family CAG-272; genus CAMEON01. The sequence goes on from JAGBAS010000094.1 coordinate 11,421, forward strand.
GGCTTACGGTTCATTCGTATTCTCGGGCACCCCGCCCACGGCTACGTAGTAAGGCTCGCCCAACGCTCCCTCGCGGTATTCGATCACGTAGGAATCGCCTACGTCGTAGGTGGCGTAATGGCGGCGGGGTACCTCAACGTCGAAGGTATCCCCCTGTACCGTTACGGTAAACAGGCGGTGGCTGGCGTGTTTGCTATGGCGGTACTCGGTATCCTCGATCACCACCGTGTACCGCACGGGCTCACTCGTATCGAACAGGTGATTGATATGGGCCAGCATGGTACCCGCCGCGAAAAAGGCAAGGAGGGACATCAGAAGAAACGTGCCGATGCGCTTTCCGAGGCTGTGTTCTCTGCCCACGAACTTGTAAACGAACAGCCATCCCCCCAGGAGCCCCAGGCCCAGCGCCACGTACCACAGGGGGAACAGGTCGATCTCCGCGAAAGCGTAACGTTGAAAGGTCGCCACCGAGACCACGCTGAGTGCAAGGAGTAAGAGAAGCACCGTCACGCTCACCTTACTCACGGGCTTACCCGAGGATCTTCTGCTTTTCGGTTTGGAATGGGATGCTTTTTCGGCCATCGGACACCTCCATGTAAATGTGATCTTATTGCGCTGCCAGCACCGCCAGGATCACCTCGGGACGGTTGGCAAAGCGGATGGGAATACCGCTATTCCCCAGCCCCCGGCTGACGTACAGTAGGGTCTCCCCCTCCGCCGAGGGGATGGCGTACAGCCCGCTGTCGTATGCGGGGAAAAAGCCCTGCCCGGGGCCATAGACCCCGCCTACGAAGGGAAGTCGGAATTGCCCGCCGTGGACGTGGCCGGAGAATACCAGATCTGCCCCGGCCTCGGCGTAGTCGGCGGCGTATTCGGGGTGGTGGGCCAGCAGAATGGTGAAGCCTTCCCCGCAGAGCTCGGCCAGAGCGGGGGCGTCGTCCCCTGCCTCGGCAGAGGCGTGACCGAAGGCGGGTGAATCGATGCCCGCTACGGTAACGGTATCGCCGCCCCGCGTGAGGGTAACGGCTTCACCGTGCAGGACGGTCACGCCCAGGGAGGTCAGCGCAGTTTCCAGCTCGGCGTAGGTCTCGGGAGGAATGCGCCCCTCGTGGTTACCCGTAACGTAGTAGCAGGGTGCGATCGCCGCCGCCTGCTCCGCGAAGGAGACGGTCAACGCAATGTCGGTTCTCTCCTCGTGGCCGTCGATCATGTCCCCCGTCAGAAAAATGGCGTCGGGGGAAGCCTTACGGATCAGGGCAAGAATCCTTGCGTGGTCTTGACCGAGCTTTGCGTCGTGGAGGTCGGATATCTGGACGATGCGGAAGCCCTCAAAGGCCTCGGGCAGTCCCTCGGCGGAGATGGAAACCTCGGTGAGGGCGGGGACGGTATTGGAATGGATGACCCAAACCATGAAGCAGATCAGGAGAAGCAGAAGGACGGAGAGAACCGTGATCCGCCGCCCTTTTCGGTTGCGGAGCAGGGAAGGAACAGCCATGGGAGTCTCCTTTCGGTGAACTTCTACGCATATCGTAGCATAAACCGCATAAAATGTCAAGGGGGAGATCCGGTTTCTCCCGATTTTTTGCAGGAGGTGTGCCGTGGTGATTCGTTGCTGTGTTTGGAGGGGCCTTGCCCTGTTGGTTTTGCTGTCGGCCGCGCTTTCGGCCGCCTGCTCCCCGCCCGCCCCGCGTAACGATTTCGCATACGCCGATACGCCCTTTTCGCTGACCGTCCGGGGCACCTACCTGCCCCAAAGCGACCCCGACGGCACCCCGCGCCCCTTTGCCGCCACGGTTACGGCGGGCGCGCCCTTGGCTGACGGAGACCCTGCCGCCCGCGATCTGACCGTGACCTTCACCGAGCCCGCGACCCTGCGGGGCGTGACGGTCACCGCTACCCATTCCCCCATTCCCGAAGGTCATGGCGGTTCTGCCCGTCGGTCGGTGACCTTTTCCTATCCATCGGATTACGGAACCGTAGTGGTCACGGCCCGGGGCGAGGAATTCGACGGCCTCCTCCGCTTTGCCGAGGCGTTACTGCCCATCGGGGACGCAGTCGAAGTCTCGCCCGTGGCGGAGGACGGAAGCCGTACGGTGACCCGCCGCACCGCCAACGGGGAGCGGGAGGCGGTATTCATGTTTGCTGAGGAGAGCGCGTTTCCCGCACGGGTGATCCTCATGGACGGGCAGGGGAGGCTGGAGGTGACCGCTCATACCACACCCCGGCCCCATATCTCCCCATGAATCGAAAAGCGACACCCCGCCAAGAACGGGATGCCGCTTTTTTTGTCGTCGATCAGCGGTCGGGCTGATCCGACAGCCCGACCATGTAGTCCAGGCTCACCTTATAATGCTCGGCCAGCTTGACGAACAGGTGCATGGGCAGCTCACGCTCGCCGCGCTCGTAGCGGCTGTACTGATTCTGCTGCATTTCCAGGATGTCAGCGATCTCGGTCTGGGTCAGACCCGCCGAGGCACGGAGCTCGCGGAGACGGGGGTAATACTTGCAATTGTTGTTTTCCATTCGTGTAAATTCCTATCTCTCAATTTTTATTTTGGATACGCAGAGGTCAATCCAGCTCCTTCTTGCCTGTGTAGAGCTCATAGTAGCGTCCCTTCAGGGCCAGGAGCTGGTCGTGGTTACCCCGCTCGATGATCTCGCCCTTCTCCAGCACCATGATGGCCGCCGCGTTGCGGACGGTGGAGAGACGGTGGGCGATGACGAAGGTGGTGCGGTTCTTCATGAGGCGATCCATACCGTGCTCAATGTGACGCTCGGTACGGGTATCCACCGAGGAGGTGGCCTCATCCAGCACCAGGATGGGTGCCTTGGAGATGGCGGCGCGGGCGATGTTGAGGAGCTGACGCTGACCCTGAGACAGGTTGGCGCCGTCGCCCTCCAGGACGGTCTGGTAGCCGTGCTCCAAGCGCATGATGAAAGAGTGGGCCGAGGCGGTCTTGGCGGCCTCTACGACCTCCTCATCGGTGGCGTCGGGACGGCCGTAGCGGATATTCTCCATGATGGTACCTGTGAACAGGTGGGTATCCTGGAGCACCATGGCGATGTTCGAACGCAGCTCATCCCGCTTGTAGGCGCGGATATCCACGCCGTCGATGGTGATGGTACCCTCGTCGATGTCGTAGAAGCGGTTCAAGAGGTTGGTGACGGTGGTCTTGCCCGCGCCCGTGGAGCCGACGAAGGCGATCTTCTGGCCTGCGTGGGCGTAGAGGCTGACGTGCCGGAGAACCGTCTGCCCGGGGAGATACCCGAAGGAGACGTCGTCCAGAATGACCTCGCCCTTGACCTCCTCCATGGAGATGGCATCCACACGGTCGGGGGTCTCGGGCTCCTCGTCCATCACGGCGAAGACCCGTTCTGCGCCGGCCAGAGCCGAGAAGACGGTGGACATTTGCATGGACAGATTGTTGATGGGGAAGGAGAACTGACGGGCGTAGGTGCAAAAGATGGTGAGTCCGCCCACGTCAAAGCCCGCGAAGAGGCAGAGCAGACCGCCCACGCCCGCCGTCACGGCGAAGGACAGGTTGGAGAGGTTGTGCATGATGGGGCCCATGACACCGCCGTAGAAATGCGCCTTGAATTGCTTGTCGCGCATATCGTTGTTCAGCGTCTCGAATTCGGCCACGCAGTCGGACTCGTGGTTGAAGACCTTGACCACCTTGGAGCCCGTGACGGTCTCCTCGATGTAGCCGTTGACGGCGCCCAGCGCGGCTTGCTGGGCGGCGTGGTATTTGGCGGACTTCTTGCCGATGAGACCGCCGCCGAAGAGGTAGAGGGGAATGAAGACCAGGGTGATAAGGGTCAGGATCCAGTTGGTGTAGATCATCATAAAGAGAGTGCCCACCAGGGTAATGGTACCCGAGATCAGACTGGTGATGGTGGAATGGATCATCATGTCGATGGCGTCCACGTCGTTGGTAAAGCGGGACATGAGCTCGCCCGTGGGGTGGGAATCGAAGTAGCGGACGGGGAGACGCTGGAGCTTACCGAACAGGTCGTTGCGGATCTTCTCCACGGCGTTCTGGGAGACCGCGATCATGAGCCGCCCTTGGAGGTAGTTGGAGACGATACCCACGGCGTAGATGGAAGCCAGAACCACGAGAATGATCCCCAGACAGCCTATGCGCTGCTCCACCGTGGGGGTGGCATTGGCGGCCAGGTCGGGCATGAAGATCTTCAGCAGGATGCTTTCGGTATGCGCCGAGACCTCACCGCCCTGGGGGAGAGTCAGGACGTTGTATACGTCGCGGAGAAGGTAGGTACCCGCCATGGAGGTCAGGGTACTACAGATCATACAGAGGAAAACAAAGATCAGGCGGAACCAATGCGCCCCGATGTAGCCCATGAGCCTGCGCACCGTGGCGCGGCTGTTCTTGGGTTTGCCCTTGGGACGGGGGCCGCGGCCGCGAGGGCCGCCGCCGGGGCCTCCTTTGGGAACCTTGCCCAGGGAGGCGTAACGCTTTTGCAGTTCTTCAAGATTTCTGGTAGCCATTACGCATTCACCTCCCCGTCCTTTAGTTCCTTTTCCAGCTCGGCCTTTTGCTTGGCGGCTTCCATCTGGGAGTCGTAGATTTCTCGGTACTCCACGTTGGAGCACAGCAGGGTCTCGTGGGTACCCACGCCCGTGATGCGTCCCTCGTTGACCACCACGATCTGGTCCGCCTCCATCACGGATGTGATGCGCTGGGCGATGATGATCTTGGTGGTGTCCTTGAGGGCTCCGCGGAAGGTCTCGCGGATGCGGGCCTCGGTGGCGGTGTCCACGGCGGAGGTGGAGTCGTCCAGAATCAGAATCTTGGGCTTTTTCAGAAGAGCGCGGGCGATGCAGAGTCTCTGCTTCTGGCCGCCCGAGACGTTGGTACCGCCCTGGCCCAGGTCGGACTCGTAGCCCTTCTTGAAGCCCATGACAAAGCTGTCAGCCTGGGCGGAATCGGCGGCGGCGCGGATGGTATCCATGTCGGCCTCTCCGTCGCCCCAGCGGAGGTTATCCTCGATGGTACCCGAGAACAGAACGTTCTTCTGAAGCACCATGCCCACACCCTCGCGGAGGTTGTAGAGGGAATAGTCCTTGACGTTAACGCCGTCCACCAAGACCTCCCCCTCGTCAGCGTCGTACAGGCGGGGGATCATGGAGACCAGGGTGGTCTTGCCCGATCCCGTGGAGCCGATAATACCCACGGTAGAGCCGGCGGCGATCTTGAGGCTGACGTTGTCCAGCACCTTGCCCTCGCTGCCCTTGTAGTAGCGGAAGGTGACGTTTCTGAACTCGATCTCGCCTCTCTCCACCTGCTTGTCGGGATACGCGGCGGCGGCATCCGAGATGTCGATCTCCTCGTTCATGACCGCCTTGATGCGCTTACCCGAGGCCATGGCGCGGGAGGCCTGCATGAAGAGCATGGTCACCATCATGAGGGAGGACAGGATCTGGGTAATGTAGGTCACGAAGGCCGTGAGGTCGCCCACCAGCATTCCGCTGTCGGGGGAGAGCACCATGTTTCCGCCGAACCACAGCACGGCCATGACGGCGGCGTTCATGAACAGGGTCATGAGGGGGGACATCCAGATCATGACCATCATGGCGCGCCGTCCCGCCCGCTTGAGGTCGGCGTTGGTTTTGGCGAATCGCTGACTCTCATGCTCCTCGCGGACGAAGGATTTGACCACGCGGACGTTGGTCATGTTCTCCTGTACATTGGCATTCAGTCCGTCCACCTTCTCCTGCATGGCGTTGAAGCGGGGAAAGCCAATGCGCAAAAACAGAACGATGACCACCAGGATGGCAGGAACCGCAAAGGCCAGCACCAGGGCTAACTGACGGTTGAGGGCAATGGCCATGATGAGGGCACCGATGAGCATACCGGGGGAGCGGAGAGCCATGCGGAGCAGGGTATTGACGAAATTCTGGAGCTGGGTGACGTCGTTGGTGAGACGGGTCACCAGAGAGCCTGTGTTGAACTTGTCGATGTTGGCGAAGGAAAATTTCTGTACCTTGCGGTAGATGTCGGCGCGGAGGTCGGCGGCGAAGTTCACCGAGGCCTTGGCGCCGAAGTAAGCACCGCCCACGCCGCCCACCATCATGAGCACGGCGGTCAGAAGCATCCCCACCGTAAGGGCGACGATCAAAGGGGCGTCGGGGTTATCAAAGCTCTGCCCCAGGGCGTTATACGCCCACGTCAGCCATGCGGGCGCGTCCTCCATATCGTGGTTAACACCGAAATCGATGATGTAGGCGAGCAACTTGGGCAGGACTACCTCGCCGATGACCTCCACGATCATGCAGAGAGGGCCGATGATGAACCACGGCAGGTAGGGCTTTACGTACTTGAACCACCGCAGACGGTCGGGGGTCTGCGGGGCTTTGATCTGAGGATTGGTTGCGGTCAAGGTCACACTTCCTTTCTGGTGCGGGGGGTGTGGGAATGCTTACGGTCATGTTCCGGAGGCGGGGGATCGGCGGGGACACCGGCGGCGTCCAGATTGCGGTTCATGCGCTCCATGTAGGCGATAAAGGCAGCCATCTCCTCAGAGGTGAAGCCCTCAAACACGGTGCGGTCGGCGGATTCGAAGATGGCGCGGCCCTCCAGGAGCTTGGAGATCCCCTTGTCGGTGATGCGGATCTCGTTCTTGCGGTTGTCCTCGTCGGTGGCGGAGCGGGTGATGTACCCTTCCTTTTCCAGCTTTTTCAGAGTGGCGGTAACGGCGGCGGCACTGATGCCCAGCCGCTCTGCCAGCTCCTTCTGGGAGGGGGTATCCTCCTGCTGTCGGGCCAGAGTCATGAGCATACGGTGCTGGCTGTGGTGGATGCCCAGATCACAGGTGCTTCGTTCCACCAGGGCATGGTGGCGGCGCATGACGCGGTGAAGCAGACCCACAGCCCTCATGTGGGGCGAATCGGGAATGCGACATCCCCACGGTTTCTTTTCTTCCACGGCTTTCTCCTTTTGGTTCACATTCGGTTTACACTTTAACTGTCAAGGGGTTAATAATTAAGACGTTAACTATTATAGCACAATTCTTTGATTTGTCAAGGGGGAGGGCGGTGAATTTTTCGTGAATTGCGTGAGCCGGGGCTTGTTGACAAAACCGACCCGTATGTGATATAATGAGAAAAATTCCGCTTTCATGAAAGATTTCGCCTTGAATTTTCGTCATAGAAGATAGAGACTGTCACCACCGAAAGGAGCTTCCCTATGCCTAAACGCGACCCCTCCCTTTTCACAGATCCGTTTTCTTCCGATTCCGCGCCCCTGCCCGATCATACCCCCCTTATCCGCCGCATCAAGCGCAGACGGGGGCTCGTCACCGCGTATCTGATCCTCGTTACGCTCCTTCCTCTGTTTTTTACAGGCCCCATGGAGATCACCCTTCTTGACCGCACGATTTCCATAGGTGGGCTTTCGGTTGGGACGGCCATCGCCGTCATCATTTCGGGTTGGATCATCGGGATGATCCTGTCCGTGGCCATTCTTCTGCCCGTGGGCAACGCCCTCGTCCGCGATCGGGACCCCGCCAAGTACCTGGCCCTTCAGGAGGGGCTGTATACGTTCACCACCACCGAGATCCAGAAGGCGTCGGTGCGGTCCGTGTCCTACCTGCTCATGGGGAACTACCAAGA
>JAGBAS010000095.1 GCA_017938885.1 Clostridia bacterium
CCGACAAACCCAAATTTGAATCTTCATCCACACATATCATTTTCCGAAAGGACAACACCATGAAAACCACACCAAACACCACTTCCCGCGCCGTTACGCCCCGTATCCTGGGCTTCTCGGCCCTGGGTGCATACTTCGCCGTTCTCTTTGCGGGCGGACTGCTCAACGGCGGCAAGGAGAGCATCCTTGACCCCGAATTCATCATCTATATCCATCCCCTGATCTACGCCGTAGCGTGGCTTACGCTGGCCGCTATCCTGTTGGTGTACGGCACGATCTCCAAGGGGTTTGTCTACGGCTTCGCGTGGCTCTCCACGATGGGGTACGCCATCCTGACCGCCGTGCTGGGAGAGAGTTATTTCCTCACCTTTGCCATGTGCGGGGTGGTGGCGGTCGTGACCGTGGCTTGCGGGAAGGCTTTCCGCTCTGACGTGGCTGTGACCAAAAAGAAGACCGAGCGCAAGGGGCTTTCTGCCCTTGGCGGCAAGGTCGCGGTGGGCGTTCTCGCCGTGCTGGGCGGGGGCTTGGCTCTGTTCCTGCTCCTCTCCTCCTACCTGTCCTACACCATGTCCCCCTCCGCCTCCACGGGAGTGTATATCCAGCTCATGGAGTCTCTGAAGAGCGGATTTTCCTTTGATACCACGCTGGAATTCGGGGAGTCGGTATCCCATCTGGCGGCGCATATCTCCCCCATCTTCCTGGTCTACCTGCCCTTCTACGCCCTGATTCCTTCCCCTGTGACTCTGCTGGTGTTGCAGACCGTAGCGGTGTTCTCGGCGGTGGTGCCCATGTGGCTGATCTGCCGCAAGAAGGGGCTGACCCCCTCGCTCTCGGCGGTGGTGTGCGGTCTGCTCTGCCTGTTCCCCGCAGTGTGGGGCGGCGCGGCGGGATCGCTCCATGAGTACGCTCTGCTCCTGCCTCTGCTCCTGTGGCTCCTATGGGCCTTGGAGGACCGCCGCAAGGTCCTGCCCTGGGTTTTCGCTCTCCTCATCCTCTGCGTGCGGGAGACCTGCGCCATCCATCTCTTCGCGGTGGGCGCATACCACGCGCTGACGGTGGGGTGCGGCGAGGACTCGGCCAAGAAGGAGCGGGGCCGGGGACTAATCCTCATGGGGGTCTCCCTTCTGTACTTCGTGGTCGCCATGGTGGTTCTGACCTACGCGGGCAAGGGGACGCTCATCACCCGCTTCGACAACGTGACGGGCATCTTCGGCACCGACTTCGGCACCCTTCTGCGGGAGATCTTCTACAACCCCGCCATCGCGGTCTACGAGATGCTGACCACGGCTAAGCTCCACTACGTCCTGTGCCTGCTTCTCCCCCTGGGGCTGATCCCTGTTTTCACCAAGAAGAAGGCGGGGCTGGTATTCCTGCTCCCCCTCCTTTCCCTGAATCTGCTGTCGGACTTCCCCTACCATTTCAGCCTGGACTTCCCCTACTCCTTTGGGGTCTCGGCCTTCGCCCTCTACCTCTGCGCCGACGCGCTGGCGGGGCTGACCGCAGATCGTGAGAAGGTACTGACGGTCAAGCGGCTCACCACCCTGGCGGTGTGCTTTACCCTCATCGTGGGAGGCTTCCGTCTGGCGGGGTACGGGCTGTTCACCGAGTACGCCTTTGATGGGCGGGACGAGGTAGCTTCCATGGCCGAGCTTCTGGAGTCTGTGGAGGACGGCGCCGCCGTCAGCGCGTCGGGGCGGTTGATCCCCTCTCTGGCGGCGCGGGAGGAGGTCTACTATCTCCACCAGGGTCAGCTGACCGAGTATGTGGTCATCGACCTGCGGGAGGAATGGGCCACCGAGGCGGACGCGAAGTTTGATGAAAAGTACTACACCGACAAGGGCTACACCGTGGTGAAGCGGTGCGCGGACGTTGGGGTGGTGTTGAAGAAAGGCAATTAACATATCTCTCGGTTCCCCTCGACATCGGTCGGGGGGATTTTTTGTGAAAAATTACAAATAGATATTGACAAAAGAAAAAAATGTGGTACAATATAGACAGACGGATTTGTGTACTTTGTACAGAACTTATTTTCTTAACGAAATGAGGGCGTTTCTGCGACCGGCTCGTTTGATATGTAAGCTCCAAGCCGTCCTTTGCGATCTTATAACACGGAGGTCCCCCATATGGAACGGATCAAGCTACCCGAGGATATTCGGAAACACGTTCGTAAGATCAGCATGCTCCGACTGCTGAGATTCCTGCTGCTCGAGACCCTTTCATTTCTTTTGATCTACTTTCTCCACGAGAGGATACTGGAGGAATTCCACATCATCGCTTATATGTTTTTTCTGGTCGTCACAGCCCTCGCGCCCGTTTTGATAACCGAATTACCGCAAAAGCTTCTGGACAGGTCATGGCGCGGAACTGTCAAGGCCATACATATCAAAGAAAAGTCGGCAGCATATTTGTTCAATTCCTGCTCCAAACCTTATAAAAAGCTTGTCATCATTCTGACCGTTGAGACCGACAAAGGTAGGACGATTCAAGTGAAAGCGAAGGAATACGGAATAGGGCGTTCCCAGGGCTCTGCCGATCCAAACGAAAGAAGTGTCCAGCTTCACATGAACGATTTCCGCGAGGGCGATGCCGTCTATCATTTCTACGGGCTTTCCGAGCTGTTCGTGATCGGCGGGAACCGCCCCATGAACGTAAACTGTGTTGTCTGCGGCTCGGAGAATCCCAAAAGCGCGGATGCGTGCCACTCTTGCGGTCATACCCTGTTGCACACGAGCTTGAAGGATCACACGTCAACAAGAGACGGAAAAGCGTCATGAAAAGCGGAGCGGGATCCTCATTCAGAGCGTTTTCGGATATACTGAAGCCATAAGACCACTTATGAACAAGGACAGATCCCATTTCTGTCCTTTGTTTTTCTCTTGACCTAACGGAAATAATGTGGTATAATAGGAGCATCAAATCTGAAGGAGTCCGTTATGAAATTACAAGATCTGCAATACGGCGAATGGCGCAAGATCTACCTCCCCGAGGCCTCCTGCGCCTTTGACGGGGACTACTGCTTCCATGTTCGCAGGGGGGATGCCTCTCGGCTGATGATCTACCTCTGCGGCGGCGGCGTTTCCTGGGATCGGGACAGCGCCAAGTGGCCCTCTGTCCCCGAGACCACCGAGAAGTACGGCCACGTGGGGCTGTACACGGTCTGCGCCGACACACAGCCCGAGGTCATGTCCATCCGGACCGGCGCCGAGAACGGTTTCCACTCCACCACCGAGGAGAATCCCCTGTGTGGCTGGAGCGAGATCATGATCCCCTACGCCACGGGGGATTTCCACACGGGCGCGGGAGACTTGACCTTCACCGCCGCCGACGGGAGCGAGCGGGTACTGCACCATCATGGGTATCTGAATCTGCAAAAAGTCTTGAAGATCGCCCGTGAGGTATTCCCCTCGGTGGAACGGCTTTTGATCTGCGGGGAAAGCGCGGGAGCCTTCGGCACGGCGGCCCTGGCGGGGGACATCATGGACGCCTTCCCCGAGTGCGATGACGTGACCATCCTGGCGGATTCGGCTCTCATGTCCTTCGATTGGTCGGCCTCCGCCCGCGAGATCTGGCAGAGCCCGCCCCACATCGCGGACGCCGTCACCACCGAGAACATGGTCACCGACTGGTTCCGCGCGGTCTACGCGAGGCATGGGGACAAGCCCCGCTACCTGTTCTCCTGCGGATGCCGCGACCAGATCCTCATCATGTTCCGCGTCTACGCCGAGACGGGGATCTTCACCATCGACCCCGAGCATTGCGAGGAGTTCCGAGGGAACCTGGCAGCCATGTGTCGGGATCTGAAGGAGATGAACCCCAAATTCTCCTTCTATATCCACGACTTTATGGCCGACGAGCTGGCTCCCGGGGTATTGCATTGCAGCTTTGCCAATGGATTCTACACCAACGGGCGGATCGACGGGGTATCGCCCAAGGAGTGGCTGGAGGATGCCATGAATGATCGGCTCTACGATGTGGGCATGGGGCTTTTGGAGGGTGAGTAAAACCCTATCGCAATAAGAAAAAGTGAAGGATCGCTTGGGGTGGCGGTCCTTCACTTTTTTGTTTTGGGTGTTCAAATATGGGTTTGGCGGTGAGTTTCTCCGTGAGCCTTCCCCAGCGGGGAAGGGGGACCACCGCAGGTGGTGGATGAGGAGAGCGGGGTTGGTCTTTCATACGGGCGTATACGGAAACTCTTTATACACCAAAAGAAATCATATCCGATGCCGAGCAGAAACTTGCTCTCCTCATCCACCGCTTTGCGGTCCCCCTTCCCCGCTGGGGAAGGCAAAGAACGAGGAAACCCAACTTACCGCTAAACAGCAATTTGAAATCATACAAGAAACTACTTAATTTCCCCCGATCAAGGCGTAATGATAAACTTCCCCCTCGCGCGGAGACCTCCGTCCTCCAGGATCTCAGGGAGCTTGTCCAGGGGCTCGCAGGCGTAGACCATGGAGGAGACGTCGATCTTGCCGCTGTCGATGAGGTCCAGGGCCCGCTTCTGGGTGTAGGGGTTGATGAAGGAGGCCTTGAGGGTGATCTCCTTCTTGAAGATCTCGAAGGGCTTGATGGGCATTTCATCGGCGGGGGCGGTGAGGCCGAAGAGCATGACGGTGGACTTTTTGCCCGCGATGGAAATGGCCTGCTCCATGGTGGCGACCTTGCCCACGCACTCGATGACGCAGGCGATGCGGTCGATGCCCTTGTCGGCCAGCACGGCCTTGACGTCCTCGGTCATAGGGTCGATGGTGAGATCGGCGCCCAGCTTGAACGCCAGGTCCCGCTTCTCGGCTACGGGCTCGATGAGGATGAGCTTGCCCGCCCCCGAAATTTTCGCCAGCTGGAGCATGAGCAGACCGATCATGCCGCCGCCGATGACGGCTACGGTGTCGCCGGGCTTGATCTCGCAGAGGTCGATGCCGTGGACACAGCAGGCCACGGGCTCGGTCATGGCGGCCATCTCAAAGGTGGTGGTGTCGGCGATCTTATAGACCTGGGACCGGGGGACGGCGCAGTACTCGGCAAATCCTCCGTGGACGGTGGTGCCGATGCCGATCATATGCTCGCAGAAGTGGCCGATGCCCGCCTGGCAGTAGGGGCATTCGCCACAGAGCTTATTGGGGTCCACGCAGACGCGGTCCCCCACCTTGACGGAGGTGACGCCCTCGCCCACGGCCTCCACGACGCCCGCGAACTCATGGCCCAGGACAGTCCCTGCGGGGGTGGCGGCGGCACCCTCGTCACCGTGGTAGATATGGACGTCGGTACCGCAGATACCGCAGGCCTTGACCTTCAAAAGGACCTCTCCTGCCTTAGGCGTGGGCTTGGGAATGTCGAGGATGCGGAGATCAGTGGCTTGATAGAAGACAGCGGCTTTCATGGGGATACCTCCTGATGTTTGATTGGCTTCAGTATAGCACATTTCGCCGCATAAATCAAGGGGAATGAGAGAATTCCACGGTAATGGGGTAAAAAAGCCGTGAAAAAGGCTCCCCGCATATACGGAGAGCCTTGCGGATCAGTTCTGGGCAATATGCTTCAGGTACGCGTTGATAAACCCGTCAATGCGTCCGTCCATAACGGCATCCACGTTACCATCCTCGTAGCCGGTGCGGGTATCCTTGACCAGGGTATAGGGCATGAAAACGTAGGAGCGGATCTGGGAGCCCCACTCGATGTTGTTCTTGTTGCCCTGGACCTGCTCGATGGTATCCAGACGCTCGCGGATCTTGATGTCCATAAGCTTGGCCTTCAGCATACGGAGGGCCGTCTCCTTGTTCTGGAGCTGGGAGCGCTCGGTCTGGCAGGCCACTACGATGCCCGTGGCCTTATGGGTGATACGAACGGCCGAGGAGACCTTGTTGATGTTCTGACCGCCCGCGCCGCTGGAGTGGTAGGCCATAAACTCGTACTCGTCCTCGCGGAGCTCCACCTCGTCCAGGTCGGGGAACTCGGGCATGACCTCGATGGAGGCGAAGGAGGTCTGGCGTCTGCCTGCGGCGTCAAAGGGGGAGACGCGGACCAGGCGGTGCACACCGTGCTCGCTCTTGAGGTAGCCATAGGCGTGGGGGCCCTCCACCGTGATGGTGGCGGACTTGATACCGGCGGCATCTCCGTCCTGCCAGTCCAGAAGCTTGACCTTGAAGCCGTTGCCCTCAGCCCAGCGGTTAATCATGCGGTAGAGCATCTGGCACCAGTCCTGCGCCTCGGTACCGCCTGCGCCGGGATGGAAGGAGACGATGGCGGTGGAGTTATCGTACTCGCCGCTCATCAGTACCTCGATGCGCTTATGCTCGGCTTCGTTCTTGATAGCCTCCAGCTCAGACTGGATCTCCTCCAGCGAGCTTTCATCATTCTCTTCGATGGACATTTCGCACAGGGCGATGGTGTCCTCCAAGCGGGCCACCAGGGCGTTATAGCCCTCGACGGTATCCTTATACTGCTTGATGGTCTGGAGGATCTTAGAGGAATTGCTCTGATTGCTCCAGAAATCGGGAGCGAGGGTCTCCTGCTCCAGCTCCTCAGCCTTGGCGGCGAGGAAATCCACGCGGAGTGCCTGTCCCAGGTCTTCGATATCGGGTCTCATACCCACAAGCTCATGCTTGGCTTCTTCCAGTTGTACGATCACGGTATATACCTCACTCTATAAGATCTTGCGTTGGTGGCATCATTAACTGATATAGTATACCATATTTTTCGGCGGATGGCAAGGGGTAATGTGAGAATTTTCTGTAAATCTTGGAGAGTTTATGTTGGGGGAATTCTTCAAATTTGGGTTTAGCGGTGAGGTGGGTTTCCTCGTTGAAAGCCTTCCCTTGTAAGGGAAGGTGTCACGCCCTAAGGGCGTGACGGATGAGTAGCCACACGAAAAGTTTTTGATCTGCGCTGGGAAAAGCACTATAAAGCACTATCAGGAAAGGTTTTTATATGGAGGAAAGCAGATCATTTCCCTTCGGGAAATGTCCATTTATCGGCTACTC
>JAGBAS010000096.1 GCA_017938885.1 Clostridia bacterium
ATAGCGTAGCATCATACTCTAAATAATTTAAGCCAGCCATAAAAAACCTCCCCAACACTACTCAATTATTTACATTATAGCAAAAAAATCCATATTTGTCAAGTCTTTCCTCACCGATAATCAAACCGCTCCCCCGTATCCATGAGGAAGCACCGCCCTGCGGTGACCTCCCCCAGGCGGGTGCAAAGCTCCTCATATTGGGTACACTTCACCGCCAGGGTCAGGGTCACTCTGTCCGAAAACTCGCTGTCATCGGTGAGGACGCCGTATTTGGGGAGTTCCTGGAGGATGAGCTGGTAGTCGGAGTAGGTGGTCTCCAGCATGAACTCGGTGAACTTCTCGTAGGTGATGATGTTCGCCGCATCCAACGCGATGCTCGCCGCGTGGGAGTAGGCGCGGATGAGACCGCCCACGCCCAAAAGGGTCCCGCCGAAGTAGCGGGTGGTGACCACCACGCAGTCAAAGACCCCCTTCTTGCGGATAGCCTCCAGGGTGGGCAGACCCGAGGAGCCCTGGGGCTCGCCGTCGTCCGAGTAGCGGGCGGCCTGTTCGGTGGAGGTGCCGCCGCTGATGCGGTAGGCCCAGACGTTGTGGGTGGCGTCGGCGTAGGCCTTCTGCTTCTGCTTGATGAAGGCCATGGCCTCCTCTTCGCTCTCCACGTGGGCGGCGTGGCCGATGAATACCGACCGTTTTTCCTCGAATTCGTCCTTCCCTACCCCTTCCAGGGTGGTGTAGAGGACGGGTGCGGGGGTCTGGTCAACGTTACTCATGGCTGTCCTCCTTGGGAGCGGTTTCAAGAGTAGACACTTCCTCCGCATCGGGCTGGAGCCACGCGTCGTCTCCGATGATCTCGGTGAGCTTCGCTTTCACGAAGCCGTAACGCATGGCGCAGGGCGGGGGGATCAGGCCCTTGTGGATCATGGTCTCAAGCTCGCAAAAGGTGACCCATCTGTAGTCCACGGTCTCCCCCTCCTGGAGGGTGATGGGGGTGTCCTCCCCCGCGCTGCCCAGGCGGCAGAGGTAGCAATCCATGAAGGCCGAGGGCTCGCGGAGGGCGCCGAGGAAGATGAGCTTTTCGGGGGGGCAGTCGATGCCCGTCTCTTCGATCAGCTCACGGTGGGCCGAGGTCAAGCTGTCCTCGCCCGCCACACCTGAGCCGCCCGTGAACTCCCAATAACCCGGGTACATCCCCTTGGTGGGGGCGCGGAGGGTCAAAAGGAGGCGGTCCCCAGCGTCCACCGTGAAGACCGAGACCACGGTGTGGTAGGTATGGGGGGGCATGGGGTATTGACGGCCCCGAGGGTGGGTGATGCCCAGGGGGTTGCGGTCTTTGTCGAGCAGGTCCCAGAGTTCCATGGAACACCTCCGGTGTTAGTGAAATCCGCCCGTCGGGCGGGTGAAATCGCGCTTTCGCGCGGTGAAATTCCGCCTGCGGCGGAGTGAAATCTTCCCTGCGGGAAGGTTGAGGAAGTCTTTTGCCGCAGGCAAAAGACGATTTTATTGTATGATGATCGTATCCCCGTCGGTCAAGGGGATGGGGTGACGGTCTTCTCCCGCCAGCTCATCCATATGCCCCCGGCGATCATGGGTAAAGTGACAGATGAGGGTCAAGTCTGCAATTCCAAGGCCACGAAGTTCGGTCATGCCCTCAGGCGGGGTGTCATAGCGAGTGACATGTGAAATATCATCGCAGACCACGTGCGCCCCTGCGCTCCCGCCGATATAGGTCACACCGGATCGGATATAGCGTACGAGCTCACGGTCAAAGCCGCATCGGCGGATGCGGTCGAGGGTGGCGAAGGTGTTGCCGCCGCTGATATAGAGGACGTCGATATCCAGCCCGAAGGAAGGAGCGGGATCGGCGTAGTCCAGCACGCGGACAAGGGCGGGATCAAAGCCCAGCTCCGCCATGCGGGCGTGATACTTGCCGCCTGCCACCTTGTCGGAGGTGACTTTTTCGTTGGGGATGAACAGGAGACGGCACTCCGAAATAGGCTTCGGAAGGTTATCCAGAATGACCTGACGGGAGCGCTCGTTGCGGAAGTCGCAGGAGGACAGGATCAGTTTCATAATGGTAACACCTCCTTCTATGGAAAAACTTCGCGATCGGACACAGCCGAGTTTTACCAAGTATCCTCTTCTTCGCCTTCATGGCGTACAGTCTTGGCGTTGGGATCGTACTTCCTCATCATCCCATACACCCGATCGTCCACAGTGGCCACCACGGTGACGGCATCGTAGCCGTAGTCCACCGACTCCACGGCGGCCTGCTCGGAGTAGAGGCGGGACAGAGCCCCCTGCTCGGCGTTGGGAATGATAAAGGTCACGCGGCGCTTGCCGATGCGCACCATGTCCTGAATAGCCTCGGCCAGTTGGTCAAGTCCCTGCCCCGTTTTCGCCGAGATATACACGGCGGCACGAGTAGAGTCGGGGCGACCGTCGGGCTTGCGGTCGAAGGAAAGTCCCTTTTTCGCCACCACGCCCATGAGGCTGACGGTGTCACAGGAATCCCTGTCGCACTTATTGAAGACGTAGAGGGTAGGCTTCCCTCCTGCGCCCAGGTCTTGGAGCAGTTGTTCCGTGACCTCCAGCTGACCCGCGCACTCGGGGTCGGAGGCGTCCAAGAGGAGCAGGACGATATCGGCGTAGACCGCCTCCTCCAGAGTGGAGCGGAAGGCCGAAACCAGATGGTGGGGGAGCTTGCGGATGAAACCGACGGTGTCGGTCAAGAGGATGGTCTCGCCCCCGGGGAGGGTGAACTTGCGGGTGGTGGGGTCCAGAGTGGCGAAGAGCTTGTCCTCGGCCAGGATCCCCGCGCCTGTGAGGGCATTGAGCAGGGTGGATTTTCCCGCGTTGGTATAGCCCACGATGGCCACGCGGGGGAGGCCCGAGCGGTCGCGGGAGGCCCGCATGGTACGGCGGTTCTTCTCCACTACCTCCAGCTCGGCCTTCAGGGCGTCGATGCGGCGCTTCATGTGGCGGCGGTCGCTCTCCAGCTTGGACTCACCGGGGCCTCGGGTGCCGATACCGCCGCCCAGTCGGGACATTTCGGTACCGTGACCCGTTAGTCTCGGGGCGGTGTACTGAAGCTGGGCCAGCTCCACCTGGAGCTTACCCTCGGAGGTGACGGCGTGGAGAGCGAAAATATCCAGGATCAGCATGGAGCGGTCAATGACACGCAGCTCCATATTCTTGTCTCCCCCGCGAATATCGTCCTCCAGGTTACGGATCTGCACGGGGGTGAGATCGCAGTCAAAGACCACCAGGCCGATCAAATGGTTGCGGCAAAGGTCGGCCAGCTCCTGCACCTTACCCGAGCCGATGAGGGTACGGGGGTCGGGGGTAGCCTTGTTCTGCACCACCCGGGCAAAGACCTCGCCACCGGCGGTGTCCAGGAGGCGGGCCAGCTCGTCGAGGCTGATTTCTACCTCGTCGGCATCATCATCGCGGGTGACTACGCCCACAAGGATGGCCCGGATGGGGCCGGTGGCTTCGTCGCGGGTGGTGAAGGTGTTTTTATTTTCGGACATGGGAATGATCTCCTTTCGGGAAGGGGTGGGCGATATGCCCTATGGGCGTGATATGCGCCCTGACGGGCGCGTGTTTTTGGGATGGATTCATCTGACAAAAAAACAAAAGGACAGGCCGCGCCATGGCAAAACCTGTCCTTTTATGGGTTGATACTCTGCGCACGCGGAACAGATAGCTATCCCGCAGGCCCCAAGAAGAATTACTTTCTGACAGCAGCCAGTCTCTTCTTGAACTTGTCCAGGCGGCCGCCTGCATCGACAAACTTCTGCTTGCCGGTGTAGAAGGGGTGGCACTTGGAGCAGATTTCAACGCGCATCTCGCTGCCCTTGGTGGAGCGGGAAACGACAGTCTCACCACATGCGCACTTGATGACGCACTCAACGTACTCGGGATGGATTCCGTTCTTCATTTTCATGTACCTCTCACTTGGAATTTCCCCATATGCTTGGACATGGGGTACAAAAGCCTATATATTATAGCACAAACGCCCTCCAAATGCAAGAGCTTTTTGAAATTTTTCCTTGGAATTTTTCACAAAAATACCGAAGGAAATCCGTCGTCCCTGTGGCTTTGTGGAAAAGTGCGCCTCAATCCACCAGCTTTTCCAGGCAACGCACGGTATAACTGTCTGCCGTGGCCATGAGGTTGTTGAGGAACAGCACCGTGTCGATCCCCTTCTCCTCCACGAAGCTGCGGAGGTCCCCATTCCAGAAGCGGTAGTCCACGGCGTAGACGTGCTCGTAGGAATCCGCCACCATGGGAATGAAGGCGTTGCCGTAGGATTCCTTGATGATGAGTACAGCGGAGCCGTCGGTGATGGTTTCGTTGTGCGTCTCGTAGTACTCGTGATCTCCCGAGGAAAAGGCCAGGTACTTGTTACTGGAGGTAACCTGGGTATCAATGAGCGGGCGAGGCTGGTAGATACCGTCGCGGAAAATGGTCAGCTCACTGACGGTGGGGGAGAGATAGGCCTCCACGTAGTCGGGGTTGTTCTTGAGATTGAGATTCTGGGTATGGCGGTACAGGGAGCCCAGGAAGGTGTCGTAGGTGAAGGTTTCGTATGCATCCAGCGCAGGGTAGGAGCGGCCCACGGTATCCAGGAAATAGCGGCTGGTATAGTACGCGCCCTTGCCCGTCCAGTGGTGGTCCGTGCGATAATAGATATATTCGTCGTAGTGCGCTCCCAGCATTTCGTGGACGGGAAGAGTCACCACGGGTGTCTCGGCTCCCGCCTGGGGACAGTAGGCGTCAATGGCGGCATAGATGCGTTCGATCACCGCCAGACCGTCGGAGGCCCCCAGCTCAGCGGTGCGCTCGGGGGTCAGACCGTAGCAGCAGGAGGTGGGCACCACGATGTCGTACACCGTCGCCAGCCCGTTCAGCTCCACGGCGGTCTTGACCACCACGCGGCAATACCGATCCACCAGGTCAGCCTTGTAATAGTAGAGCTGGTAGCAGGCATCGCCCTCCACGTAGTAGCCGTCGATGACCTCGGAGGCAGGCCCCGTCTCGGGCTCGGTCTCCTCGGGCGCGCTCTCCCCCTCGGTCTCCTCAGGAGAGGGCTCCTCGGGCGGGTCGTTATCCCAGATAAAATCGGTGTCCGAATCCAGGGTGTCCGCCTCGCCACCGTAACCCTGGAAGGCGCGGTCGCCCACACCGTACAAGCCCTTGAAATCTCCGCTCAGCCCCAGCAACGTATCCCGGCCGGGGAAGGTATCGGCATACCACAGGCTGACCTGCGCGGTGTAGTCCCCCGACAGGAAGGACTCCCAGGTAAAGGCGGGGAATTCCGTCAGCTCCCGTCCCTCGGTCTCCGAGACGGCGGGGCGCAACGGCAGGATCAAACCCAGGACACAGCCGCCGATCAGCACGGCAGAAAACAGGATGATCCGCACCCATTGAAACAGCTTTTTGGTTTTCATACGATGCCCCCTTTCTCAGAATTGGAAGTACAGGAAGGGATTGTAGCTATCCCCCACCAGACACAGAAGCGACAAAAAGACCAGACCCACGGGCGCAAGAGCCGTGACCGCATCGTACACGGCGACGGCGATCTTGGCCATGGGGCGCGGCTTTTCGACAGAAAGCTTCCCCCGCAGGCCCTCAAATGCGCGGCCCATGGCGGGCAGGATAGGCGTACAGGCCAGCATAGCCACAGGCAAAAAGATCGCGTGGCTCAAAAGCTCGCTCTCCACCGACAAACTCATCCAGGCATTTCCGTTGAGGGTGAACAGTCCCTTGACGGCTACCCACAAACGGGACAGATCGGTGTAGTAGAACAGCATCCAGCCGAACAGCACCACAACCAGGGTATAGACCGTCCGCAGAACCCGAAGGATACCCCGCGAAGGGGTCTTGCCCACACGGAACACCAGCTTTTCGATGATGAGGAAGACGAAATAGTAGAGTCCCCACAGGACGAAATTCCAGGAGGCACCGTGCCAGAGGCCCGTGAGGAACCAGACGGCGAAGAGATTGAAAATATGCCGCAGCTTACCGACACGGTTTCCGCCCAGGGGTATGTAGACGTAGTCACGGAAGAAGGAGGAGAGGGAAACGTGCCACCGCCGCCAGAAATCCGTCACCGAATCGGCGGCATAGGGATAGAGGAAATTCTCGCGGTAGTGGAAGCCCACCATGAGGCCCATACCGATGGCCATGTCGGAGTAGGCCGAGAAATCCAGGTAGATCTCCAGCATATAGCAGACGGCGGCCAGCAGGATCCCTGCGGCGGGGACGGCGGCCAGCTCCTCGGGCTTCTCCACCATGGCAGAGACCACGGCGGCACAGCCGTTGGCCAGAACGGCCTTCTTGGCCAGACCGCAGGCGAAACGGGTTATCCCCCGCGCCGTATCCTCGCGGGTTACGCGGCGGTGCTCCAGCTCCTCGTTGACGTCGCGGTAGCGGATGATGGGACCCGCGATGCACTGATGGAACAGGGAGGCATACAGGAGCAGGAGCCAGAACTTCTTCTGAGGCTCCACCTCACCCCGGTAGACGTCGATGACGTAGGAAATGAGCTGGAAGGTGTAGAAGGAGATACCGATGGGCAGGGTGATGGCGGGAATGACCTCGGGAACACCCAGGAGTGCCTGCACGTTGGACAGGAAGAAGCCCGTGTATTTGAATACGGCCAACAGCCCCAGGCAGACGACCAGGGTCAGGATCAGCCATAGCCTGCGGCGGGAGGAATATGCGTGGATCAGCCGCCCGCCCAGGTAGCAGACCAGGGTCATGCCCACCAGAAGCAGGAGCAGAGAGGGACCGCCCCAGGCGTAGAAGATCAGGGAGAATAAAAGCAATACCACGTTGCGGGAGCGGATCCCCGGCATGGCGGCGTACAGCGCATAGCAGACCACCAGGAAGCCGAAAACGAAAAACAAGCTGGAAAAAACCATACAGACCTCCTTTGCCGCGCATCCAACCCGGTTGCGGCGGCTTTACTCATATAGACGGCGAAAAATGAAAAACGTATACCGATCACGGTCTTTGGGATACCGTGACGGCGGCTCCTACGGGAATACGGTCCCCTTTCACGGGGACGGCGTTCCCCCTTGGGCTATATACAGAATATGGTTTACATCGGTATAGGCATCGGGAATATAGCGAATGACCACGTACTGCCCCTCATGGGTAATGACTCCGCCGTGCTGTGCCTCCCTGCGGTAACCGCGAAGGGTCAGATCCGCGTCGGTGTATGCGAAGGCGATCCCGTCCACGGTGAAGCTGTCCCCGCCCTTATCGGGATATTGGGCGGTGGTCAAGTCTCTTACATAGCCCTCGGCGGTGAGGTAGTCTCCCTCCGCGTATCGGGTCTTCAGATCGGTGTAATCCGCGATATACACCGTCCCCGACAGGATGAATACCGCGCCGCAGAGCAGGGCCGTGCCGCGCAGGAACCACTTGACGCCCTTGGAATGAGACAGATCCCGGCCCGCAGATGCACCCAAGGCCTTTCCCGCTCCTTGGACGCGGCTCATCCCGCAAGACACCGCCCAAAAGCCGATCCCCACCAGCAGAGGGATCAGCAGGATAGGCAGATCTCCCCAGCGGAAGTGTAACTCATACAGCACAATCTCCACGGCCATTACCTCCTTTGCGAAGATTGGGATCGTCACCGGAATAACGCCACGATTCCGCATTCTCGTCCTAAACGGACTACTATATTCTGATATAGTATACCCGAAAACACACAGTTTGTCAAGTCCTCAGACACAAAAGGCCACACACCGCTTCCGGTTTCCGTGCAAAAGCCGTTGTATCTATGTTGTAAAAACAACAAAAAGAAGGAAACTCCCCAAATGCCCTTGCATTTCGTCGAAAAGTGTGGTATAATACAGGATGAATCCAATCCCACAGCTTGGTATCGACAAAATTCATATACGGAAGGATCCTGACCTATGAAAATCACCCGTCTCGGGGCCTTGTCAGCCCTGCTCATCCTGTTGCTTTGTTGCCTATATATACTTCCCGCAGCCGCCGAGGACGAAATCCACAGCGGGAGCTGCGGCGATGCGCTGACCTGGAGCTTCGATACCGAAACCCAAGTACTGACCATAGCGGGCAACGGTGCCATGCAGGATTTCTCCATCAGCTCGTCCAATCGCGCTCCCTGGTTCGATTTCCGCGACTCCATCCGCTCTGTGACCGTGGAGCCTGGCGTGACCTCCATTGGTCAGTACGCATTCCTAAATTGCAAAAAACTCGTCTCGGTCACCTTGACCGAGGGGCTTTCGGTGATCGGCAGCTATGCCTTCAGTAGCTGTACCGCCCTGACCGAGATCATCCTGCCCGAAGGACTCCTCACGCTGGGAAGCAATGCCTTTATGAATTGCATTGCCCTACAGAGCGTGAGCCTCCCCACGTCCCTTACCGAGATCGGGGCATCGGCCTTCTCCTTCTGCGGAAAGCTGGAAACCCTCGTCCTCCCCCGCAGCCTGACCGCCGTAGGCGCCAACGCCTTCAACAGCACGCCGCTCCGCATGGTGCTGTTCAACGGTACCGAAGAGGAATGGGAGGCCGTCCACCTGGAAGAACCCAACGGCAAGCTGACCGAGGTGCTTCTCATTCACCCCGCGCATAACTTTGACCGCGAGGTCGTCTCCCCTGCGTTCCTGGCCGCCGATGCGACCTGTGACACCGCCACCGCCTACGCCAAGTCCTGTGTCTGCGGCGAAAAGGGAGAAGAGCTCTTCTACGACGGCGAGCCCCTGGGACACACGGGCGGTCAGGCGACCTGCACCCAAAAGGCCATCTGCACCGCTTGCTCCCAGCCTTACGGCGAGCTCCTTCCCCATACCCCCGACGGCGTGGCGGATTGCACCCACGGCGTATCCTGCTCGGTCTGTGATACGGTTTTAGAGGAAGCATTGGAGCATACCTACACCGCCGAGGACACCCTGGCCCCCACCTGCACCCAAACCGGTACCCGCACCCATACCTGCTCCCTCTGCGGAGATACCTATGAGGAGACCCTCGAGGCCGTCGGCCATACCCCCGGGGATGAGCTTACCTGTACCACTCCCCAAACCTGCACAGTCTGTGAGGCCGTCCTGAATGCCCCGCTCGGCCACAGCTACCGGGATACCGTGATTCCCCCGACCTGCACCGAGCAGGGCTATACCGACCGCGTCTGTACCCGCTGTCAGGCGCAAGTACGGGAGACATACGTTCCCCCCAAGGGACATACACCCGGAGCCGCCCCCACCTGCACCGCCCCCCAGACCTGCACCGTCTGCTCGACGCTTCTGGCTCCCAAACTGAGCCACAGCTACACCTCCTCGGTTACCCTTCCCGCCACCTGCACCCAGAGCGGTGTCCGCACCCACACCTGCCTCTACTGCGAGTCCTCCTATGAGGAAACGATTTCTCCGCTCAGCCATTCCGGCGGAGCAGCCGCTACCTGTACCACCCCCCAGACCTGCCTCACCTGCGGCACCATCCTGGCCTCTCCCACAGGGCATACCACCGAGGAT
>JAGBAS010000097.1 GCA_017938885.1 Clostridia bacterium
ACGGCGCGACGGGACTGCCCATTACGGTGAAGGCCGCCGAGCCGGGGGTGGATCTCATGCCTCACCGCAAATACAGTATTGTCAAGCTGGCAGGCCCCGCCAACGGAGAGGGCGCGGATTGGCTCCAATCTCTGGAGGCGGTGCTGGTACGCCCCGATGAGCAGAACGGCGGCTACGCCGTCTACAACGACGGGCTGACCCTGCTCTCCCCCGAAAATTGGCTCCCCGGTCTGTACCGCCTCTACGCCTTGAACCATGACGGCGAGTACGTGGACTACTGCGACTTCACCATCCGCTCGGACGGGACGGAACTCCCCTACGCGGTGTCCATGGAGCGGGTGCTGTATACCGAGACGGACACCGAGCTGGCCATCCTTTTTGAAGCCTATCGGCCCGGATGTCCCATCAGCCGAGGGGATGCCTGGTCACTCTGGCGGGTGGAGGACGGTGAGCGGATCCACATGGGTTCCCAGACGGCCGAATACGCCATTGAGGGGGCGGAGATCGCCCCCGACGAGTATGCCGTGGAGCACTTCCGTCCGACGGTATCCCTGGTGACGGGAGGGAAGCACAAGACCCTCCCCGCAGGGCAATACGAGCTGATCTTCAGCGAGGGCCGGGGCGTGACGCTGGCCTTTGAGGTGATCGCCCTCCCCGAGGACGCCATAGAGGCGGGAGTCGGCTCCGTGCGGGGGTACATCCTGAAGGAACAGAACAGCTCCAGATCCTATCTCCTCAGCGGCAGTACCTATCCCGAATGTCACCTGCTCATCTATGACTTCGAGGATTTGGGCGAAGCCTTCGATGAGCTGAACAGCGGCGACTACGTGGAGCTGCTCGCCTGGAACTTCATCGAGCCCGTCCCTCCCTGCGCCACCGTGGGCATGGTCACTAAGCTGCGGGACGGAGCCTTGGAGTCCATCCCCGACATCTATGACGAGTTGCCGGAGCTGTATGGGATCACCCCTGCGCCTTGAAAAACACCAAATACGGGACTTTCCTTCGGGGAAGTCCCCTGTTTTTACAAAAAAATCCCCCCAAACCGCAAAAAACTTTTCCGTACCCCCTTGTCAAATCCGCCGTTTTGGTGTATAATAGGATGTAACTGTATGCGGACAACCCCATTTGGTCGGTTTTGTCCGTACCAAACAAGAAAAATAAACCTTTGGAGGTATTTTACAATGGTAGTAGCAGGCGATTTCAAGAACGGTCTGACCTTTGACATGGACGGCGTCGTCTATCAGGTCATCGAGTTCCAGCACGTTAAGCCCGGTAAGGGCGCCGCTTTCGTCCGCGCCAAGATCAAGAACTGCATCTCCGGCGGCGTGACCGAGCGCACCTTCAACCCCACCGACAAGTTCGAGAACGCGTACATCGAGCGTAAGGATATGCAGTACTCCTACGATGACGGCGATCTGTACCACTTCATGGACACCGAGACCTGGGAGGAGACCCTCATCGGTCACGATCAGGTCGGCGAGAACTTCCAGTTCGTCAAGGAAGAGATGATGTGCAAGATTATCTCCTACAAGGGCACCATCCTGGGCGTGGAGCCTCCCACATTCGTGGAGCTGGCCGTTACCGCAACCGAGCCCGGCTTCGCAGGCAACACCGCTACCAACACCCTCAAGCCCGCCACCCTGGAGACCGGTGCGGTCGTTAAGGTTCCCCTGTTCATCAACGAGGGCGAGGTCCTGAAGATCGACACCCGTACCGGCGAGTACCTGTCCCGCGCTTAATTTCCCATAGCGCATTCCGACTTCGCGGTCGCATTGGCCGCGGGTCACACTTCCATTCTTTACGGAAAAGGAGACTTTTGTCATGTCTATGATGGAAAAGGCAATGTATCTGAAGGGCCTGTGCGACGGTCTGGAGCCTGACAAGACCACCAAGGAGGGCAAGCTGATCGCGGCCCTGCTGGATATGGTCACCGAGATGGCCGCCGAGATGGACGATATGCAGGCTGAGATCTGCGAGCTCAAGGACTACTGCGAGGAGCTGGACGAGGATCTGGGCGACGTTGAGGAGGTCCTGCTCGACCTCGATGACGAGGACGAGGATGAGGACTTCGACGATGACGACGATTTCGAGTGCGACGGCGACTGCGCCGGCTGCGACTTCGACTGCGGCTTCGACGACCTGTCTGACGACGAGGACGACGACGATTTCTTCGGCGAGGATGAGGATGAGGACGAGTACTTCGAGGTCATCTGCCCCGCTTGCGGCGACGTCATCAACTTCGATTCCTCCATCGACCCCGAGAATCTCCGCTGCCCCAACTGCGGTGAGAAGTTCGAGTGCATCGTGGAGGAGGACGACCTCAAGGCCCTGGACGGCGCCCCCGCCTCCGACGAGGAATAAGACTCAGATTTGGCAAGAGGAGATCGTAAGGTCTCCTCTTTTTTTGCTGGTTTTCTCCCGCAACTCATCCAAAATCTCACCAAAGCCCTTGCAAATCTTCAAAATATATGGTATAATAAGCTGAATATCTATGTGAAGCTCTGCAAGTGAGCGGGAAAGGAGACGCCCATGTGGCTGTGTGTGGATCGGATCGAGGAGGATACCGTGATCCTTTTGGATGACGGGGAGACATCCTATGCCCTCTCCCGCGCCGCGTACACCGCTCTGGTCGGGAGGGAGCCCGCCGAATCGGATATCCTGGCCGCCGAGGTCGAGGGGATGCGTATTCTGACCGCCGCCTACGACGGCGTTGAGACCGCCGCCCGCCGCGAGGCCGCCCGCAAGCGGTTGAACCGCCTGTTCGGGCGGAGCGAAAAACCGTAACCGTCAAGGTATCACAGCACGACAAAACCGAGAAACCAAGGAGTAGAGAGCACTATGGAAAAAATCCAACAATGGAATCTGGTATCCTTCCTGAGCGAGAGGCTGGGGGCGGAGAACACCGTATACGCAGGCCTGATTCTTTTGGGCGGGATCCTGCTTTGCATGATCGTGCCGTACCTGCTGGGCAGTCTGAATTTCGGGCTCATCATATCCAAAAAGCAGTACAACGACGACATCCGCCGCTACGGCAGCGGCAACGCGGGCACCACCAATATGCTGCGCACCTATGGAAAGCGGGCGGCACTGTTCACCCTGCTGGGCGATATGGCCAAGGCCGCCGTGTCGGTTGCCTTCGGTCATTTCGTCTATTCCACCGTCATCGTGGACACCTCCACGGGGGAGCGGCTGTTCATCGTGAACCTGTCGGGTGCGGCCATCGCGGGCCTGTTCGTCATGCTGGGCCATATGTTCCCCGTTTTCTATAAATTCAAGGGCGGCAAGGGCGTGGCGACCTCGGCCATGGTCATTTTCATGCTGGATATGCTCAACCCGCTGAACGGATATATTCCCATCGTGTTTCTGATCTGCCTGTTTATCTTCGTGGTGATCGTCGTGGGCACCCGATACGTGTCCCTGGGCTCGGTGATGGGAATGTGCCTGTACCCCGTTATCTTTACCGCCTTTGCGCAGGGGCAGAACTTCACTGCCTGCGGCGTGTCGGTGGTCATGGCGGTGCTGGTGGTCTTCATGCACCGCGAGAATATCAAGCGGCTGGCGGCCGGGAAGGAATCCAAGATCTCCTTCAAGAAAAAGAAGCCTGCCGAGGGAGAGGAAGCTCCTGCGGAGGATACAGCTCCCGTTATCACCAAGGGCAACATCCCAAACCCGCCCCGTGGCGGGGACAGGACGAATACATCCAAGAAGAAAAAGAGAAAGTGATCCGCCCTCGTGGCTGAAAGGAGACCGCTCCCATGGAGAATTCCACCCCCGCCGCATCTCTTGCGGCTCTGCTTTGTGACACCGCCCAGGATGAGATCCTCGTGAAGGCCGTCTTCTCCAAGCCTGTGGATAAAGCCGTGTCCCGCGTGACCCTTACCCTCAAGCGGGTCAAGGGGGAGACCGTCCTCCAGCAGGAGACGTTGCGGGTAGCCGACGTGGCCGACACCGAGGTCAACCGAAAAAAGCCGGTCCAAGCCTCCCAGGAAAATATCCGCCTCCCCGACGCTCCTGCCGTCCTGTCTGCTCTGGTGGGTGAGTTCGATCAGATCAATCTCATGACCACAGCGGGAAACTGCGAGTTGCGCCGTTCCAAGGGCGGTAAAGAGACGCTTATGGGTGCTACCCCTATCCAAAAAGCTCTGAACGGCGGGGACAACACCCCCAAGAAGATCACAATCGGCGGCAACGACAAGGCCAAGCGACGGATCCTGTCGGGTGCCGAGCCCTTCCTCATGGAGCTGGGGGTCAGCGACGCAAGCGGCCGCGTTCACGATAAAAAGCAGGCCAAATACCGCCAGATCAACCGCTTTCTGGAGCTGATCCGGGATGTGGAGAGCCACCTCCCCGCCGAGGGGACCCTTCACATCGCCGACCTCTGCTGCGGCAAGAGCTACCTCTCCTTTGCGGTCTACCACTACTTCACCGCCATAAAGGGCCGCGCCGTCCGGATGGTAGGCGTGGACATGAAGGCCGAGGTCATGGCGGAGTGTGATGCCATCGCCCGCAACCTGGGCATGGAGGGCCTGTCCTTTATCTGCGGGGACGTCACGAGGTACGAATTCCCCGAGGGGGCGCAGGTCCACATGGTCATTTCCCTCCACGCCTGCGATATCGCCACCGATATCGTCCTGGACAAGGCCTCCGAGTGGGGGGCCAAGGTCATCCTCTCCACCCCCTGCTGTCATCACGACCTCAACCGCCGTCTGAACAGCCCCGCCCTTGCCTTCGTGGCCGAACATTCCATGCTCCGTCAGAAGCTCTGCGATGCCGCCACCGATACCCTTCGCTTGAAGAAACTGGAGGCGAACGGCTACGATGTCACCGCCCTGGAGCTGATCGACCCCGAGGAGACCCCCAAGAATATCATGCTTCGCGGTATTCGCAGGTATGATCCGAAGTCCTCCCGCTGCCGTAAGGCCGCCGAGGAGTATATGGCCGCCTATGAGTTCCTCACGGGTGAGAAGATTGAGCTGTAAATTGGGATTTATCGGTCTGTTTGACGGAACAGGCCGGCGTGTGTTTCGTTAGAGGGCGCACACATAGGTGCGCCCCTACCGAGTGCCAAAAAGTTACGATCACAACTAAAAAATCGAGGGTAGGTGCGCACCTATGTGTGCGCCCGTAACATGGCAGTCTCTTCTTTACACGTTGGTTTATAAACCCACCGTCAAACCCAAATTTGAATCCCCCCGAAAGGAGCCGCAACCATGGGCTTTTTCAAGAAAGTCGTGTCCCACTGGACCAAGAGCAAGAACCCCGATTCCCCCCGCTTCCGCCACGATATGGCCGAAAAAATTTGCGGCTATCCCATCAAGTACATCACCGAAAAGCACGGCGACAACGAGGACGTCATCGGCCGCAGCGGCTCTTTGAACATCAAGCGGGAGACCGACGAGCTCATCGTCTCCACTCCCTCCGAGACCATCCTGCGGTGCGATATCAACGATATGCAAGCGTGGATTTTGATGTCCAACGACGGGGTGGTCATCACCGCCCCCGACAAGGAGCACGGCGGCGTGGAGAGGACCATTGTGGTGCATTACGTATATTACCGTAAGTAAATGAATCTGGATAACGCCATTATCAAAGCCAATGCCCTCTTCACCGAGGGCCGATACACCGACGCCCTCCGCATCTACGATGAGGGCATGAAGGCGGGCCACACCCGCGCCATCTTCAACTACGCCTACTGCCTCCAGTACGGCTACGGCATCGATCCCGACCCCGCAAAGGCCTTCGAGCTGTACACCTACCTCCGCTACGAGGAGGAGGGTGACGCCGCCTACAACGCGGGGGCCATGCTGGTCACGGGCCGCGGTGTCCCCTGCGACCCCGCCGAGGGCTACGCCTATATGCTCACCGCCGCCGAGTGCGGGTGCATCGAGGCTCAGCTCTACCTGGCCATGGTGCGGCTCACGGGCTGTGTGGGGGAGCCCGACATCATCAGCATCCGCCGCATCCCCTTCCACCGCCCCGACACCCCCGATTCCGCCTTCCTCCTGCCCCCCACCCCCGACGAGAACGGAGAGTACGCCGACGAGCTCATGGACAAGCGCTTTGAGATCGTGGAGGCCGACGAGTACGAGGCCATCCGCTACATCCGCAAGGCCGCCCGCCACGAGGGGGACTATGTGGGAGCCGCCAAGGGCAACGCCGAGTACCTTCTGGCCAAGTGCGCCGAGGAGGGTTTGGGACGAATGTACGACCGCGAAAAGGCCATCGAACTCTACGTCCGCGCCGCCGAGGACGGCAGCTTTGACGCCTTCAAAAAGCTCAAGACCCTCCCCCCCTACGACGTGGAAAAAGCCCGCACCCGCCTCCGCATGAAGCCCGCGAATACACGGAAACGGATCGGGGAGAGCGACGAGGAGGACGATTGATGTATCTTGTATCTCCCATCCCCCTTCCGACATACTCTATCCTATAAGGAGGTTCCCCCATGCTCCTGACCATCGACGTCGGCAATTCCAGCATCTCGCTGGGGCTTTTTGACCTGAACGCCACCGATCCCCGCCCCGCCCCCGCCCTCACCGCCAAGCTGTCCGCCGCCACGGGGCGAACCGCTGACGAGTACGCCGTCATCATCCGCGGTCTGCTGGCCGATAAGGGCTACCACGGTGCCACCGCTTGCCCGATTCGGGCGGCCGTCATGGGGTCTGTGGTGCCTCAGCTCACCCATACCCTGGAGGCCGCCGTACAGAAGCTGGGAGGGGACACCCCCATTCCCGTTACCCACATCGGAGGCGGCGTCCGCACCGGCATCAGCCTGCGAGTGGACGATCCCGCCGCTCTGGGTGCCGATATCGTAACCAACGCCTCCGCCGCTGTGAAGCTCTACGGCGCCCCCGTCATCTTTCTGGATTTCGGCACCGCCACGGTCTGCGGAGCGGTGAACATGGCCCGAGAGCTTACGGGCGTCTCCATTGCCCCGGGCGTGACTACCTCGCTGGAGGGACTTCGTACCGCCGCCGCTCAGATTCCCTACATGGAGCTGAAGGCTCCCGATACCGCCCTGGGCAAGAACACCACCGCTGCCATCCGCTCGGGTCTGGTCCTGGGCACCGCCTGCATGATCGACGGCATGATCGAGCGCATCCGTACTGAAATGAAGCTCCCTCCAAACGCCGCCCTGCCCATGGTGGCCACGGGAGGCCTGGCCGAATTGGTCTTGCCCGCCTGTACCCACGAGATCATCCACGAGCCTGACCTGACGCTCTTGGGGCTGTACTTCATCTACAGAGCCACCGCCGAGAGAGAGGCGAAGAAGGGGAGATAAGAGGAAATTGGGGGTTATCGGTGGGTTGGGTTGTGCTGACCTTGGGTATTGCCCTCTCACCCGCCTTTGGCGGGAGCTGTCTCGCTTCGGCTCGGTCACGACATGGCTCTGACTGCCACCGGCAGTCATTCACTACCGTGTCGCCGCTTCGCTACCCAGAGGGGGAGCCTTTCCTGCCAAACTCAAAGAAATCCATTTCCCGACAAGTGTTTTCTCGTCGTTCTGAGGCTCCCCCTCCGGGGGTTCCTCCTCGCAAGCTCGGGCGCGAAGCGGTGAGAGGGCAGATAACGCGGGCGAGACACAACGAAACAGTTCGCCAAACCCAAATTTAAAAACCCCCAATGTCGATTCCCGCGAGACCGAGAGGTAAGCGGTAATCATAAATTTTTACGCGCTATACCCGTTGCGGATAGCAGCACGGGGTGAAAGTCCCCGAAGGAGAAAACATATGAACAACAACCCAAACGAGCGGAACACCGCTCACCAGGACGGCACTGTCGGCCGTACCGCCCCCACCCTGCGGGACCGACGCCGCAAGCAAAAGCAAAACATCCTGTACCTCGCACAGCTCGCCCTGCTCACCGCCGTGATTATGGTGTTGCATTTCTCGGGCGTGGCGATACCCGCCTTTGGCACTAAGATCAGCCTGGTTCTGATCCCCATCGCCCTGGGTGCCATGCTCCTGGGTCCCGCCGCCGGTGCCATCCTGGGATTTATATACGGCATGACCGTGTTCGTGTCCCTGGGCGTCCTGCACATGGATCCCTTCACGGGCTTCCTGTTCGATAACACCCCCGTCATGGCCGCCTTGATCTGCACCGTCAAGACCACCGCCGCAGGCCTTGTTGCCGGTTGGGTCTACCGCGTTCTGTCCAAAAAGAACGTATGGCTGGCGGTTTTCGTGGCCGCCGCTCTGGTGCCCACCGTCAATACCGGTGTGTTCGTGCTGGGATGCTTCCTGATCTATAGCACCATCAGCGAATTCGCCGCCGGTGCCGGCTATTCCGCTGTGTACTTCATTCTGATTGTCTGTGCCGGCATCAATTATGTGCTGGAGCTGGCCATCAACCTCATCTTTTCCCCCGCCCTGGAGCGTCTTGTCCGACTCCTGTCCAAAAAGCTTCGCCGCTGATCCGTTAGCTATCCCTGCTATGTCCGTAGAAAACCCTCTCACCCGCCTGCGGCGGGAGCTTTCCCACGGGAGAGCCTTTGCCCCTCCGCAGGTAAGCCTCTCCCATGGGAGGGGCGGCGCGCCGTAGGCGTGACCGAGAGGGTGTCCCCATTCCAATCCACCCCAAGAGGTACCGTCCCATGAACCGTGATCGTGAGTATATCATCAATTTTGATCTGCCCCGTATCTTCAAAAGGTCTACCCGCAAGGTGACCGACACAATTTCCGCTATCCGCAACGAGATCGCCACCGACATTGCCGCCGTCCGCCAACGAGACCCCGCCGCCCGCAGTGATCTGGAGATCCTGCTCCTCTACTCGGGCGTCCACGCCATCTTGGCCTACCGCGTGGCCCATAAGCTCTACCTGTCAAAGCATTACTTCGCCGCCCGCGCCGTCAGCCAGTGGGCCCGCCATAAGACCGGCATCGAGATCCACCCCGGCGCCACCATCGGCAAGGGGCTGTTCATCGACCACGGTATGGGCGTGGTCATCGGCGAGACCACCGAGATCGGGGATAACTGCACCCTCTACCAGGGTGTGACCCTGGGCGGTACGGGTAAGGACGTGGGCAAGCGTCACCCCACCCTGGGCAACAACGTATTGGTTGGCGCGGGCGCCAAGGTCCTGGGCCCCTTCAAGATCGAGGACAACTCCAAGATTGCCGCCAACGCCGTGGTCCTCAAGGAGGTCCCCGAGAACTCCACCGCCGTGGGCATCCCCGCCCGGGTGGTGCGCCGCGGAGGCCGCAAGCCCGACGATCTGGACCAGGTGCATATTCCCGACCCCGTGGCCCAGGAGCTGGCCAGAATCGAAAAGAAGCTGGACGCTCATATGGCCGACGGGGAGTGACCCCAAGCAAAAAACACCGTATCACTCGAGCAAGGGTAGTACGGTGTTTTCTGTTGCCGTATTTCACAGAAACCAACCAACTGATTTGTGAGCATTGACGGTTTTTCGGAATTTTCGGCCACCCTCTTGACAAATGCCCTGTAATCGTGTATTATTGTAGCAGTACAACATGACAAGGAGGCTTTTCCCTATGCATAGAACCCAAACCGCCGCCCGTATCCTGTCGGTTCTCGCCGCCCTATGTCTGCTCCTCACCTCCCTGACCGCCTGCTCGGGCGGTGTCACCCGCGAGGAGGCCAAGACCGCCATGGATTCCCTGCTCACCGCCTTGGGAAATGAGAATTACGCCGAGGCCGCCTCCCTCTACCACCCCGACGCCGCCATGACCGAGGACTTGCTGGCCGCCTTTGCCGAGGAGGTCAAGACCAAGGTCGGGATCGACCTCACCGAGGGCGCATCGGTGGAGCGCACCACCAATATGCGGTCCGCCTACTACGATTCCAACGTGGGCGGCTCCTTCTACGCCCTGACCGCCGAGATCAAGGCAGGAGACAAGACCGCCTCCCTCACCGTGGAGGTCGTTCGCAACGACAAGGGCTGCGGGATCTTCAAGGTGGAGTGTAATCCGTAAGCCGAGCAAAAAAGAAAGGTGTCTTTCATGGGGAAAGGCACCTTTTTTGATGGAATCCAATTGCTTGTTGTCGATCTGCCCCAAAACCGCCGCCCCGATTTGGTCAAGAGAACCAACCCCTGCC
The DNA here is from genome assembly GCA_017938885.1 of Clostridia bacterium. GTDB lineage: Bacteria > Bacillota > Clostridia > Oscillospirales > CAG-272 > CAMEON01. The sequence continues at coordinate 10,057 of JAGBAS010000097.1, forward strand.
CCGCGTTCCACGGAAATTTCACCAAAAATCCTTTTCTATCTTGATTTTTTCCGCCTTTTATGGTATACTGGAATTTAGACCAAAATCCACGCCGAAAGGAAGACTTTCACCATGAAGTCCGTCCGCACCATATACAAGATGGGCATGGGCCCCTCCTCCTCCCATACCATGGGCCCCGCCTTTGCCGCCAAGACCTTCAAGGACACCCACCCCGAGGCCGACCGCTTTGAGGTCATCCTCTACGGCTCCCTGGCCAAGACGGGCAAGGGCCACGGTACCGACCGCGCCATCACCGATACCCTCGCCCCCATCCCCGCCGAGATCGAGTTCAATATGAGCGACGAGATCGCCGCCACCCTCCCCCACCCCAATACCCTGGATTTCGTAGGCTTTGCGGGGGACATCGAGATCGGGCGGATGCGCTTTTTGTCGGTGGGCGGCGGTGAGGTCCGCATGGATGGCGAGGAGAGCCGCTTTGCCCTCCCTCCCGAACTGTACAAGGAGGAGAGCTTCACCGAGATCGCAGAATTATGCAAGGCTCGGGGCATCCGCCTCTCCGACTACGTCTTCGAGCATGAGGACGCCGACTTCCCCGCCTTCCTTTTGGACGTCTGGCGCACCATGATCGCCGCCATCCGCGAGGGTCTGACCCATACGGGCATCCTCCCCGGAGGCCTGGAGGTGGAGCGCAAGGCGCAAAGACTCTACAACCAGCGCCACATCGACGAGTCCCCCCAGACCCGCGAGAACCGCCTGGTCTGCGCCTACGCCTTCGCCGTCAGCGAGCAGAACGCCGACAACGGCGTCATCGTCACCGCCCCCACCTGCGGCTCCTGCGGTGTGCTCCCCGCCGTCCTGAAATATATGCAGGACAAGAACGGATTTTCCGACCGCGACGTGGTCCGCGCCTTGGCCGTAGCGGGGCTGATCGGCGATCTGGTAGCCACCAACGCCTCGGTCAGCGGGGCGGAGTGCGGCTGTCAGGCCGAGGTGGGCACCGCCTGCTCCATGGCCGCCGCCGCCCTGTGCGAGCTGTTCGAGATGGGCATCGACCAGATCGAGTACGCCGCCGAGATGTCCCTGGAGCATCATCTGGGTCTGACCTGCGACCCCGTCTGCGGTCTGGTGCAGATCCCCTGCATCGAGCGCAACGCCGTGGCCGCCATGCGGGCCATTAACGCTCTGTCCCTGGCCAACTTCCTCTCGGGGAGCCGCAAGATCTCCTTCGACCTGGTGGTGGAGACCATGTACCGCACGGGACTTGACCTCTCCCACCTCTACCGCGAGACCTCCGAGGGGGGACTTGCCAAGCTGTATCGGCACCCCGGAAACTAAAGATACAAAGATACAAGATACAAAGATACAAGATACAAAGATTACAAGCCCGCCGAGAGAGCTCGGCCGATACGGGATAACCGTTCCGTTTTCATATCTTGTATCTTGTATCTCGTATCTTGTATCTCACCAATATCCGTTCCTACCAATACATAAGAAGGAGCCACCATGTCTCTCCCCACCCACATCATCCAAACCTACACCGCCATCCTCCGCGAGGAGCTGGTCCCCGCCATGGGCTGTACCGAGCCCATCGCCATCGCCTACGCCGCCTCCATCCTCCGCCACGCCCTGGGGGCCGATCCCGCCACTCTGCGGGTGGAGCTGAGCGGAAACATCATCAAAAACGTCAAGTCCGTCATCGTCCCCGCCACCGACGGGATGCACGGCATCGAGGCCGCCGTGGCCGCAGGCATTGTGGCCGGCTGTCCCGACCGCAAGCTGGAGGTGCTCTGCGCCTTAAAGCCCGCCGACGCTGAGCGCATCCGCGATTTCCTCGCCGCCACTACCCCCGCCGTCAGCGAGCTGGACACCAAGCACCCCTTCGAGCTGGTCATGACGGGTGAAGCGACCGTGAACGGTCAGACCGTTACCGCCCGGGTCCACCTGATCGACCGCCACACCAACGTGGTCTCGGTGAACCGTACCGCCGAAGGCGTGACCCAGGACCTCACCGACCGCTACCTCTACGGCGAGTCCCTGGAGCACATCGAGCCCGCCGACCGCTCCCTCCTCAACGTGCAGGACATCGTCACCTTCGCCGAGGAAGTAGACCTCACCGAGCTGAAGCCCCTGCTCACCCGCCAGATCTCCATGAACATGGCCATCGCCGAGGAGGGTCTGCGCAATGAGTACGGTGCGTCCATCGGCCGTCTCCTCTACAACGGCGGTCACAGCGACCTCCGCACCCAGGCCAGAGCCTACGCCGCCGCCGGGTCGGATGCCCGCATGAACGGCTGTGAGCTCCCCGTTTGCATCATCTCGGGGAGCGGCAACCAAGGCATGACCGCCTCTGTTCCCGTGGTTGTCTACGCCCGCAAGTGGCACACCGACGAGGAGACCCTGCTTCGCGCTCTGCTGGTATCCAATCTCATCACCGTCCACCAGAAGACGGGCATCGGCTGTCTCTCGGCCTACTGCGGTGCCATCAGCGCGGGCTGTGGGTGCGGGTGCGGCATCTGCTACCTGGCGGGGGGACGCTTCAACGAGATCGCCCATACCCTGGTCAACGCCGTGGCCATCCTGTCGGGCACCATCTGCGACGGAGCCAAGGCCTCCTGCGCCGCCAAGATCGCCATGGCGGTGGAGGCGGGCATCATGGGCTACGATATGATGCGCTCGGGCCGCCAGTTCTACGGCGGCGACGGCATCATCACCAAGGGGGTGGAGAACACCATCCGCAACATCGGCCGCCTGGCCCGCGACGGCATGAGCGAGACGGATCGGGAGATCATCCGCATCATGCTGGGGGAATGAGAGACCGTATAGGGGGGGAACCTTCGGGAAGAAGGCTCCCCCATCCTCCCCAAGAACCTTTGAACGACGCAAAATATTGCGCAAAATATGGTTTTTTTTCATTTTTTCTTGACTTTGGACGAAAAAGATGCTATAATAAATCTACAAATTCAACTCTCGGGAGGTTTATTTATGGAATGGTTTGAAACATTGCTGAACACCCTGATCAATTGGGCAACGACCACGGGCGTTAAGCTCATCATCGCCCTGGTGATCCTGCTCATCTCCTTTAAGATCATCAAGGTTGTCTGCCGTAAGATTGAGAAGTCGGGCGTCAAGAAGAACGCCGACAAGACGGTCATGCGCACCCTCTCCTATGCCCTGGGCCTTTTGCTCCGTGTGGTCGTGGTGGTTTGCCTGGTCGGGTATCTCGGTATTGATACCAGCGGAATCACCGCACTCATTGCTTCCCTCGGCGTCTGCATCGGTCTCGCCGTAAACGGCGCGCTGTCGAATCTGGCGGGCGGCGTTCTGATCCTGCTTACCCGTCCCTTCCGCGTGGATGACTTCATCGAGGCACAGGGTATCTCGGGTACGGTAGCCGACATCCACATCACCAGCACTAAGATCATCACCGGTGACAACAAGGTGGTGTACATTCCCAACGGCAGCCTGGCCAACGGCAACATCATCAACTACTCCGAGAAGGATACCCGCCGCGTGGATCTGGACTTCTCGGTCGCCTATTCCGCAGACAGCGACAAGGCCAAGGCCATCATCACCGAGATCCTGGAGAAGCACGAGTTGGTCCTGAAGGATCCCGCTCCCTTCGTCCGCGTCTCTGCTCACGGTACCTCGGCCATGATCATCAAGTCCCGCGCATGGGTCAAGAATGCCGACTACTGGGCTGTGTATTTCGACGTCACCGAGGCCGTCAAGGCTGAGTTCGACAAGAACGGCATCGAGATCCCCTTCCAGCAGCTGGACGTGCATATCAAGAATTCCTGATCGAGCAGCTTCGGTCTCATAGGAAAGGGCGCCGCGTTTGCGGCGCCCTTTTTGCGTCTGGGGGTCAAGCCTCGGCAAAGACCGCGCGGAGCTTGTCAGCCTCTATGGGATCGCGGATGTGGCGGTCGATGTACTCCTCCACGCTCCCCTCCATCTCGTAGCGGATCATAGAGGGGGAGACCCGGGACTTGATATACAGCATGGTATCCGCGTCGGGGGTGAAGGAATACTTCCGACCGTTTTCCATGGTCAGTATGACGTGCGCGGACAACGAACCGATGATCCCCCTGCGGCCTCGGTACCGTTCGATGGAAAAGGTGACTGTCTCGATCTCCTCCGCCTCCATGCGTTTGGTCTCTGCGTTGAAGCCGTTTTTGACCGTGACCGACAGATCCTCATGAAGATCCGCTCTTCCGTATACGCTCAGGACCGAGAGCAGTACGGGTACCAGAAGCGCCACCGCCACCAGCGCGGCGATCAGCCCCCGCTCCCGCTTCTGCACAGGCTTCAAGGGAGTCTCTCGCTTGCGAAACAGGGGGTAGATCTCCGTGCGACCCCCGCGAAAGCCGTAAAAGACGTCCTTGCGCCCGAAGAAGGGCTGGCGGGTGGCCAGACCGCAGGCCAGTACCGAGGCAAGAGGGACGCCCGAAACGATCATGGACAGGAGCATCCACAGGCCGAACCGCCCCGGTCTGGTGGAGCCGATCACCGTGGGATCCGAAAAGGCCACCCGCTCCTCCAGCAGAAGGGCGGCAATGAGGGGGCTGAAGGTGATACAAAAGGCCAGGACCGCCAGGAGCAGGTAGATGCCCTTGTCCAGCCGCGACAGGGGAGGCGCGGGGCGGAGGGACGAGGTCCGGGATGAACGCTTGCGCTTTTTCTTGGCCATGACGGACTCCTTTCGGTGGAATGAGTCCAGTATACCACAAACCCGCAGAAATGTCAATCAACAATTCCGAGAAAGGGAAAGCCCCCGCGTTCGCGGGGGCTTTCGGTACGGGCGGGAAAATTACTTGTCCTTCTTCTTTAACGCTACTGCGGCGGCCATAGCCATCAGTACCGCAGTCACGCCAAAGCCCAGGATCGATGCACAGCCCGTGGCTTCGGGAGCCTCGGTGACGTCCTCGCTGACGGCGGGAGCAGCCGTATCGGGAGCCTGGGTGGCTTCGCCGGCGGGCTCTGCGGTGGTCTCCTCAGCAATAGCCTCGGTGGTTTCCTCGGCGACAGTATCGTCGGGATCATCCTCGCCGGGGACGTAGAAGTCAGCCTCGTAGAGCTCGGTGGGATCATTCTGGTAGAACTTGATCCAGGCGATATCGAAGGTCTCCTGGGCGTGTTCCTCGGAATCGTAGAAGGGAACCAGACCCATATTCAGGATGAAATGCCGCCACTCGGATTCTCCCGTCATGTAGAAGATCACGGTGTGCCATTCTCCGTCGGTGCCCACGGTATCGTAGTAGCAATACTCCAGATCATACTCGGTGGCAAAGATGGTTCGGTAGATCAAGCCCAGGTTTTCTGCCTTGGAGGAGGAGGTGCGGTACTTGATGACGATGTAGTTGGTCTCGCCGCCCACGACGTTGCGGGGATACTTGGGGCTGAAGGCGTAGACGTACTCGTCGGGAGTCAGGGATGTGATGCGCATGAAGGATTGATCGCCCTCGGTGACATATTCGATGGCGGCGTTCTCACCCTCGTAGGTCTTGACAACGGCTTCGCTGCTGAAGTCAACGATTTCCTTGAGCTTGTATTCCTTGTCCTCCTCGCTCATGCCGGGGAGATTGATTACGGGGGTTTCCAGACCGTCGGGCTTATCCACCAGGGTCATGCGGGCCATCACCTTGGCATCCTTGGAGGCGGGGCCGCTGACGCCGCGGGCGAACATCAGGTGCCAGACATCGTAAGGGCCTGTGGTTTCGCCGTTGACCGAAAGAACCCAGGACATATTGAAGGCGTCACCGTTCTCGGCGGTGCGGTCGGTCAGACCCAGGATAGTCTGGAGAGGGATCCGCAGCTCATAGCGAAGCACCTGGTTCTCCTGGTCATAGCAGCCCACGAAATCCTCGTTGGGGGCAGGCAGATAGTGGCCGTGCCAGTTGAAGGTCAGGGATTCCTTGGTCTCGCTGTGAACGCCGTAGCCCAGCTCGAAATAATTGTTGGTGCCGGTGGCATCGGCGGGGGAGAGGCCCAGCTGCATACAGTTGTAAGCCCACAGGTACATATCGCCGCCCATGGCTTCGGGGGTACAGACCGGTCAGGAAGTCACCCGCCTCGTGGCCAACCAGCTGGCGGCGGGCCGTTCTTCGGTCAACCGCATGGCGTCGGTGGCTGGGGTCGAGGTGCTCCCGGTGGACATCGGGATGCTCCCGCCGGACGACCCGGGCGATGTGCCGGCGAACCTTCGGCAGTGTGCCGTGGCTCCCGGGACCGCGAACCTGATGCATGGCCCTGCCATGACCCGGGACCAGCT
>JAGBAS010000098.1 GCA_017938885.1 Clostridia bacterium
CGCGAGGGGTTTTCCCCGATCACGTTGTCGGGCTCCAGGTTATACTTTACCTCCGAGTACGCATACACCTTCCCTCCCTGCCCATTGGCGTTGGGGACGATATACACCTTCGTCGGGTCTCCGTTTTCGTTCAGCCACTCCACACTCTCGGCGATCAGCGGCTCCAGCTGATTCCGCTTCGCCAGCTCCTCCGCGATGTACGCCTCGTTTTCCGAGCGCATCGCCGCTATGTCCTCCGCCGTCCAGTAGTCGGTACCGCGCTTTGGGGTGTAGCCGGGGGTGCCGGTACAGCTCCCGCCGACTGCCTCCGTAACCTCATCTCCCAGCACCGCATTCCTCTGGCGGAGCTTCAACTCATTGATCGGCGGCTTTTGCCAGGTACTCATTCAATCGCTCACCTCCTCTCCCAATCTTGCACCGTCCGCCACAGCTCTCCATTCACCGTCCCGACCGTCGGCATTCAGCATATAGGAACGCCCTTCGTTAATGACGTACAACAGGGAGCCGAGAATGAAATCAGCCGTATCTACCGCTTGCGCTTCCTGTACCGTAGCGGTGTACACGATCACCTCCCTCATTTTTCGGTCTCCGTCTTCCACGGGCATGATCCCATGGGTCTCGATTCGAACACTCATCTGATTACCTGCCTTTCCTTTGTTTTTTCAAACCGCATACATATGGCTTGCCTTGTCCGGGTCTGCCTCGGCAGATCGGATTTCGCCTTGTGGATCTGCCGAGGCAAACCATGCCTTGTACCTCTATTATAGTCAAGTTTATTTAACTTGTCAAGCCATGTTTTGAAAAACACCGCAAAGGCCTCATGAGGAACAAAAAAAGGCTCCCTAAAAAGTAGGAGCCTTTCCCTATTGACCGCTGAGCATTATTCCGCCCGGCTTTACCGTCTTGTCAGCTTTTGTGCCCGCACGTCGGTGCCCAGGAAGGGCAGAACGGTATATTCGCCCAGCACGCGGGAGGTAATGCGATCCCAGTAATGCTTACGGAAATCATCCTGGGAAAGATTGGTGTTGATTACGGTGGAACGCCTGGTATTCAGGCGGGTGTTGATGACGTTGTAGAGCACCGACGTGGTAAACTGGTTGTGAACCTCGGTTCCCAGGTCGTCTATAACGAGCAAATCGCAGTGAAAATAACGGGAAGTATCCACGCCCGTCTCACCGCCCGCGCTGTTGCCGAAGCGTTCTCTTTCAAAATCCGAGAGCATACTGACCGCGCTGACGTAGAAAACGTCGTAGCCCCGTTCAATGACCCCCCGCGCCACGGCAGAGGACAGATGGGTCTTCCCCAGCCCCGTACCGCCAAAGAGAACGAGATTCCCTGACTTCTCCGTTTCAAAGGTCTCGGCGTACTGTTTCATGCGAGCCAGAATCTGCTCCATACGGCGTGCGGCGGCAGGATCGTTTTGATAATAGGAGAGATCGAAATTTTCAAAGCTCTGTTCACGGAGCAGATTTCCCATCCCCGAGGCTTCAAAGCCGGCCTCTACCAGCTTTTTTCGCATACAGGTACACATTTTGGTATCCACAAAGCCCGAATCTCCACAGAGAGGACATTCGTAGTGCACCTCGGTATAATCAGCGGGAAAGCCATGCGCCGTCAACAGCTCTGCGCGGACACGGCGGAGCTCCTCGTTGGTTTTCCGGACCTCAGCGATACGCGCGGTTACGTCCCCCCCTTGCATGGAAGCTTCCATAAGAGAAAGTCCCGTCTTTCCAAGGGCGATGTCGATCTCAGCCACCTCGGGGATCGCCAGATGCACCTCGGCGCGGCGCAGATCGGCCTCCTCGCGGGCGACCAGGTATTTGGTTGCATATTCCTCGCGGATACGGGTATATGCGGGATTCTGTTGTGCCATAACCCACTCCTTTGGCGTTTATTTTTTGAGGGATCGATCAAGAAACACCGCTGTTCGGGTCAAAATCCTCCCCCAAACTGCGGCGCACCGCGGCGGCGAAGAAATCGTCGGTATTGAAGGAGCCCGTCTGTACCTTGGCGGCCTTCTCCCCGTCCCGTTCGGCACGGTAGGCCGCATCGGCCGCCTCGATCTGCTCGGGGGTGCGGAGCTCCTCGTCGTTCCAAGCGGACAGGATCTTGTTCATATAGTTCATGACCTTGGTGATTTTGGTGCTGCCCGTGTTGTCCACGGCGCGGTTGTAGGCCATGCGGATGATCTCCATGTCAAAGCGATAGTCGTAGATCCAGGTAGAAAAATGTTTTTTCTGAGTGGGGGTCAGAGCACCGTCCCCCATGCCGAAGAGCTGGCGGAGCTTGTACTCCATGGAGGCCATCTTCTCCATCTCACGGAAGCGGCTCTGAAGTGCATCAGCCGTGACGATCCCCTCCTTGTGGAAGGCAAAGGCCATATTCTCCACGTAATGCAGGGATTTGCCTTGGTTCTCCCGCTCGCGATAGTACTTGGCGGCGTAGGACAGAAGCGCCAGCACGTAGTCCCATTCCAGGCCCAGATAATCCACCAGAGCCAGAATAATATTGTACTCATGGGTGTTGAAGCTCTTCCCCCAGATATTCTGGCACTCGTCCAGATAAGCCCGCGCTTCCTTCCGCGCTTCCAGCAGATCAGCCAGCTCAGCGGAGGTGTAGCGAGGTAGCTCGGAAACAGGACGGGGCTTGGCGGTCTTAGTCTCCTTCGCCGCTTCCTTCCCCTCCTCCTTTTCCCCCTCGTGGATAGCGGGAGGGGTGACTTCCCGGGCGGCAGTCTCCATTGGAGCGGTCTCCTGCGGGGCAGTCTCCACCGAAACGGGCGCGGTAGCCCCATCCTCGTTGAGAATATTCAGTATCCCCGTTCCCCGCCAGAAGGACAGCGAAGCCTCCACCTGTGCGGGTATGCATCCCGCCTCAGCGGCGATATTCCCCACGCACTCGCCAAAGCTATGCCCTACGGTCAGAGCGGGCTTGGCGCAAAGAGTTAAAAGCACCCGCAGATCGTTCTTGGTCGCCCGGTCCAGAACCGCCAGGGCGGCGGCGGGGATGGTAGCGACAGCGGTGCCGTATTGCAGTTGTATGTTCATGTCGAATCTCTTTCGTGAATGTTACTCAATTCTCAGTCTGCCCCTCGAAATCGCTGATGGCATCCTCGGAGGTATTCAGCTCGTCGTCTCCGTTTCCGTAACGGGAGAGCATTTTATAGTTGAGGATCATGAGGGAATCCCCCAGGTGAACGTTCTCCACCACGATCTCGGAGGGACTGTATCCCAGCTCCACCCCCATGTAGTTCCAGAGTCCCTTGACCCTACAAGCCACCAGACGGGCGGCGATATCCCGCACCTGCTCCTTGGGGCAAGTAATAACGGCGATATCCACCTGATGCTGCGCACAGAAATCCTCCAAGGTATCCAGAGCCAGCACCTCGATACCGGCCACGGTGCGACCGACCAAACCCTCGCCGGTATCGAACATGGCGAGGATATCCACCCCGCGCTTCTCGAACATGGATTGATGGATGAGGCCGCGGCCCAGGTCCCCCGCACCGATGATGACGGCGTGGAAGCCCGCCCCAACGCCCAGAATCTCGCTGATCTTGGCGAAGAGGTAATTGACGTTATAGCCGTAGCCCTGCTGACCAAAGCCGCCGAAGCAGTTGAGATCCTGGCGGATCTGGGAGGCAGTGACATTCATCATGGCTGAGAGCTCACCCGAGGAGATACGCATTTTGCCCTGGGTAATCAGCTCGCGGAGGTAGCGGTAGTAGCGGGGGAGCCGCTTGACGACTGCGGGAGAGGGGGTGGGGGTGGGCGTTTGGTTTTTGTTATCCATGGGGACTCCTTAGTGCTCCTGTGGAGCAGTGAAGTACGCGCTTCGCGCGTGTGAAGTTGCTCCTGTGGAGCGGTGAAGCTACCCTTATGGGCAGTGAAGTTTGCCCCTTCGGGGCAAGTTGCGGTTGGTTTTGCTTGCTACGCGCGTGAAACCCTCGATCAAATATAATCCGAAGCGGAGGCGTTGAGGGAGGTATCGGCTCTGGTTCCCTTTTGGTACTCGAAGAAGCCTGCGGCGGCGATCATGGCGGCGTTGTCACCGCAGAGATGGCGGTCGGGGACGATGAAGCGGACGCCCCGCTTTTCACAGAGGCGGGCGAGGGCCGAGCGGATGTGGCTGTTGGCGGCGACTCCACCAGCCAGGACCAGGGTATCCACGCCCTTTGCTTTGGTGGAGAGAGCCATATCGGTCTTTTTGATGATACCCTGGACAATAGCTTGGGTGTAGGAGGCGGCCAGATCGGCGCGGCTGATGGGCTCGCCCTTCTGGTTCGCAGCGTTGATGATATTCAGCGCGGCAGTCTTGAGTCCGCTGAAGGAAAAATCCAGATTCTCACCGTGAACGGCGGGCGTGGGCAGCACAAACGCCTTCGGGTCGCCCTCGTATGCCAGCTTGTCCAGAGCCGCGCCGCCCGGGTAGGGCATTCCAATGACCCGCCCCACCTTATCAAAGGCCTCGCCGCAGGCGTCGTCGCGGGTGGCGCCGATCTCGTTGAAGGCGGTGTAGTCCTCCACCAGATAGAAGGAGGTGTGCCCGCCCGAGACCACCACGGCCAGGAAGGGGGGCTTGAGATCGGGCTCCTGAAGATAGGCGGCGGCCACGTGGCCGTGGATATGGTTCACGGGAATCAGGGGAATGCTGTTGGCAAAAGCCAGGGATTTTGCGAAGTTGACCCCCACCAGAAGCGCACCGATGAGCCCGGGGTGGGAGGTAACGGCCACCGCACCGATATCCGCGAGGGTGACACCCGCCCCGTCCAAAGCCTCCTTGGTAATGCGAGAGACAGCCTCGATATGGGCGCGGCTGGCGATCTCGGGAACCACACCGCCGTAAAGTCGGTGGGTCTCGATCTGGGAGGCCACAATATTGGATCTGATGGCGCGTACCGCAGGCAAGCCATCCTCCCCCGAGGTCATTTCGACCACGGCGGCAGAAGTCTCGTCGCAGGAGCTTTCCATGCCGAGAATGTACATATAAAAATCCTTTCGCGCGCTCCGTGACAAATTCAGTCGAGGAAGCGCGGGTCGTGTAATAATCCAACTTATATTATATAACAAAAGTGGGATTTTGTCAACTCTATTTTTCGATTTGCACCAAGTTCCGCCAACGGTTTTCTGCTGAAACACCTTGACATTTTCAAAGTTTTGTGCTATAATACCCAGGTACGCGGGTATGGCGGAATTGGCAGACGCGCCGGATTTAGGATCCGGTTCCTTGTGAGTGCAGGTTCAAGTCCTGTTACCCGTACCAAACAAAAAAGTCTTGCCGTGCAAGGCTTTTTTTATTTTTCTTTGATGTCAAACGTAATTTTTCCGTTCTTGTTTCTCATTTTTGTATGCCTACGCATACTTTTGTAAGCTTGTTTATACTCTTATGCGAAACGCAAATGCGAAACAAATTTATATAAAAACCCCCGCCACCTATTGGCGGCGGGGGCAAAATTAAACAAGCCAGTAGCAGTCCACCAACTCGTCGGAGCAGTCCCAGATGTCGATGACGTCCCCCATGATCGAGCAGGTCAGGTGACCCTCCACGCGGATGATCAGCCTTCTCTCGTCATGCTCTGCGGCAACGTCTCCGACCGTGCGCTCGTAGTCGCAGTAGCGCACCTTGAGCTTAAAGACATCCTCCAGCAGGTGGTGGTAGCAGCATACGCAGAGTGGAGAGCACCGACGATCCTTGGCGACCAGTCGCAGGAGCTCATCGACCGCCTGATACTTGATACCCAGCGCGGTACTGATCGCTCTGCACACACAGTCCTCCTCCTCGGATCGTCGGGGGTTCCGGTTGTAGAATCGGAACATTACTCGTCAACGTCCGCGATGCAGAAATAGTACATGGCCAACTTGGCCGATCCGTCGGGCGCGTCTTCGTCCTCCAGGAAGGCCTTGGCCATCTTGAGGTAGAAGTCCGCTTCCTTCTCGGCATCGCGGGAGATGTAGGGCTTGAGGACCTCGCAGTAGTCCGAGTAGAGCATGTTGGCCGCCATGCAAAGGTCCTCCTCCGTATAGCCCTCCATGTCCTCGTCCATGTGCTTGATCCGGTCCATGAGCATCCTTTTGTCAAAGTGCATACCCTCGGAACCGTCTGCGTTGATGAGCATATCCCCCCACCGTCTCATGTCCTCCTTGGGGAGCTTGAGTTTGGGCTCATGTCCGTGACCGTCGTTACTTCGACTATAAGCCCGATAGTCACGTTCATCGTCCTCGTAGGGGTCTCTGCCGTCTCTCCTGCGGTCGTTGTAGTCCCGACGGTCGTCGTACCGTCCGTCGGCTCGGTCGCGCATATAGCGTCCGTTGGCGCCTCTGCGGCGGTAGTCGTTGCGGTCGGCTCGGTCCATGCGATCCATCGCACGGTCACGCATATCCCGCCCGCCTCTCCCGCCATAGCGATCATACTCCTCGTCCCGGTCGTGGCCTACGTTGCGGTCCACGATCCTGTCACGGAGCATCCGTCTTGCCATATCTGTCATGCCTTCACCACCTCCTTACGGTGCGGGCGTTGCCGCCGCTGCCACAGGGATGGAGGCCAGATTGTTGGTCGGGGCGCAGTAGAGACCGCTCCTCACCACCAGATTGGCGCCGGTGGGAGTCGTCCGCACCGTCAGGCCGTAGATGCCTCTGGTCTGGATGGTCCTTGCGGTGACCTGGGTACAGTTGCATCTGACCAACGGGTACACGGGATCGGTCACGCCGCCGATTCCCAGGGCGACCGGCATGTCCACCGTAGCCGTTGCCGGGATGGCCTGCGCCACGATCAGATCAATGCAGTCACCGTTGCGGTAGGAGGCCGCGGGGGTGTCAATGACCAGAGTCGGCACGCCGTCCACCGTGACCACCGAGACCGCCGTGGAGACTACCGTGTTAGCGCAGAGCTTGCGCTGATTGTTGTAGTAGTTACACATTTTAATCCCTCCTTTCCTTTCGGATGAGGGGGGCTATTGCCCCCCGGTGGTCACTGGTTAGGCGCAGCCGTAGCCGCAGGCGTTACCGCCGTTATTCCAGCCGTAGGCCCCGGCAAAGGGCGAGCAGGTCAGGTAGGCGGGCTTGGCGGTGGGACGGAGCTCACCGATCAGGTAGGCGTTCTGTGCGGCCTGAGAGGCGTTGAAGCGCAGAGCCTGATTCTCGGCGCGGAGACGGTCCATCTCCTGGTTGGTCAGGAAGCCGATGATGCGATCCGTGCCGCAGTCGATGGCGCGTCGGGTCTCGCAATGCTGGCGCTCCGTGTCGAAGCGCAGCTGGTCGATGTTGCGGTTGGTCTCGCAGCAGCAGCTTGCGATCTCGCGGGATACCCCCGCGAAGCCGTTGAGAAGATTGGTGTTCTGGGCGTAGAAGCCGTCACACAGGCCGTTTTCCAGGCCGTTGAGCTTGTTGTTGATGCCGGTGGTGTCGAAGCCGCGCTGGACCTCGCCAAAGACGTTGGCGCCACCGCCACCGCCCCAGCCGAAGCCGCCGCCTCCGAAGATTGCGGCGAGGAACAGGATGGCGATCCAGTCGCCGCCCCAGCCGCCGCAGCCGTTGTTCATGCCCTGACCGACAGCGAATCCTTCAGTAAAGTTATTCTCACTCATTTTCATTCCTCCTTTTTTGTTGGATTTTGGTAGACGTTTGGGTTCTTAACTATATATCAACCTCCCGCCGTACGCTCGGTCGGCTAATACCTTATCTGCGGGGCATCTGCCCCAGGAACTGCATGGGGTTAGCAAAAAACTGATCGGGATTTATCCCCATCTGCTGGAGATATTGGGACGCCAGCGTCCGAGGGTTTTGCCCCTGGATCTGCTGGGCAAACTGGGGATTGCGGCGGATCAGCTCCTGCACGTAGGCCTGGGGGTTGGCGCCTCCCTGCTGCATCATCATGGCTACTCTCTGCATGATCTGGTTGTTGTCAATCATTCTTTACGCCTCCTTTCAGAGCCTCCACAGCGGCTCTCAGCTCGTCGAACTCCTTACGGGTCACCATCTCACTACCCACAGACTCCGCGCCCTCTATGGGGCTTAGGGAGCGCGTGCGGATTAACTTGCGGCCCTCTGCGTCGGTGTAGATCTCATGCATGGCGGTCTCGTCCTGCTGGATGTAGACCATGAGGCTGTCCGGCATGGCCGCCCGGGATAGGGCGTCCTTGGCGTCCACCACGTAGATCTTGTTGCCTCTCTGCTGGACCGGCTGAGGCTGGGGCTGTGTGAAACCGCCATTCCAGCCCTGACCGTTCCCAAGGTTGGGAACATATCCGAAATTATTGAACATCTGGATCCCTCCTTTTTGCTTTGGCGGACTCCCGCCTTGTGAGTAAATTGTAACAAAAAAAGGCCACGAACCCCTGTCGGGTTCGTGGCGCGTTTGTGCGTGATTTATGCGTTATTTATTATGGGTCGAGATCGCGGCGCGGTCGTGTCACGCCAGGGAGAGCTCCTTGAGTGCGGCCTGTACCTTGAGGATCACGATCTTTTTTTCGGCGTAGTATCGGTGAGGCTCAAGGCAGAGGTGCATGATGATGCCCTCGTTGTTTCGGATCTCGGATGCAAGCTCTTCGTAGATCTCAGCTTGTAGGGGCGTGAAGTTCGCGGTCTGTCTGACCTGCTCCCGTACCTTCATGGTCAGGATGGCAGAGCTGACTCGGAACTTCTCTGCTATAAGTATCAGCTCCTTTCCTGAATTTTTTGATTACGCGGGTCAGCCCTACAAGGCGCCCGTGATATTCCTCTGTAACGTAGGTGACGGTTGTCATATATTTGATGATTCCCATGACGATGAAAAAAACCACTTGAAACACCATCGAGGCCAGCTTGATCCACGAGAAATCCGCGATCATGGCCGCCGTATACAGGCCGAGTCCGATACCTGTCACCGACTTGGATGCGGCATCGGCGGACACCGACTGCCCACGGAAGACCTTTATTTTCCGGCCGAACTTATAGGGGTTACGGCTGTTGCTGTCCTCTCCCATCAGCTCACCTGCGGAGATTTCTGCCAGTCTCAACGTGCAGGCTGTGGCGTATGCCTTGATCTGCTTGCGGGCTCTGTGGCGGCGGTTGATCTTGATCCGCCAATTGATACCCTGCATGGAGCTCCACGTGGGTACCGTAATAATTATCTCCTTCGGGGCGCCCTTGTCATCAAAGCAATCCTCATAGAGTAGCCCCGCGGCAGATAGGATCCGCATCCGTTGCTTTTTGTAGTTTCTCTCGTTTTGCTCTCTGCAGTAGTCGTCCAGAGCCTCGATCTGGTTATTGTCGAGGATGGCCTCTACCTCTTGGGAGTATGCTCCTTTGGCCGCGATCATGTCGGGCTTGAGCATACCGTCCTCGAGGCCCTTGCTTGTAAAGAGGTAGTTGATACCCATGGACGTGATGAACGCCAACAGGGACCCCAGAATGACCTCCTCGAGGGTCAGATCCGTTTTTTCCGGGCGGAGGATGGCTGTTGCCAAAAACAGCAGACAGATGATCAGGATCCCCGCGTTGGTCAGGTTCATTCGGACGAAGCTCCTCACCTTATCCATTACCGCCGTGGGCTCGGTCTCAACCTCCGGCTCCATCATCTTGAGTTGGTCATCCATCGTTCTTACCCTCCTTTTTCTCCGTCGGGCTCACCGCGTTGGCGATAGCATCCATGCCCCACCCTGCGGCACAGCTCCCCGCTGTGCCAAACAGCATTGTCTTGATGTCGGGGAGGAGGGGGTAGAGGTACTCGACCCCGTAGCAGACGCCGAACAGGATCCCGCATATGATCAGTAGGAGCAGATAAGGCCCCTTAACCTTTTTGAACAGGTTGAGCACCGGCGATGCCAGTGCGCGGAACTTGGACAGCAGGATCGCTGACAGGATTACGATACCGATGATGCCCGCTCCGGTGATGGCTACTCCCGCTTCTTGCTCCTTGAACCACGCGGGGGCCAGCTCTCGGAGCATGACGAGGGGGACCCCCGCCGCAACAGCGGCGGAGGATACCCGCAGGGAGCCGCCGACGATCTTACGCTTGGTCGTGCTCGTCATCGGTGCTCTCGCCTCCTCTCACGATATCGTTGTATCCCTTTTCAACGGTGTCCTTGCGGAGTTGCGTCATCCGCGAGTCTTTGAACATCTCTCGGATCAGGAACGAGTTGCCTTTTATTTCACGCCGCAGGGCTCTGGTCTCTGCAGCGTTTTCTTTGATAGCGGCGGTGATCTCGTTGGCTTTTTCGGACAGGACTGTCAGGATCCTGCCTACGGACTTGTCCACGGATGCGATCATGTTGACTACTTCGGTCTTGACTTTTCCTGCCAGCTCGGCCGCGTTGTTGTTGATGGTGGTCGCCGCCTTGGTGAGGCCGGTCGATTTACCCTCAATGTCCTTGCGGGTCTTGCGGTTGCTCACTCCGCCGCCGAGGCAGAATCCGCCTGTTATGCCCGAAATGATTGTCGAAAATACGGCTGCGGGGTTGTCCACGATCCACTGGATCAGCTCCGACACAGCTCCCGACAGGCCGCTCCTTGCGGTCTCTGTGGCTACATCCTCCGCAAAGCAGGGGACAGTCATCATGGCAGTCAGCGCCGCCGTCAGCATTACGATCTTGATCAGTTTACTCACTGTTGTTTCCTCCGTCAATTATATGTCCCAATGCATCGGGCTCGATTTGTGCCCGCAGGTCAAGCAGCTCTTGGGTCAGCTGCTCGATCTCTCTGGCCAGTGTATCTACATATCCGACCATCTCAAAGTATCCCTTTGAGAAGTCCACCATGGAGCAGACTGTCTCGTTTTTGATGTGGGGATTGATGACTGGGTATCGGATACCGAGGGAGTCGGTGTAGAACGCCTTGACGTAACCGATCACGCCCGTGATACGCGGGGTCGGGGTGCCCTCGGGGGCGATGGGGTAGTCGATGCCTTCGACCGTCAGGGTCCCCGCGTAGGGCGGGGAGACGGTTACGGTGGGCTTGCGGTCGTCCTCGATGAGGGCGGTATGGTTGAGTAGTAAGGTGATTTTCATAGCTTACTCCTTGAATTTGTAGGCTTTTTTATCGTCCGGGTTGTATGTAGCCAGCAGCGTCCGGATCAGATTGGCGTACACCTCCGCGCCACGGGTGACCGTGACGGCGTCGGCGGTTGATGCGCCCAGGGCGACGATGCTGCCGCCCACCTCGAAGGTCATGCCCTGGATGCCGTAGAGCATACACTGCTTGGCCTCGGTGCCGGGAGTGGTAGACTTGCCCGCCATGCCCACGGTGTAGTCGCCGTCGGGCTGGTTTTCGGTCTTGTGCGTATCGATGTTTTGC
>JAGBAS010000099.1 GCA_017938885.1 Clostridia bacterium
CGGCGATTTCGTTCTTCTGGAGCTGTTCCTTGAACGCAGCGATCGAATCGTGGGCGCGCCAAGCTTCGATTTCTTCGGGCGTACGGTAGCTCGAGGAGTAGGTCGCGGAGTGGCCGACGTAGCGGTAGGTAACGGTATCCTTGTCCCAGATCTTAGCCGCACGCTCCATATAACGGAGGCGGTCGGTGGACTCCAGCTCGCAGATATAGCGGTCGTCGCCGTCACCACTATGGGTGAACAGCGTCGTGTAGCTCCCGTCGCTCTTTTCATACACCGCCAGCTCTTCATCCTCGCCGTAGCAGCTCCATCTCGTCAGCAGCTCCAGGCTTTGCAGCTCGTAGACCTCATATTCGCGGGCTCCCCCCTCCGATTCATGGACGACGATCAGCTCGGGGGTGCCGTAGGTATCCACGTTAAAGAGCCCCACTTGACTGATGGGCAGGATCGACCCGCTGATCTCCAGATAGCCCATATTCTTGAGAGACGTCACCAGAATGTCGTAATACCACTCGCTCATTTCTTCCTCGGAATAGGTGAGCGTGATCGTGGGATGAGGTCTCTCCACGGGTGCGCCGTCCTCGATCCATGGGAATTCGAGATCCGCGTCGGTCTGATCGGTCCCGTCGGGCTCGTTACGGTCAAAAATGCTTTGCCACCAATGCTTTTTAGTCTCCGCCTCCACGTACTCATCTCCGCCTTCCGGACGCGCCTTGCCGTCGGGAATGACGGGAATAAAGGCATCCAGAAAGAGCAGGAGCGCCACAAGGGCCGATACCGCCGAGAGGACGAGGAGGTGGGTATTCTTGTGCCCGTCGGGCTTCTTGCCGGTTACACGCATGGGGTCACGCTCCTTTCTCGTTGTGTGGGATCATGACTTCCCTTCCCGCTCCCACAGCTTCTCCGCCTCCCGGAGGATATCGCAGGAAACCGAGGGAATCCGGCCCAGATAGTCGGGACCGACGTTCAAGAGGTAGTTCGCCCCTCTGTCGCGGCAGAGCCTACGGAGGCGTACCACCTCGGCGGGGGACTTCCAGTTGGTGTCGAAGGCCTTGTAGCCCCAGGTGTCGTTGAGGGTGGCGGGGGTCTCAAACAGAAGATCAGTCTGCCCGTCCTCGGGCATCTCGTTGTCCCCTGCCGAGGTGTAGTCGCCGTAGCCGTTGCCGATGCGGGAGTTCACCAGGCAGGCGGGCTGGTAGGTCTTGACCATGCGGTACAGCTCGTCGGTTTGCTCCGCCGAGATGGTCTGGGGGGTGTCGAACCAGATGAGGCAAAGGTCGCCGTAGTTCGTCAGAATTTCCTTGACCTGGGGCTTGATCTTCTCCTCGAAGCACCGGGTGTAGTCCTTCTTTTCGGTGTCGGGGTAGTCCCAGTTGTTGGTCCACCAGGCCTTGTCACCGCACCAGGTCTTACCCGTGAGGTAGCCGCCGCCGTCGGGGTGGGCCCAGTCGAGATCCTGGGAGTAGTAGAGGCCGAACTTCAGGTCATGCTTGTAGCAGGCCTCGGCCAGCTCGGCCACCACATCCCGCCCGAAGGGGGTGGCGTCCACCACGTTGAATTTCGACACCTTGGAATGGAACATGGCAAAGCCCTCGTGGTGCTTGGAGGTAAAGACCATGTACTGCATCCCCGCCTCCTTGGCGGTCTTGACCCAGTCCTCGGCGTTGAACAGCATGGGATTGAAGCACTCCGCCAGCCGATGGTACTCGGCGTTGGGAATGCGGAAATACTGCTGGGCCCACTCGCCGATGTCCTCCATGCGGCGTCCCTTCCACTCCCCGGCGGGGAGACAGTAGAGTCCCCAGTGGATCATCATGCCGTAGCCGGCATTCCGGAACCATGCTTTGGCGGCGGCAAGCTTGGCCTCATCGGCGGGAGATAGGGAAAAAGGCTTCTGTAACATGATCGTATCCTTTCATTTGGGTGTATGCGTCCCGATTGCGGGGTATGGGTTCCGGTGCGGGTCTGCGACGACTTACACCATCCGTTCAAAATCGAACGCTTCGTCAAATGCCTCGGCGGTCAGATACCCGAGCCGCACGCAGGCCTCCTGTAAGGTGATGCTCTCGGCGTAGGCCAGCTTGGCCACGCGGGCGGCGTTCTCGTAGCCGATACGGGGGTTCAGAGCGGTTACGGTCATGAGGGAGCGGTGAAGATTTTCGGCCATTTTTTCGCGGTTGGCCTTAAGTCCCGACAGGCAACGGATATTGAAAGAATCCATGGCATCGGTGAGCAGGCGCACCGACTGCAAAAAGTTGTGGATCAAGACGGGCATGAAGACGTTGAGCTGGAAGTTGCCCTGGGACGCCGCCATGCCCACCGCCACGTCGTTGGCCATGACCTGCACCGCCACCATGGTGAGGGCCTCGCATTGGGTGGGGTTGACCTTACCCGGCATGATGGATGACCCGGGCTCGTTCTCGGGGATAAAAATTTCTCCAAGACCGCACCGAGGGCCCGAAGCCAGCCAGCGCACGTCGTTGGCGATCTTCATGAGGTTGGCGGCCAGTGCCTTCAGAGCCCCGTGGGCGAAGACCAGCTCGTCCTTGGACGTGAGGGCGTGGAACTTGTTGGGATCGGTGCGGAATTCCTCCCCTGTCAGCTTGGACAGAATGGCGGCTACGGCCGTGTCAAAGCCTTCGGGAGCATTGATGCCCGTGCCTACGGCGGTGCCGCCCAGGGCAAGGGAGCAAAGGCCGTCGGTAGCAGTCTCGATCTGACGGCGGGATACCGTGAGCATCCCCCGCCAGCCCGAGATCTCCTGGGAAAAGCGGATGGGGGTGGCGTCCTGCAAATGGGTGCGGCCGCTCTTGATGATGCCCTGGTTCTCGGCTTCCAGCCGCTCCATGGTGTCGATCAGCCGCCCCAGGGCGGGGATCAGCTCACGGCGGATGGATAGAACCCCCGCGATGTGCATGGCGGTGGGGAAGGTGTCGTTGGAGGACTGGGACATATTCACGTCGTCGTTGGGGTGGCAAAGAACGGGGGCTTGGGGGATCATGTCGGGGCCAATAATGCCGGCAGAGATCATTTCCCCGCGAAAGCCTGCCAGTACATTGGCGCGGTTGGCAATGACCTCATTGGCGTTCATGTTGGTCTGTGTTCCGCTTCCCGTCTGCCAGACGGCGAGAGGAAAATGACTGTCCAGCTTGCCCGCAATCACCTCGTCGCAGGCGGCACAGATGGCTGTACATTTCCTTTCGGTCATCTTCTCGGGGCGCAGCTCTCTGTTGGCCAGGGCGGCGGCCTTCTTCAAAAGCCCGAAGGCGCGGATGATGGCCACGGGCATTTTTTCTTCTCCGATGGGGAAGTTTTCAAGGCTCCGCTGGGTCTGGGCGCCCCAGTAGCGGTCAGAGGGGACAAGAATTTCGCCCATGGAGTCGTGTTCGGTGCGGTAGTTCATATGTATTTCCTTGTTGTGAATTGTGTGGGACCTTACAAAGGCCGATGGCTGTAGGGACAGTGGTGCGATCTTTATCGGATCTGCCCGTCCCCATCCACCAGATACTTGTCCGTGGTCAGCGCGTAAAGCCCCATAGGCCCTCTCGCATGAAGTTTTTGAGTAGAAATGCCGATCTCCGCGCCAAATCCGAACTCCCCGCCGTCGGTAAAGCGGGTGGAGGCATTGACGTATACGGCAGCGGCGTCGATCTCATTGCGGAAGCGGTTGGCGGCGGCCATGCTCTCGGTGATGATGGCTTCGCTGTGGCCCGTGGTGTAGCGGGTGATGTGGGAAATGGCCTCGTCCAGAGAGTCCACTACGCGCACCGACAGGATATAGTCGTTGTACTCGGTGTCCCAGTCCTCCTCGGTGGCGGGAACGGCCTCGGGCAGGATGGCGCGGGTCGCCTCGTCACCGCGGAACTCCACCTTGTAGTCGGCCATGGCCTCGGCCATCATGGGCAGGAACTCGGCGGCTACGGTTTTATGTACCAGCAGGGTCTCAATGGCGTTGCACACCGAGGGGCGGGAGCATTTGGCGTTCACCGCCACGCGGACTGCCTTGTCCAGATCGGCGGCCTCGTCCACGTACAGGTGGCAGTTCCCCGCCCCCGTCTCGATCACGGGGACCCGGGCATTCTCCACCACGGATCGGATCAGGCCCTTGCCCCCTCTCGGGATCAGCACGTCCACCAGGCCCCGCATATTCATGAGCGCCGTAGCCCCCGCGCGGTCGGTCATAGTGATGAGCCCGATGAGATCGGGAGAGAACCCGTGAGCCGCCAGGGCCTTACGCATGGACTCCACCAGAGCCATGGAGGAGCGGATGGCCTCCTTGCCTCCCCGCAGGACGACGGCGTTGCCCGTCTTCAGACACAGGGCGGCGGCATCCACCGTCACGTTGGGTCGCGCCTCGTAGATCATGGCCACGCAGCCCATAGGCGCGCGGATATGGCGGATCACCAGACCGTTGGGGCGGATGGTCTGCTCACCCGAGCCGATGGGGTCGGGCAGGGCCGCCACCTCGCGGAGCGCGGCGCAGATGCCCGCCAGCCGTTTCTCGTCCAGCTTCAGACGGTCCAGCATGGTCTTGGGTACTCCGTTCTCGGCGGCGGCGGAGAGATCCTCGGCGTTGGCGGCCAGGATAGTGGCGCAGTCGGCGGTCAGTTGATCCGCCATAGCGCAGAGCAGGGCGTTCTTCTTGGCAGTGGACGTCGAACCGTAAGTACGGGACGCCTCCTTGGCGGCGCGGCAGACGGCTTCAACGTGGGCTTGGATATCTTGCATGGCTTTGTACCTCTTATGCTTATATAAATATGGAGGGCAGGGATCAAACGCCTGCCTTGGCGATCAGCTCCTTCAGCTCGGAGAGGCTGTGGGGAGCGATCCGTATCCGCTTGGCGTCGTAGTAGGATACCTTGTCGGGGGAGAGAGCCGACATGAACTTGTCGTAGGGAAGCGTGCCGATCACGCTCACGCTCGGGGTGGAGGTGGCGACAATCGCTACCTCGTAGCGACTCACCTCAAGGGGCTTGCCGTCGACGCCCGTGATCCCAAAGGGGACCGAGGGCTTGACGGGAAACAGGCTGTCGCAGTCCTCGGTGAAGGCGAAGCGGCTGACGATACTGCCATCTTCCTCCATATACCCCGCCACGGCGTAGTAGACGTCCACCGACTGCATCTCATGGAGCCACCTTGCAAAGCGAGCGGGCGCGCCCTCGGGAGCATCCTTTACCTCAGCGGCCTCCTTGGCGCCGAACTCCAAAGGCCACAAGGCCGAGAACAGGGTCATGGACTCGTACTGCTCCTTGTCCATGGACTCCTCAATAAACAGATCCAGATAGCGGTCATTGGCCGCCAGCATATCGTCAAATCCTTCCCGGAACTCGGCGGGGGTCATGGGGTTGCCGTCTACCTCCAGGGTACAGCTCCAGTAGTCGGTGATGCGGGCCACCGTGGCGTAAAAGGCCTTCAGCTCCTCGGCGGAGGTGGGATGCAGGGCGCGGAGGATCAGCCCCTTTCGCACGGTGGGGCTCCAGGTCACGGTAAAGCCTCTCCCCTTGTGGGCAGGATGGAACACCGCGATCTCCCCGCCCGCCCAATTCCCCCGATCCAGGCGGAAGCCCTGTTCGTACACACCGCACTCCAGCTCGTCGCCCAGTATGACCGACAGGGGCATGGTCTTCTTGAAAAATCCCTTTTGACGAATCACAATATCAATGGACATACCCAATCTCCTTGTATTTTTTGAATTCCGAATCTAAGCGTGACCCATCACCCAAAGCAACAAGGCCAGCACGGCGACGGCGGCGAGCAGCAACGCAATACCCAACCCCACGCTCTTCTTTCGGCGAGGCTTTTTCGGTTCCTCCCCGGCGGCTTGCCTGTTGACGCTGTCCCATGGATTCGTATAGTACAGCTTCGCTATTTTTTCGGCGCGGTCGTCTTTCATGGAATAGATCAGCAACACATACCCCGCCGCGCCAAGCAGGGCGATTAACAGAACCGTCAGCACGCCTTCCAGGACGATCAGAAAGCCGGGCAGTAAATAGACCGTATCGAGAGCAAGCATATGTACCTCCCAAAGACAAACGGAAGTCTCCTTCGGCCCCGTCGAAAAATTTCTTCCTTAATATTTATTACACGATGCCGTTCGTTTCCGTAACGCCGGAATGCTCAAAGGGCTCCCTTGACCAGTACCTCGGTGATCTCACAGATATAGAATCGATGGTAATCCCGGGCGGCGTAATGCTTCAGCATCTCGGGGTCGATAAAGGCGTTCTCCTTCAGATCGTCCGCATACAGCTTGCGGCAGACCAGCACCAGATTGGCCTCGGCGGGGTAGGGGACCCCCTCGGCGGTCTTTTCCACCGTCAGCCCCGTGGCGGCGAACTTATCCCCGTCCCGCCCCGACTTGGTGCCGCAATAACGCAGAGCCTCCCGGTACTCCCCTTTGGGGAAGAAGGACAGAGTCAAGGTATCGCTGTCCTCCACGATGCCGTAGGTGTACCGCTGGGGACGGATGAAGCAGACCGCCACGGGCTTGTTCCACAAAATCCCCGCGCAGCCCCAGGAGGCGGTCATGGTATTGACCTCGCCCAAGGAATTCGCGGCAGTGATGAGCATCCAGTCGTCTCCGATACGGGAGAAGAAGTTATCGGGCAGGGTCGCGGGAGCGACGGTATGGAAGGGATTCATGGCAGTTCCTCCTTGGGCTATAGAAATTACCTTATTATTATAGCATATTTCACACGGAGATGCAACAGGAGACCGCGAAAAACCCCCGAAAATTTCCCGAAAAATTTCTCAAACTTTTTTTCAAAAACCTATTGACAAACCGAATACGATGTGATATAATACACACCGTCGCCAAGATCACCGCTTCCCACCAAGCGGACGCCAAAAAGAATTTGAAAAATCTTGAAAAAACTTTTCAAAAACCTCTTGACAAATCGAAAGCGATGTGATATAATAAGCAAGTCGTCAGGCAGTGACGACGGTCGTCAAGGAACGCGACACACTCGGGAGCATAGCTCAGCTGGGAGAGCATCTGCCTTACAAGCAGAGGGTCACAGGTTCGAGCCCTGTTGTTCCCACCATTCCTACGGCCCGGTAGTTCAGTTGGTTAGAACGCTAGCCTGTCACGCTAGAGGTCAGGGGTTCGAGTCCCCTTCGGGTCGCCATTCTCTGAAAAGAGAAAAAGGTCATCAGTCTTGACTGTTTGCCTCTGTAGCTCAGTTGGTAGAGCAGGGGACTGAAAATCCCCGTGTCGTTGGTTCGATTCCGACCGGAGGCACCATTTTGAAGGGGTCGGGTAATCACTTGGCAACTTCTCTGCGGATTTAGCTCATTTGGTAGAGCGTCGCCTTGCCAAGGCGAAGGTGGCGGGTTCGAGCCCCGTAATCCGCTCCAGAACAATGCGGGTGCGATTCATTCGCATCCGCATTTGTTACAAATCGAATACGGCGCCATGGCCAAGCGGTAAGGCACGGGTCTGCAAAACCCTTATCCCCGGTCCGATTCCGGGTGGCGCCTCCAGAAAAATCCCATCTGCATTGCAGATGGGATTTTTTTAACTAAATCCGCCGTCAGCGGAAGAAATCCACTTCGAGGATGAAATCACTTCGTGATGAAATCTGCCTTGCGGCAGGAGATGGGGGCGGATTTCATCCGAGCCGTGCGAGGATTTCATCGCGCATCGCGCGATTTCATTTTTTGAACCTCTTGCAATCAGCTCCAAAGTGTGCTATAATGCAATCAGAAAGGCGGTGGATGTATGAAAAAGCAAACAATAACCAAGCAAGATATACAGCGCGATCTGCTTGCTCTTCTAAACAAACGTAAATCCGTTACTGTTTGGTTGACGTTCTTTCTGAGCATCTCGATTTTGTTTTACATTATGTATGCCGTACTTTATGCAAAGGAAGTTTATTTGCCGCCTCGTCATCTTACTTTTGTAAGTCCAACGGCGGTAATGGTTATTGCGCCTGTCATTATACTGTTTATATTAGGATTTCTCCTTTGCTATTATTATTTGAAATTCTTTGAAATTAAAATTGGAAGATTTAGCGTTAGCAAAGAAAAACTATATCAAAAAGGCCAAGAGCTAAAAAGTTACTATCGACGTATGGAACGGGAGAATGCGTTGTATTTCCGTAGCGGAAGAATTGCTGTCAACGACAAGGTTTATTCGTATTCAAAAGTCGATGATTCCTTTTACCTTGTTAAATTAAAATCTTCAAAAGCACCTTTTTTCGCATATCATACGAATTTTTATGAAATAAATGATATTTTATGAGGGCATCTTTTTGAGGCGTTACTCATGAACCCGATCAAGCTCTGTGCACCAAGGCGGCAATTATATTCCCGTTGTTTCTAAAGTTAAAAAAAAACCTCCCAAACAAACTGTACGGTGGACCAAAGGCGAACTGCCGTTAACCGTATTTCTTGCTTTGTTACCCGCTATTGTTTTTTGGCTGATGGCATTGTTTTACAGGCATCTTTTCCAAAAAACTTATACAAGAATAGCTGATATACGCAACTTGAGCGGGATCGGGACGCAAGTACCGTTTGATTTTGGGCGCATTTTTGCTTTACATCTTGCACTCCTCCCTAATGTATGCTATAATATAACCAAAGGCGCGGCACCGAAACGGAACAGCACAATGCGGATCGAAACGGGACGTAAACTGCGGAATGCGGAATGCCATGCGAGAATTTGTATTCGGCAAAAGATCAAGCTTTTCAACCAGCATTTATAATAAGGAAGCGGAGTGTACGAATATGAGAAATATACCATATCAGACCGACCTGTGCGTTGTTGGCGGCGGAATGGCAGGGCTTTGCTGTGCAATCGCAGCGGCACGCCACGGAATCAAGGTCATACTGGTGCAGGACAGACCGGTGCTTGGGGGAAACGCCTCGAGCGAGATCCGTATGTGGATCGGCGGCGCACACGGAAAAGATAACCGCGAGGGCGGTATCATTGAAGAAATTTTCCTTGAAAATTTCTATCAGAACCCTTCGCTCAAATATCCGATATGGGACAGCGTTCTGTATGAAAAGGCAAAGGCTGAAAAAAATCTCACTTTGCTTCTGAACACAAGCTGCCTGGATGCCGCCATGGACGGAAACAGGATCGTCCGTATCAAAGCGTGGCAATCCAATGCCGAGAGCTTTCACCTGATTTCCGCCGCATATTTCGCGGACTGCTCGGGCGACTCGATTCTGGCTCCGCTGACGGGGGCAAGATATATGTATGGCCGAGAGGCAAAGTCCGAGTTCGGAGAGCGTATCCCGCCCGACATTGCCGACAAAAAGACCATGGGAATGAGTTGTCTCTTTCAGATCCGAGAGACCGATCACAAGGTGGATTTTATTCCCCCTTCATGGGCGTACCGCTATGAGTCAGACGCGGATCTGCCATACAAAGATCATTGCACGGATAACAACTTTTGGTGGATCGAGCTTGGCGGAGAATGGGATTGCATTCACGATACCGACAGATGCCGTGACGAGCTTCTGAAAATCTGCTACGGTGTATGGGATCATATGAAAAACCGAGGCGATCACGGCGTGGACAACTGGGAGCTTGAATGGATCGGATTTCTGCCCGGAAAACGCGAGAGCCGCCGTTACGTCGGTAAATATATCGTTACACAAAACGACGTAGAGGCAGAAGGACGCTTTGACGACATCGTGGCATACGCGGGCTGGTCTATGGACGATCATTTCCCGGAGGGCTTCTATTATACCAAGGGGCATCCGACGATCTATCATCCCGCACCACAACCCTGGGGACTTCCGCTCAGATGTATGATATCCGCGAACATTGAAAATCTGATTTTCGCCGGAAGAAATATCAGCGTTACTCATGCCGCACTCTCCTCTTCCCGCGTAATGGCGACCTGCGCCATTCTGGGTCAAGCGTTAGGTACGGCGGCGGCGTGCGCGCTCAAAAGCGGCCGTACCATTGAAAACGTGGATATCGGCGAGCTTCAGCAAACGCTGATGGCTGATGATTGCTATATTCCCTGGCATGACAGGGAAGTCCCGGCGCTGACGCTCCGGGCGCAATGCAGTGCCGAGGTGATCCGAAACGGCAAGGATCGCGGCGACGCCAATCTTTGGACAGGCAATACCGGAGATTGTATCGAATACGAATTTGACCGCGACACCCATATTTCCGAAATACGCCTTGTGTTCGACAACGACATGAATCGGGCATACCACAATATGCCTTGCAATTATCCGCTGGTTCAAACCAAATTCAAGCTTCCGAGGACTTTGATCAAGGAATATAGGATAGAAGGCGAGGCTTCGGACGGTGAACGGTTCTCCGTTCGTGTCGATGATAACCGCCAACGCCTCGTGCGGCATTTTGTAAATTGGAAGATCAAAAAGATCCGATTTGTTCCCCTCGCAACTCACGGCTGCGAAGACTTCCGTCTGTTTGATTTTGAAATCAAGTAAATTCATGATTTCGCATATCCGGATACGCGCCGTTTTCAAGGCAAAATCCAGTATCAGCGCGTCCTTAAAAAGCGATCCGCGATTTCTCTCCAATAACGCTTCCCTCTTTATTAATTATTGGCGCTTCCGACATTTTTCGGGAAATCCACTTTATTATTAAAAATAAATTAACAAAAATGGTTGACAAGTGAAACCGTTTGTGCTATAATCAATATATCCATATATTCGCGGACTCTTTTCGTGCGCCTTCATGCAGGTTCTGGCGTGACGACGGCCGGAGAGCGGTGCGCGGGTATTGAGAAAAAACAATTCAAAATTCATAATTGGAGGAAAACATTATGAACAAGAAGCTCACATCCATGTTGGCTTTGGCACTGTGCCTCATCATGGTCGTTGGCGTGTTCGCTGCTTGTCAGCCCAAGGAGCCCGAAGTGACTCCCGCAACCTTCAAGCAGGCCGAGTACAACACCACCACCCAGGTCATGCCCAGCAACTGGAACGAGTTCACCTACGCCGACAACAATGATACTCAGATTATGAGCTACATTGGTTCTTCTTTCTTCGAGTACGACTACAAGTTCGTCGATGACAAGAAGTTCAACGCTGACGGCTCCATCAACAAGGAAGGCATTGTTCCCGGTGCTTACACCACCAACTACTCTGCCGCAACCAAGCTGGAGGACGTAACCGCCACTGTTGACGCAAAGTGGGGCTACACCGCCGAGCAGAAGGCTGAGGGTGGCTACGCTTGGAAGATCACTCTCCGTGACGATCTGAAGTGGGATGACGGTACCGCCATCACCGCTGCTGACTTCGTGTACTCCATGAAGCAGCTGCTGGATCCCGCGTTCATGAACTTCCGCGCTAACACCTACTACGACACCCTGATGATCAAGAACTCCAAGGTATACTTCTTCCAGAACCAGGAAGGTACCTATGAGGCGGTTGACACCAAGTACGCTTCCAACCAGGCTGCTATCGATGCAGGCGAGACCCTGTACATCGACGTGTGGGCTGCATGGGGCGCAGAGGGCTACAAGTCCGCAACCGGTGAGGATTGCCCCCAGTGGCTGGCTATCACCGATACCACCGAGTACAACAACGAGGCCGGTGACGATCCTACCTCCGGTAAGGGCGTCTATGATACCTACATGGGTATGCCTGACTACGCTCCCGAGTTTGAGGTGGGCGGCGGCTACGCCGGTATGATGGGTATCTACGTTCTGAACCAGAACACCGATGTCGCTTGGGATACCGTTGGTATCTACGAGGTTGAGGGTGAGAACGCCATCGTTCTGTGTCTGGACAAGACTTACTCCTTCCTGAAGGAAGACGGCAGCCTCTCCGTTTGGGCTCCCTACTACTTCTCCAGCCTGCCCGTCGTTCACCAGGCTAAGTACGAGGCCTCCAAGATCGCTCCCTCCAACGGCGCAACCCTCTGGACCTCTAACTACAACTCCTCTCTTGAGACCACCGCAAGCTGGGGTCCCTACAAGCTCGCTGAGTTTGAGGCAGGCTCTCACTACAAGCTGGTCAAGAACGAGAACTGGTACGGTTGGAACCTGGAGCAGTACAAGAACCAGTACAACATCACCGCCATCAACTGCCGCAAGGTCGAGGAGCCCTCTTCCAGATGGATGGGCTTCCTGGACGGCTCCTTCGATGATGCCGCTCTCGACACCGATAACGTGGCCGATTACCTCGACTCCAAGTACGTTTACTTCACTTCTACCTCTACCGGTACCTTCGGTATGCAGCTGTACTCCAACCTGTCTGTCCTGAAGGAGAGTGAGAACAACAACGGTATCCTGGCTATCCAGGAGTTCCGTCACGCCTTCAACCTGGCTCTGAACAGAAGCGACATCGTTGAGAAGATCTGGCCCGGCTCCGCCGTTCCCTGCTTCGGTCTTCTGAACGTTGCTTACTACTATGACATCGAGAACTCTCCCGAGCTGGCCGACGGCGGTCAGTACCGCAACGCTCTCGCTGCTAAGGAGGGTATCCTCCGCGCCTACGGCTTCACCCAGGATGCCGACGGCAAGTGGTCCGGCGGCGAGCTCTCCGGTCTGTCCACCGAGGACGCTTACGACGCTCTGACCGGCTACAACCCCACTCTGGCTAAGGAGAAGATGCAGGCCGCTATCGACATCCTGCTCGCTAATCCCGAGGAGTATGGCTACGACGCTACCAAGGACATCACCCTGGTTTACGGTTCCTCTGCCGATAACGACAAGCAGAGATTCCGCGCTGATTACCTCCAGGACGTTCTGACCGATCTGACCAAGGGCACCGCTCTTGAGGGCAAGATCAAGGTCGTGTTCGACGCTTCCGCAGGCGCTCAGTGGGCTGAGGCTTTCCGTTCCGGTGCAACCCAGATCGGCTTCGGCTACGGCTTCTCCGGTAACGCCTTCAACCCCTTCGATATCATCGGCGCATTCGTCAACCCCGATGACGATCTCAACTACCACATGTACTGGGATACCTCTTCCATCCCCATGACCCTGACCATGCCCGCCGGTGACTACGCCGGTGCCGGTGAGACCATCGAGATGAGCATCCAGAACTGGTACTTCTGCCTGAACGGTCTGGCTGAGACCGAGAACCAGGCTAAGACCTACAACTGGAGCGAGGGCTTCGCACCCGTCGAGGCCAGACTGATGATCCTCTCCGCTCTGGAGGAGGTCACCATCAAGGAGTCCCGTTCCGTCATGCTGATCGCTGACGGCGGCGGATCCTTCCTCGGCGCTAAGTTCTCTTACTTCTCTGAGGACGAGCACACCTTCATGGGCTTCGGCGGCATCCGTTACATGGAAGTCAACTACACCGACGCTGAGTGGACTGCTTTCGTTGCTGCCAACAACAACGATCTCTCCAACGAGTACAAGAAGTCTGAGTAATTTCGGATAACGAATTTACCAAGATGATCCATTAATGCAAACGGCGGTGAGCCATTGTGCTCACCGCTATTTGCTCATTTATGCGGTATTTTCTCAAGTCCCATTATCCTAAGAAAAAAACGTCGATCTGACAGTTCGAACGTATAAACGGGCAACGAATCAAAGCAATATTACACCAATCGGTGATAATGCAAGCTCCATCTGACAGTAAAAAACGAAAAATCATCAATCGAAGACCCAAATTGATCGACCGATCCATTTGGATGCTGCGTAGCCTTTGCGTGCGCACAGGACCTTATCCCGGCTGCTTAAAGGTCCGAGAGCTATGAATTGGAAAACAAACAAAACAGAGGAGAAAAACCTATGTATATGTTTAAATATGTGATGAAGCGCTTGGGCTTGATGCTGTTCACATTCTTCATCAT
The DNA here is from genome assembly GCA_017938885.1 of Clostridia bacterium. Taxonomy (GTDB): domain Bacteria; phylum Bacillota; class Clostridia; order Oscillospirales; family CAG-272; genus CAMEON01. The sequence continues at coordinate 13,733 of JAGBAS010000099.1, forward strand.
CTTTACGATGTGCTTTGTGCTCATCAAGCTTCTGCCCATCCCGACCAACGCGCTTCCCGGCCAAGATCCCGAGATCGTTATGAAGACCCTTGAGGGCAGAGGTTGGATCACCAACATCCGCGAGGGCGAGAACGGTGTCTGGGAATACGACCGCGTGCCGATCCTTCTCCAATACGGTATCTATCTCAAGAGAATCGTGACCCAGGGCGACTTCGGTATCGTCACCACCTACGGTGAATATCTGAATATGAATATCTGGGAGGTATTCGTCAGCCATCTTCCTCCCACAATCCTCATCAACATCTATTCGACCCTGATCGGTGTGCCGATCGGTCTCGGTCTGGGTATTCTGGCCGCGCTGAAAAAGAACAAGTGGCAGGATCAGCTCATCAATATCTTCATCATCCTCTTGATCTCGGTGCCCTCCATCGTGTTGGCTCTGATGATCCAGTACGTGTTCTGCTTCAAGCTGGACTGGTTCCCGCTGATGATGTCAACGAGTAACGAATACTTCACGTGGGAAGTATTCCATTCCATGATCCCCGCCGTATTTGCTCTGTGTCTCGGCTCGATTGCCGGATACGCGCGCTATACCCGTGCCGAGCTGTCCGAGGTGCTGACGGGAGAATTCATGCTTTTGGCGAGAACCAAGGGTCTGACCAAGAGACAGGCGATCTACCGCCACGCCATGCGGAACTCCATGGTCGTCATTTTCCCCTCGATCCTCAGTGAGTTCGTCTCGGTGCTTTCGGGATCGCTCATTATCGAGAAAATGTTCGGTATCAACGGTGTGGGAGGTCTTTACCTGAACTCCATCACCTTCCAGGACTACGACTTCTTTATGCTGCTGTCGGGCTTCTATACGCTGGTAAGCCTTACCGCAGGTATCGTGATCGATATCAGCTACGGTTTCATTGATCCGAGAATCAGAATGGGGGCTAAGTAATGATGGATAAGTATAATTTGAATGATATCCCCGCTGAAAAGTTTCAATTTGCGCAGCGAACCGACCTGTATCACGACAGCAAATTCGAGACAAAGCCCGTCAGCTATTTTCAGGGTGCCTTCCGCCGCTTCAGCAAGAACAAGGGCGCGGTCGTTGGCGGTATCGTGATCGCCATACTGGTACTTTTCGCGATCCTTGCTCCCTTTTTCACGCCCTTTAGACCCGCATACTACGATATGGTCTATGCCTACGTAACCCCGAAGAACAACCTGTTCGCAAACGCCGGCATCGATTTCTGGGATGGCTGCAAGGAAAAGAACACGAACAGGATCGGATTTCTGAAGGACCAGGCACTTGCCGCCGAGACGGGAAGAGACATCATCAAAAACGGCGAATATACTGTGAGCGAGGATGGTTCCAACTATACCTACCGCTACGACACCTACTACGGCGTCGGCTTTGGTAAGTACAAGATCATCTCCCAGGCGGAGTTCGACGATATCCAGAGATATCAGGACGAGACAGGCCGACAGGTCCTGTACCCCGTGGTCAAGCTTGCCGACAGACCGACGCTTGAGAAGAACAAGTACGACGCGAACATCTACTACAAGGTGGAGAATCCGAGCGTATCCATCCTTCGTCCCCAGGTGGATGCGGAAGGCAAGATCATTCCCAACTACTGGAAATATGACGTCACCGAGGAGAACAACCTGATCCCCGAGTACAACTCCCTGAGAATTGAGGGCGAGGACGGTATTCAGGAGGACGGCAAGCAGTACTATTACGCCTACGGCCGTAAGGTTGACGGCGGTATTGAGGTAAGAGCCGAATACTACGAATACTACACCTACCAGCATAACGAGGTGCTGAAGGACGGCATCGAGGAGCCTCTCTTCCTCTTTGGTACCACCCAGACCGGTAAGGATATCTTCGCCTGCCTGGCCTACGGTGCCCGCTTCTCCTTCATCTTCGCATCTGTGGTCGCGGTCGTCAACTTCATCGTCGGCGTGATCTGGGGCTCCATCTCCGGCTACTTCGGCGGCAAGGTTGACCTCTTCATGGAGAGATTTTCCGAGATACTCGGCTCTGTGCCTACCATCATCGTCATCACACTTCTGAAATACCATATGGGCACGGCCAGCCAGGCGCTCGTCCTGTTCATCGCGTTCTTTATGACGGGATGGATCGGCATGGCGGGCAGAACCCGTATGCAGTTCTACCGCTTCAAGAATCAAGAGTACGTGCTCGCCGCCAGAACACTGGGTGCAAGCGATGCGAGAATTATGTTCAAGCATATTTTCCCGAACGGTCTCGGCACCATCGTAACCAGCGTGGCACTCGTCATCCCCTCGATGATCTATTCGGAGACCAGCTTTACCTACCTGGGTATCATCAATCTGGAAGCCGGAAACACGACCAGCGTGGGTACCTTGATCGCCGCAGGACAGCAGTCCATCACGGCTAATGCCGGATACGTGGCTCTCTTCCCCTGTGCATTCCTGGTTCTTTTGATGCTCAGCTTCAACTTGTTCGGTAACGGTCTGCGCGATGCGTTCAACCCGTCGCTCAGAGGATCGGAGGATTAAGCATGAATAAAGAAGTCAAATTATCCGTCAATAATCTGAGGATCTCCTTCCGTACGGACGCAGGCAAGGTGCAGGCGGTTCGTGATATTTCGTTTGATCTGTATAAGGGAGAAACCCTGGCCATCGTCGGAGAATCGGGATCGGGTAAATCGGTCACCTCCAAGGCCATCATGGGTATTTCCGCCGTCAACTCCATCCATGAGGGCGGTGAGATCCTCTACGACGGACAGGATCTCGTCCGCATCCCCGAGGAGGAGATGCACAAGCTGCGCGGCGATAAGATCGCCATGATCTTCCAGGATCCCCTGTCCTCTCTCAACCCCATCATGCGCATCGGTAAGCAGATCACCGAGGCTATGCTCCTGAAGAACAAGGCCAACCGTAAGGAAGGCCGCGCGACCTTCAACAAGACCCTGGCCATCCTGGCTACCACGATGAAGACGGTTCTCGCCGGGATCCCCAACGCCCACATTACCGAAGCCGACGTGGACAAGTATATCAAGACCTTCGACGATTTCAACATTCAGGCCATCAAGCTGGAAAACAGCTACAACGCCGCCCATACCGCCGCAGAGGAAATGCTCGCGGCCATCGAGGATCTGCTCTTTATGACCGAAAAGAAGCAGAAGGTGGACGTTGTCGCAGCCCTTGGTCTTATTTCCCGTAGACTCGGGGAGATCGACGACAAATACTTCGTCGCGAAAAACCAAGAGATTCTCATGACCCACGCCGCCGCTCTGGAAGAAGTCAAGCGCATCGAGCGAGCCAAGGTCAAGCTGTCGGATTCGGTAAAGAAGCTGGCCGGTACGGGTGCCGCCAAGAAGGAAGCATCGCCCGAAACGGTAGCCGTGCTTGAGACGCTGAAGGAAACGGCCCAGAAGCTGCTCGCACAGCCCCGGTACAACTTCTTCCGCATCGGTTACTATGTATACAAGCATCCCGAGACCGATTTCAGCCAGATGTCCGTAGAGGAGGCCAATGACCTGACCATAGAGTTCCTGAATCGGGACTTTATGGATTCCTTCATTGCATTGGAAAGAGTCGCGGTTCAGTATTCCTTTGACAAAACGCTGGAAAACAAGAAGCTTGCCATCAAGGAGCTCCGGAAGGCCATCGCCTTCTTCAAGGCAGGAGGCTTTACCGAGCAGGGCGCGGAGTCTGTGTGCAAGAGCGTGACCAAGTGTGTTCTTGCCTCCATTGATCCTCTGGCTGTGGTCAAGGATAACGTGGCGTACACCTTCGGTGATGCTTTTGAGAGAGAAGTGAAGAAGTACTTCTTCTATATCAAGAACAACCCCAAGGAGGAGGCTCGCTTCGCCCGTCAGACCGCCAAGAGAGAAGCTCTGCTGGCCAAGGGTAAGAAGGTTGACTGGAAGGTCATCCCCAAGTCGGTCATCGAACCCGAGGTACAGATCGAGTCCATCGTTTCGGTTCTGAGCCGTGTTCTGAACCGCTTTGAGGCAGATGTGGACGCCGCAGACAGCTTTGACGCAGACAAGCGTTGCATTGAGATCATTGATTACCTCAAGGAAAAGGCATCTCAGGTGGTGTATACCCTGACCAAGCGCATCGCCAAGGAAAAGGCCATCAAGCTCATGGAGGAGGTGGGTATCCCCGAGGCAAGAATGCGCTACAGACAGTACCCCTTCGAGTTCTCGGGCGGTATGCGTCAGCGTATCGTCATCGCCATCGCCCTGTCGGCAAACCCCGATATCCTGATCTGCGACGAGCCTACCACGGCTCTGGACGTGACCATCCAGGCGCAGATCCTGGAGCTCATCAACAAGCTGAAGCGAGAGCACAACCTGTCAATCATTTTCATCACCCACGACCTCGGCGTCGTGGCCAACATGGCGGACAGAATCGCCGTCATGTATGCCGGTAAGATCGTCGAATACGGTACGGCAGAGGAGGTCTTCTACGATCCCCGGCATCCCTACACCTGGGCGTTGCTTTCGTCCATGCCTGACCTGGACACCAACGAGAAGCTGGACGCCATCCCCGGCACCCCCCCCAATATGATCTATCCTCCCGTAGGCGACGCCTTTGCCGAGCGAAACAAGTACGCTATGGAGATCGACTTTGAGATGCAGCCTCCCATGTATGAGGTTTCGCCCACACACTATGCGGCAACCTGGTTGCTCCATCCCAATGCGCCCAAGGTGGAGGTTCCCAAGATCATTACCGAGCGTATCAAGCGAATGAAGGAGAGAGGAGAAAACCATGGAGAATAATCGTGAAGTATTGTTGAAAGTGGATCACCTCTGCCAGTATTTCCGCTTGGGACGCAAGGACCTCAAGGCCGTTGACGACGTAAGCTTTGAGATCCGTAAAGGCGAGACCTTCGGCCTTGTCGGTGAGTCCGGCTGCGGAAAAACCACTACGGGCCGTTCCATCATCAAGCTGTATAACATTACCTCGGGTAACGTATACTTCAAGGGTCAACGCATCGGTGCGGGAACCCGCTCCTACAAGGACGCGATCAAGCAGGCCAAGAAGGATCTGGATGGTGGGAAGATCACCAAGGAGCAGTACGGTGCCATCGTAGCCAAAAACCGTGCTCTCATCAAGGATGCAAAGCTGGATAGCAAGGCTGTGGATAAGCAGTATGCCGCATCGCTCGTCAAGGCACTGGAGGCCGAGTACGCCGAAAAATTCAGTGCCGCAAGGGGCGATAGCGAAAAGCTCAAGGAGCTCCAAAGGGAATTCAAGAATCGGGTTCGCGTGGCCAAGAAGAGCAAGCTGATTACCCAAATCCAGATGATCTTCCAGGATCCCATCGCTTCTCTCGACCCCCGTATGACGGTTCGTGATATCATCGCCGAGGGACTTGTCATCAACGGTATCACCGATAAGGAGTATATCAACCAAAAGGTCTACGAGATCCTGGAAACGGTCGGTCTTGTGCGCGAGCACGCAGACCGCTATCCCCACGAGTTCTCCGGCGGTCAGCGTCAGCGTATCGGTATCGCAAGAGCCGTTGTCATGCAACCCGAGATGATTATCGCCGACGAGCCCATCTCCGCTCTGGACGTGTCCATTCAGGCACAGGTCATCAACCTGCTCAACGACCTCAGAGAGCATCTGGGACTGACCATCCTGTTCATCGCCCACGACCTGTCGGTGGTTAAGTACTTCTCGGACCGGATCGGCGTTATGTACTTCGGAAAGATGGTTGAGCTGGCCGATTCGGACGAGCTCTTCAAGAATCCCTTGCATCCCTATACGAGATCGCTTCTTTCAGCCATTCCGTTGCCCGATCCCGTATATGAGAAGCAACGCACGAGAATTATCTACAACCCCATCGCTGAGCACGATTATTCGGTGCAGGCTCCCTCCTTCCGTGAGATCACTCCCGGACACTTCGTATACTGCAACGATGCGGAAGAGGAAAAATACAAGCAGATGGTCAAGTAACAGGACGGACGGTTAGAGACTGTGAAACAGGAAAACAAAGTAAAGTTCATTAAATATGCTGTTTGTTTCGGCATTGAAGCGTTCATCGCGTTTTTGGTGATCTGGTCAAAGGGCTTTTTCACCTCAAGTGCGGCGGTCAATATCCAGATTTTGGCAGACGCGTTCTTCGTCTCGGGCGTGCTGATGACACTCTTTGCGGGTATGCTCTTCGTCAGCGGCGAGGGCGCGCTCATCGGCATTGGATTCGTTCTCCGAAACGTCGTGCTTGCCTTTATTCCCATGGGCAGAGCCAGGCACGAGCTGTATGCCGATTACCGTGCCCGTAAGCTTCGGGAAGCCAAGAAGCAAGAGAACAGCAGCATTCTTATAACCGGGCTTTCCTTCCTGAGCATTGGCATCATTCTGACGGTTATTTGGTACGTGAAATTCTATAACGGATAAGTTCAAGGGCTGAGCCGGATGCATGACGATCATGCATTTGACTCGGCCCTCTTGTCATTCGCCGCAATTGGCCATCCTGTTTTTTCACCAAACCTCTTGCAAAATCCTGCGGTATCTGCTACAATATAGGTATCATTCAGAAGTTAGAGGTATCCCACCATGTCAACAGCTCAAAAAGAATTTCTTCCCTCTCCTTCCCTCTCCTCCCTCCATCCCTGGGAGCTGTATTCCGCCTCCCTCGGCATCGAGTACCGCCAAAGCCTGGAAGAGGGTCTGGACGTGGAAAAATACGCCGACCTGTTCCGCGCGGTGGAGGCCCTGCCCGCTGAGGACATCGACGCCAAGGAAAAGCTGGCGGATACACTCTTTGAGCTGGTCATGACCGCCCCCACCCGCGAGGGGTATGCCTATAACGAGCCCTCCGATCTTGACGGCATCCGTGCACAGCGTGTACCCTATCCCGTTGCGGGCGAGATATCCTCCGATGAAGGATTACTGGATCGAATCCACGGTGCGTGGCTGGGCCGTATCTGCGGCTGTATGCTGGGTAAGACCGTAGAGTGCATCCGCACGAACGAGCTCATCCCTTTCCTGAAGGAGAGCGGCAACTACCCCATGCACCGCTACATCCTCAGCACCGACTGTACCGAGGAAACGTATACCAAGTACGGCTTCCCCTTCCGCCACGCCTGCTACGTGGACAAAACCGACGGTATGCCCCCCGACGACGACACCAACTACGTCCTGCTGGCTCAGACCCTCATCGAGTCCTGCGGCCGCGACTTCACCCCCGCCGATATGTCCGGTCATTGGCTCCGTATGCAACCCAAGGACGCCTACTGCACCGCCGAGCGGGTGGCCTTCTGCAATTTCGTCAAGGGCTATATGCCCCCCGATTCCGCCGTCTACAAGAACGCCTGCCGCGAGTGGATCGGCGCACAGATTCGGGGTGACTATTTCGGCTACATCAACCCAGGCGATCCCGAGAACGCCGCCGACATGGCTTGGCGGGACGCCTCCATCTCCCATATCAAGAACGGCATCTACGGCGAGATGTGGGTAGCCGCCATGCTGGCCGTCGCCGCCGTGGTACAGGGAAATGACCCCGTCGCCCGTATTGAGACAGTCATTCGCGGCGGTCTCGGTGAGATCCCCGCCACCTCCCGCCTCTACGAGGCCGTCACCACCGTGCTGGACGGCTATCATAACGGTGTCACACAGTCCGACTGCTTGGCCGCTATCCACGCCCGCTGGAACGAGCACGACGGCCACGACTGGTGCCATACCATCTCCAACGCCATGATCGTGGCAGCCTCCCTGCTCTACGGTGGCGGGGACTACGGCAAGTCCATCTGCATGGCTGTGGAGACCGGCTTTGACACCGACTGCAACGGTGCCACTGTGGGCTCGGTGCTGGGTATGCTCTTTGGCCGCGCCTGCATCGGAGACGAGTGGGCCGGGCCTATGAAGGATACTCTGCATACTACCCTGTTCGGGATGGATACGGTGTCTATCTCCGAGCGGGCGGGGATGACGATGAAGCACATCAAACGGTGAGATCAATTTCAAATTGCAGTTTATAGGTCGGTTTGTGCTGACCCTTGCGTGTTGCCCTCGCACCCGCCTTCGGCGGGAGCAAGCCCCCGCCCTACAAGAAAAGAACCCACCAATAAACTCCCATTTGATTCCCATTCCCCTCCGGCATTTCCCATCCCGCATTCCCGAAAGGAGAGCCCTATGCCCCTCTACGAGCTCCACGCCCACACCTCCGAGTGTGATATCGCCGCCCACACCACCGCTGCCGAGCTGGTGCGCATCTACCACGCCGCAGGCTACAGCGGTATGGTCATCACCGACCACTACTTTTCCCACTTCTACCAATGGTTCGCCGACGAGCTTCATGGGAAATCTCACCGCGAGGTCATGGCCCGCCGTCCGAAGGGCTACTACGAGGCCCGTAATGAGGGAGAGAAGCTGGGCTTCACCGTCCTCCCCGGAGCTGAGGTACGGTTTGACAGATCCCCTTACGGCATCAACGATTTTCTGGTCTATGGCTGTGACGAGGAGTTCTTCCTCACCGCCTCACGACTCAATGAACTGACCTCGTTGGAGGCGCTAAAGGCGATCCTCCCCGAGGGGGCCTGCGCGGTGCTGGCGCACCCCTTCCGCGTGAACATGACCGTCATCGACCCTGCCCCCCTCTTTGGCATCGAGACGCACAACGGCCTGACCGAGCCCTTTCGCAACGGTATGGCCGAGGCCTATGCCGCCCACTATGGCAAAGCTATGACCTCAGGCTCGGATTGCCACCACCGCGACCACGCCTGCAAGGGCGGTATTTTGACAAACCGCATCATCCGCACCCCCCGTGACTTGACCGACGTACTGCGAAGCGGGGATTATACCTTGCATCGAGGGAAGTGAGCTATGAGTCAGACAAAGAAGCAAACCAAGACCTTTGTTTTTACCACCCCTCTTCTACCCACGGATTTCAAGCTGAACCTCCGCGAGGTCGTCCGTAACAGCGGCTATCTTCTCTACGAGGATACCCCGAACGGCTTTGACCTCGGCATTGAGCGGGGTGGGCACAGCGGCGGCTACTGGTACGTCGCAACGCTGACGCAAACCGAAAGCGGCTCTGAGATGCGGGGAGAGATCGTGTACCGCAGTCTGCACGGGGACGGAAGCTACCGCGAGGCATCCAAATGGGAAAAGCTCAAGGAAACGCTTTTTGCGGTCTTTGTTGGTCTGCTTTGCCTGATCCCCATTCTCATCGTCTATGCCGTCCGGGGCATCCTGCTCCTGATCGGCAAGCTCTGCGGAAAGCCCGTGGAGGCAACCATGTCCACCGAGGATAAGCTCACCCATTTCATGACCGAAGCCATGGGGTGCTCGGTGGCCAAGGAGTCAACCGCAACTGCGCCGTAGGGCTTCCCGCTTCCATATAGAATTCCACTCGGAGCCCCCTCCGACTGAACCCCGAAAGGAACGTTTCCATGTATTCTGACCGTCAACTCCCGGCCCTCAAAAGGCTTTACAACAAAACGCTATGGACTCACATCAGCATATCCGCCGTGGCGTTGGCCGCAGCTTTCCTGCCGGCGTTTCTGCACACGTTTCCCTCAGAACAGCTGATCCCCCGGCTGATCGCCGCAGGAGTGGGTCTGGTACTGGCCGTGTCGGAGTATGCCGTGGAGCGTTCCCTACTCAAGAAAGGGAAACGAGTCGGCTTTTTGTCGGTAGGAGTCCTGCTGGCCGCCATGATACTCTGTGTCGTTTTGGCTGAATCCGGAGTTTACGCAGGGAGCACCGCCCTGGTCTTCCCCCTCTTTTTCAGCTTTATGTTTATCCAACCGCTCATCCCCGCCGTGGTGCTTCTCAGCGATGCCGGCGCGCTCCGCAACGGTGATCTCCGCGAGACCGTGGGAAGGATCCAAGCGGGCACCCGCCGCAAGGATACCGAGATGGGACGGGAAACCTACCTGCTCTTTGAGGATGAGCTGACCCATGAAACCCATCTTCTCCGCATGGGAAACGTCTCCCCCCTCCACCGTTACAGAGTGTTCTACCTGCCCCACTCGGGGCTGGCGGTGGGAGAGGTCGTACCTGACAACGTGGCATTCGATCCCTTCGGCAATCCCATTCCGAGGGAGGTAGAGGCAGATGGGCCGATCACCGAAAATCTCGACAACGGCGAGGAAGACTACGCCGAAAAGCCCGACCGCAAGGAGGCCGAGCCCGCCGAAAAGCCTTGGTATCAGAACCCCGAGGCTTTCTCCGCCACCCCTCCCAAGCCCGAGCCCAAGGAGGATACTTCCATGCCCGATCCCAACTCCCCCGAGCGGATCAAGGCGACGAAGCTCGGTAAGGCCGCCAAGATCTGCAATGTCCTGACCTTCGTGTTCTTCGGCGGAATGTTTCTCGGCATCATTTTGACGAGGGAGAATATCAACCCCGGAATCGTACTGCTCACCTTGCCTCTCTTCGTCACGTCCATCGTTCTGAGCGAGGTTTTCAAGAGCAAGGAGCTGAAGATCCGCTGTACCAGGCGCACCACCGGCTTCTGCGTGGACACGGTGCGCCGCCGTTCGGGCAAGCATTCCCACCGCTATCCCATCGTGGAATTCGAGGCGGGAGGCGTGACCCATACGGTGGAGCTGTCAGTCTCCTGCTCCCGCGATGCGGTGGGGGACATCTACACCCTCTACTACGATCCCCTCGACCCCGACGTGGTGCGCCCCGAG
>JAGBAS010000100.1 GCA_017938885.1 Clostridia bacterium
CCAGCGGGGAAGGTGGCACGCCCGAAGGGCGTGACGGATGAGGAGAGCGGGTTGAGTTTTTTATACGGGTACAACTGGAAACCCTTGATATGACATGAAAGATTACATCCGATACTGAACCGCAATTCGCTCTCCTCATCCACCGCTTCGCGGTCCCCCTTCCCCGCTGGGGAAGGCCAAGGAACGGAACGCTAAACCCCAATTTGAGCATTTTGAACATTTTGCAATCGCCCGAAAAACGGAAACATAAAAGGAGCCACACCATGTCCCACACCATTCAAATTCAATCCTCCGACCAAAACCACGTCCGCTACCACGCCGTCACCGAAGGGGATGCCTATATGAGCGGTGGCACCCTCATCTTCCGCACCCTTCATTTTGCGGGAAAAGAGATTCCCTGCGGTGCCATCGGCGGTGTCGGCACCGAGCCCGAATACCGTCGGGGCGGCCTCGTGCGGGAGATCTTCACCGAGATGGCCGCCGAGTGCGCCCGCCGCGAGATCCCCGTGACCATCCTCCATCCCTTCTCCTTCGCCTACTACCGCTCCTTTGGCTTTGAGCGGGTAGCCGACCACCGCGTGCTGGAATTCCCCATCACCGCCTTGAATTTCGTTCCTCGCTATCCCGACCTCATCCATTGTACCGACGGCACCCACAACACCGAGCTGGCGGCCATCTACAGCACCTTCGCCGCCGATCACCGCCACCTTATGTTCAAGCGCGAGCCCGCCCATTTCCCCACGGGCGACCCAAAGAAAAAGGTCTACCTCTCCCGTGACGAAAAAGGCAGACCCGATGGCTATATCATTCTGGAGATCGAGAACTACTTCTCTGTCAACCGCATGGTCAGCGTCAATCTCCACGTTCACGAGCTCATCGCCCTCACCGACGAGGCCATGACCAAGCTGTTCGGCTTCATCCGTATGTTCGAGGGAGAAATGGAAACCGTCAAAATGGAGAATACCGCCATGATCCCCGAGGTCGAGCTGCGCCTGCGCCACTATATGCACACGGGGATCACCATCCTCCCCGATATTATGGCGCGCATCAACGATGTAAAGCTCTTCTTCGAGTCCATCCCTTACCCCGCCGAAGCCGGTAGCTTCACCTTCAAGACGGCTGAGCCGCCCCGCTCCCCCTGGTCGGGAAATCAGACCAACGGGATCTGGCGCGTGACCTACCGAGACGGCAGTGCCACCGTGGAAAAGCTCCCCGATGACACCCATGACTACGATTTCGCCGCCGATATCTCCGCCCTCACTCAGCTGGTCTTTGGCTACGACTCCTACGGCTACGCCACAGCCCGCCATACCGACAACACCGAATGGCATACCCAAGCCCCCGATTTCTTCCGCGCCTTCCCCCGCCGTCCCGCCGGCATTTTCGAGCATTTCTGACCGTTATCCCCCTGCCCCGCACGGAACTCTACCGCCGCGAGAGAAAGAAACCCTAAAATCCCCCTGCGTAAGGGGTTGCTCATGACGCCGCGTAATGCACTATAATCGACGTCGAAAGAAGGTGAACGCTATGTCCGAACCCACCCAGAACCCCGACGGCCTGTATACCACGGGTGAGATCGCCAAACTCTGCGGGGTGTCGGTGCGTACCGTCCAATACTATGATACCCGCGGCATCCTCATCCCCTCCTCCCTCACCGAGGGCGGGCGGCGGCTCTACACCAAGCACCATATCGGCTACGCCATGCTGGCCACGCGGGAGTTCATATCGTCAGCAAGCTCCTGTTCCTTTTGATCCGGTAAACAAAAAGACCGTTGCGCTCGATCGAACGCAACGGTCTTTCTTTAGGGCTTGACGTAGGCATCGTAGATGGTGATGTAGTCGGCGATGCAGGCGTTATAGCTGCTTCCCTCAGCGGTAACGCAAACGTAACCGTGGCCGTCCTTAGTCTCGGCGTAGGTGACCAGACAGTAACGGCTCTCGTCGGTAAATCCCGTCTTACCCGCCAGGATGGTCACGGTTTGGGCCTGATGAACGGCGTTACTCTCGAACAGATGCACCGTGAGCTTGTGGTAGCAGGTGTAATTGAACTTTTTCCCGTCAGCACCCGTACAGGGAGCGTTGAACACCTGGGTCAGCATGACCTTGCGGCAGAGCCTCATGCTCATGGCGTAGGCCATGATGGAGGCGATCTCCCGGGCGGTGGACTTGTGATTGGGGTGATACAGTCCCGTGGGATTCTCGAAATGGGTACCCGAAAGCCCCATCTTCTCGGCCTTCTGGTTCATCAGCTCCACGAAATCCTCCACACTCCCCGCCACGTAGCGAGCCAGCTCACAGGCGGCGATGCCGTCGGATTCCAGGATCAGAGCGTAGAGCAGAGATTCTACCGTCAGCTTCTCCCCGGGATCAAAGCCCTTGCCCGAGGATCCTGCGGCTGTCATTTCGTCGTAGACCGCCTGGCTGATGGTGATCTCATCCTGTAGGCAGTCCTCCGAGGGCAGATTCTCCACCGCCACGATCAGGGTCATGACCTTGGTCATGGAGGCGGGATAGATGGCCTCGTCAGCCTTGCGGGAAGCGATGATTTCCCCGGTAGAAAGATCAGCCAGGGCGGCATGGGCGGCGTTGATGCTGTCGGCGGGGATGATGTTCACCTTATCCGCCCAGGGGAGCATGACGTTGCCGCTGACACCGTCGGCATAGGGGAAATCCCCCTTCTCAGCGGCTACACCGCCGCCTCCGTTCTCCTCCTGCGGCTTTGCAGGAAAATCGAAGTAGATCTCCCGTCCTCCAATGAGCAAAACCAGAGAAAGAACCAAGGAAACCGCCAGAATCGCCAGGATCAGAAGCAAAAGGACCGTCGTCTTTTCATCAAAACGAAACTGAAACCGAGCCAACGGCCATCCCGCCTTGACTTCATCCACAGTACGGACAGGAGCCGTAGCCGTTTCGGAGCGATGGGTACGGATCATTTCGTCGTTACGGGGGGTATTTTGCATATGTACCTCCATATTTTGGAAATCATAAGAAAAAGTCCGCTCCGATCAAGGAACGGACTTTTCTTACCGCAGTGACACCGACGCCCGAAAGCACGGTATTTTGCGGCCGTGAAGGGCGTTCTCAGACCGCGACGATGCAATACAGAACCAGAATCAGCACGAATAAGGCGATGCACATAGCAACCGTGATCTTACCGAGAAGCTGATCCCACTTACCGGCCTTACCCTTCGCAAAGAAGGTATCAGCACCGCCGGCGATAGCGCCGGACAGACGCTTATCCTTACCGGGCTGCATCAGCACAGCGATCACCAGGCCCAGAGAAAGCAGACCCAGCACGATGCCGAGAATCAATTCAATAGCAGGCATTTGGTATATCCTCCAATACATATTCGCACGCAAAGGTGCGCGCATACTCTTACCGAGATATTATAGCACATTCGGGAGAAAAATGCAATAGGTTCTTTGAAAAAACCTCAAAATAATTTGCGAACATTTTATGAATCCGTCAAGAAGTGGCCTCCGCTTGAGCGGACAGAACAATGTCCACGGGAATATAGCGGCCGTTCCGATAGACCGTCAGGGTAACGGTATCTCCCGCGTAAAACTCGTTGATGATATTCATGAGGTGATTCATGGATTCCACCTCCTCAGCATTTGCGGCGGTAATGATATCCCCGACCTGCATCTTGTCTGCGGCGTCCATTCCCTCGGCGAAGCCCATGATATACACGCCCGATACGTCGGGATGGAGAAGCTCTCCCTTGTCATACTGCCCGAGCTCCTCTGCGGGGATACGCTTGACCCCCGTATCATTGGGCAGATAGTACTCCCCGCCATCCACGTACACGCCGGTAATGCCCAGCATGGGACGCTTATGATGGAGGGAGGAATTGATATTGTCGGCGTTACCAAACTCCACGATAGCCTCCAGGATCTCCACCGCACCGTCCGAGGGGATAGCGAAGCCGATGCCCTCATAGCCGTCAGCCAGCTTCATAGACACCACGCCTACGACCTCGCCCTTGGTATTGACCAGAGGCCCGCCCGAGTTTCCGGGGTTGACATTGGCGTCGGTCTGGAGCAGGCGGAGCTTCTTTTGGAGCGTTCCGTCGTTATCGTCGTAGATCTTGACCTCGCGGTCCTTGTAGGAAATGATGCCCTTGGTGGTCGTCCAGCCGAAATCGGGGCCTGCGGGAGTGCCGATAGCATAAACCGTCTGCCCCACGTAGCAATCCTCGGAGTAAGCAAAGGTAGCGGCAGGCAATCCGACCGCATCCACCTTGATGACAGCCAGATCATCCATTTCGGAAGAACCGACCGCCTCCGCATTCAGCACCGTTCCGTCGTAGAAGGTGACCTTGATCCGCGTCGCATCCTCAATGACGTGATGATTGGTCGCAATATAGCCGTCGGACGTCATAATAATGCCGGTACCCGTACCGCCGCCCGCTTCGGTTCTGACCTCAATGACCACCACCGAACGCTTGGCCTGCTCGACACCCGCCACGGCCTCACCATCGTTTTCAGTCTCGGTGATCCCGGGGCGCAAAAGCCCTTCGAAGCTGCCGTCACCATCAATGAGCAGAACGGCCAGCAAAATGCCAAAGCTGAGCAGGAACACAGCCGTCATGATGGCGGCGTAGACCACGATGCCCTTCCCCTTCTGCGGGGTATGACGGGCAGCCTCGTCCGCATAGCTCCAGCGGTAGGCCGTCCGGGGCGCAGTCACGGGAGCCGATTCCGGGGCAGGCGCATCGGGAACCGATGCGGCCGCAGACTCCGCAGATGCGGGAGCTGCCTCCTCGGCGACAGTCGTTGGGATGGCGGTCTCCCCATCAGCGGCAGGTGCATCCGCAGACAGGGACACCTCCGCCACGGGTACAGGCTCAGCCACAGGCAACGGCTCCGCTACGGGAATCGCCCGCTCGGCAGGAGCGGCTTCCCCCTCAGACTTGGGTTCCTCGGGCTTGGGTTCCTCGGGGATGGGATTCAGTTGATCGAGATCACTCATGAGTTTCCTCCTTGGGTATAGAGGGCGCGCCCCTTTTGAGTCGGCGGCTCGGTACGCGCCAGCGTAAAGGTGAAGGCACAGTATTTTCCGTACTCGCTGTCCACCGAAATTGTCTCGCCGTGGGCCTCGATGATGGTCTTGGAAATGAACATCCCCAGACCAACGCCGGTCTTATCCAGGCCTCGGCTCTTGTCGCTCTTATAGAATCGCTCGAAAACGAAGGGGATATCCTCGGGCGGAATGCCCTGTCCCTCGTTGAAAACCGTGACGACCGCTTTGCGGTGGCGGTTCGTCTCTCCGCCCGACCAGGCAAAGCTCATTCTCAGCTTTCCCCGCTCCGAGGCGAATTTGACCGCGTTGTCACAAATATTGTATAGGATCTGATGGATGGCATCCCGATCGGCCAGGACGTACATATTATCTTCGTCGCATTCGAATTCCACGTCCAGACCCTTCCCCTCGATCTTCTGCTCGAAGGATATGAGGATCTGACGCCCCATCTCGCAGATGTCGAAGGGCTTCATGTCGAACTTTCGGTCGCCCGCCTGTAGTCTGGAAACGTCCAGAAGGGCCGTGACCAGGCGGGAAAGGCGGCGCACCTCGTCAGAGACCACCTTCAGATAATGGGCCTGCTGCTCCGCCGGAATGACCCCGTCCAGAATGCCGTCCACAAAACCCGAGATGGTGGTCATGGGGGTACGGAGATCGTGGGAAACGTTAGCCACGAAGGAATTGCGCATCCGCTCCAGATTTTCCAGGGATTCGGCCATCTGGTTGAAGGCCATCGCCAGCTCAGCAACCTCATCCCGCCCGTGGACCCGAACGCGGACGTCATATTGTCCCACAGCCATCCGCTTGACGGCGCGGCTCATATCCCGCAAGGGAGAAACGGTACGCTCGGTAATGAAGTAAATGGCGATCAGCGCCGCCAGAAAGATCCAGAGGGCGGCCACCGTAACCGAACGAACCGTGGTGTTCATCAGATTATTCCATGTTTCGGCAGTGGAAACCACCAAAACGTAGCCCACGGGGGAGCCCGCTTGGATGGACACGGGAAGCACGTAGGCATAGCTGTTCCGATTCGTCAACAGATCGTGCTCCCACAGAAACGCCCCTTCCGCCGCCGTCTCACCCTCGGCGTGCTCGGATGCTGAGGCAGGAGAAAGGCTGACCTTGGCGCGGGACGTCTCACTCGGCGTCTCCCAATCCAAGGCGGCGAGATCCTCCCCGCTCAGGATGACGGTTCCCACAGCGGGCGCATCACCGGCGGCCTTTCCCGTAGAGAAAATAAAGCCACCGTTTGCATCGGTGACGTAGACGGTCATATCCTCGAAATTGGTCATGATGGCATCCAGCAAGCGGTGGATGTACCCGTCATGCCCCTGTACGCCCTCCATGGTTCCCGCTTGAATGAATGCACCGAAATCCGGGGAACCGTCGGCGGCGAAGGTCTCCGCCAGGTTATCGGCACAAGAGGCAGCCACCCCTCGCATATCCCTTCTTTCCGCACGCACAGAGTAGTTTGTGACCACGCTGTCCACAATAAACAGCAACAGCAAAAAGCTCACCAGCAGGAACACCACAAAGGTGATGACATACTTCGCAAATACGCTTTTCAACATAAACATTCTCCCCCTCGGAGGGAAGTCCCTCCGAGGGTACCGTACAGAATTTCCGGATCAGCTCAGAAGCTCGAACTTATAGCCCACGCCCCAGACTGTCTTGAGAGTCCACTTATCCGAAACCCCCTCCAGCTTCTCACGAAGCCGCTTGACGTGCACGTCCACGGTACGGGAATCGCCTAAGTAATCAAAGCCCCAGACCTTGTCCAGGAGAGCGTCGCGGGTAAAGACGCGGTTGTAGTTGGAAGCCAGGAAATAGAGCAGCTCCAGCTCCTTTGGGGGGATATCGATGGATCTCCCCTTCAGCTTGAGCTCGTACTTCAGCTTGCTGATCTCGATATTGTCGAAGCGGATGACCTCGTCGTCGTTCTGACTGGTATGAGCCTGGTAGCGGCGGAGCACAGCCTTGACGCGGGCGGAAAGCTCCTTCATATCAAAGGGCTTGACCACAAAATCGTCAGCACCCAGCTCAAGGCCCAGAACCTTATCGAAGACCTCACCCTTGGCCGTGACCATAATGATGGGCTTGGAGGAGATCTCGCGGATCTCGCGGCAAACCTGCCAGCCGTCCTTCTTGGGAAGCATGATATCCAGAAGCACCAGGTCGGGCTCGTACATCTTGAAATAATTGATGCCCTCGGCACCGTCGCCTACGGTCTTGACCTCGTAGCCCTCGTTTTCAAAATATATTTTCAGTAGATCGCTGATATTGGGGTCATCGTCAACCACGAGAATCTTGGTATCCATCATAGGGCGGGTTCCTCCTTATTTTTGACGCACTTATACGTTTACAATCATATCATACCATATCAATAGGGAAACCGTGTGAAGGCTGTATGAAGGTTCACAGAAAACCTTATACGGCGGTACGATTTTCCCATTTATCATTATAGCATACCCCGTCGAAATTGTAAAGAGTTTTTTGCAAAAAAGTTTCCAAATCCATCCAAAAAATGAATGTTTTGTGTCCTCCCGCAGCAAAAGAACACCGCCTGCGGCACACAGAATGCGGCACGGCAGGCGGCGGATCCCTTACAGCTCTCCGTAGAGCTTGTCCAGATTGTAGAATTCGCGGGTCTCGCGGGTAAAGACGTGAACCATGATATGGGCGTAGTCCAGCACCGTCCAGGTGCCTCCGTCCCGCCCCTCGGTGTGCAGGGGCTTGATCCCCCGACGGGTCATCTCGTATTCCACCTCACCGCCCAGGGTCTGGACGTGGGTGTTGGAGGTGCCGGTCGCCAGCACCATGTAGTCGCAGATGTCGGTCTTACCGGCCATATGGATGATCTTGATCTCCCGTCCCCGCTTATTGTCCAAAAACAGGGCGATGGCTTCGGCCAGCTCGGCAGGCGTAGCCTCGGCCAAAGCGGCGGGGGTGTTGTCGGGGGTCTCCAGCTCGGAGATAATTCTTTCCTTGATGGTCATGATAATACTTCCTTTCTTTCAGTTGGTTCCGCACTCGGTCAGCTCCTCCAGTACCAGCTCGTTGCGGGCAAGAGCGGTATCAGGGGAGATCACAGCCCCCTCGGAAAGGAGGGCGCGCATGGTCATGTCAAAGGACATGATAAGAGTACGGCGGAGGTGGATGCGCCTGTCCTCCTCGGTCATTCTCTCGGGATGGGCATCCCAGAAGAAGGAGCGAAGGCGGACGCAGTCGGGGAACAAGCGGGACTCGTCGATGTAGTCGGCCAGATACAAAAGCTTCTCGGTCAGGGTCATCCCCTTTCGCCCCGTGGTATGCCAGCGTACCGCCGAGACCACGGTCTCACAGTTGAAGGCAGGGTAATTATCGGGGATCAGCAGAGCGGCGGTTCGGGCGTGAAAGGTCTTATGTGAAAACTCCTCGCCCGCGTAAGGGGGGACTCCCGCCTCGGTCAGCAGAAGCATCTGGGTGGGTATGTCGTACTCCTTGGTGATGTCGTGGAGAAGGGCGGCGGCGCGGAGGGCGGGGATCTCCCCGGGGCAATAAAGGGAAGCCAGACGGATCACCATATCCTCCACGGCAGCGGTGTGGTGGTAGCGTTTCGGGGACATAAGCCCGATGACGGATTCACGCAGAGCCGTGATCTCCGACTCTCCGAATGGGTATTTGTTCTGATTCATAGTCTGTCCTATTCTCGGGGAAATAACCCCGTTTCAGGCATGGCGGTATAGGTTCTTTTCGCGGATATAAGCGGCCACGGCAGAGGGAACGGCTCCCTCGATGGGAAAGCCCTCGGCCACAGCGCGGCGGACGTCGGTGGAGGAGATCTCAATGGCAGGGGCCATGATGCGGCGCACCACCTTGC
Source organism: Clostridia bacterium (assembly GCA_017938885.1). Lineage (GTDB taxonomy): Bacteria > Bacillota > Clostridia > Oscillospirales > CAG-272 > CAMEON01. Next base: position 8,883 of record JAGBAS010000100.1, read on the forward strand.
CGTATTTCTCTTGATACGACTTAATCTTTTCCACGATGGCAGCGTCCAGCCCGCCGTCGTTCTCGCGGCGGATGTAGACGGGATAGCAGAGCCGGAAGATTTCCTCGGGATGGCGCCACCGATCCAGAGTCAGAAGCATATCGGTGCCCATCAAAAGGAACAGCCGGCCGTCGGGATCGTACAGCTCCCGCAGGGTGTCCACGGTATAGCTTTTCCCTTCCCGTCTCATTTCCAGGTCGCTGACGATCACTCCCTCCACGCCCGCGAAGGCCAGCCGGCACATTTCCAGCCGATCCTGAGCGGTGGCATCTCCCTTCATGTCCTTATGGGGAGTAACACCCGTAGGGATGATATAGAGGATATCCAGCCACATCTGCTCCATGAAGGCACGGGCGGCAGCCACGTGACCGTTGTGAACGGGGGAAAAGGTACCCCCATAGATGCCGACCCGCATTACAGCTCAATATGCCGCTTTCCGTTCAAGGAGCGGCGGTACAGAATGACCTTGCGGCCGATGACGCCCACCACGGCAGCGTTCAGAGCCTCGGCGATGCCTTCAGCAGCCTCGCGGGGGGTATACTCGGAGGTCTCCAGCGCCGAGATCTTGATGAGCTCGCGGGCCTCCAGGGCATCGTCAATGCCCGTCAGGAAATTTTCGGTGACACCGCCCTTGCCGATCTGGGTCACGGGGGACATGGTGGAGGCCAGGGAGCGGAGCTTGGCGCGCTGGCTCGACGTGATGACGGGAGCGGGGGGATAGATGCGTTCGTTGTTCATAGTTTTCTCCGTATTGGTGTAGGTTGAGATACAAAGATACAAGATACGAGATACAAAATAATATTCGGCCGCTGGTTTCGGTGCGTTATCTTGTATCTTACTTGTATCTTAGTTGTTCTTCAAGATCTGCGCTACCTTGGCAATGGCCTTACCGCGGTGGCTGATGGCGTTCTTCTCCTCGGCGGACAGCTCGGAAAAGGTCTTTCCGAAGGGGGCGTAGTAGAAGTAGGGATCGTAGCCGAAGCCGCCCTCTCCTCTGGCCTCGTCAATGATGAGCCCCTCAGTCTCACCGCGTACTGTGATCTCACGGCCGTCGGGGTAGACCAGGGCGATACAGCAGACGAAGCGGGCGGTACGTTCGCTTGCGGGGACGTTGGCCAGATTTTTGAGCAAAAGGGCGTTGTTGGCGGCATCGTCGCCGTGACCTCCCGCGTAACGAGCGGAGTAGACCCCGGGGGCACCGTCCAGGGCGTCCACCGAAAGTCCCGAATCGTCTGCAATGGCAGGGTATCTGCCGGCAGAGGCCTCCATAGCCGTGCGGGCCTTGGTGAGGGCGTTTTCCTCGTAGGTCTCACCGTTCTCCTCGATGTCGCCGATGTAGCCCACGTCGTCCAGGGAGAGGATGCGGACGCCCGGGAAGTGGTTTGCCAGAATGGCCTCCACCTCGCGGATCTTCTTTTTGTTTCGTGAAGCAAGAATGAGTTCCATAACTTACTCTCCGAACAGGGCCGAGACGAAATCCTCGGCGTCGAACTCCTGCATATCGTCGATCTTCTCACCCACGCCGATGAACTTGACGGGAATGCCCAGCTCACGCTTGATGGAAATGATGATACCGCCCTTGGCGGTGCCGTCCAGCTTGTTCAGGGTAATACCCGTGATCTTGGCAGCCTGGCTGAATTCCTTGGCCTGGGATACGGCGTTCTGACCCGTGGTGGCGTCCAGCACCAGCAGAGTCTCGCGGCAGGCGCCGGGCAGCTCGCGATCGATAACACGGTCGATCTTGGCCAGCTCGTTCATGAGGTTCTTCTTGTTTTGCAGACGGCCCGCAGTGTCAATGATGAGCACGTCAGCCTGCTTCTTCTTGGCGGCGGCAATGGCGTCGAAGACCACAGCGGCGGGGTCACTTCCCTCGTTCTGGCGCACCATGTCTACCTTGGCGCGCTCACACCACACGGCCAACTGGTCGATGGCAGCGGCGCGGAAGGTATCGGCGGCGGCCACCACCACCTTCTTGCCCTGGAGACGCAGACGCTTGGAGATCTTACCGATCGAAGTGGTCTTACCCGCGCCGTTGACACCGATGACCAGCAGGACGCTGGGGGTGGTGGTCAGGGTCAGGGGCTGAGACTCCCCAATCATGTCGGTCATGATCTCGCGCAGGGCATCCATGACCTGGTCCTTCTCCTTGAGACGGCCGTCCTTGATGCGCTCGCGGAGCTCGTCCATGATCTCCTCGGTGGCGGTAAAGCCCACGTCAGCCGAGATCAGAATCTCCTCCAGCTCCTCCAGAAGGTCCTCGTCCACCTTGGTGAAGGCCTTCAGAAGGTTGTCCACGGGGGCGAAGAGGGCGTTACGGGTCTTGGTCAGACCGGATTTCAGACGGCCCCAGAAGGACTTCTTGGTGGCGGTCTCCTCGATCTCCTCCTCAGCGGGGGCTTCGGCAGGCTCCTCAGCCACAGGCTCTTCCTCGGCTACGGGTTCCTCCGCAGGATTCTCTTCGGCGGTTTCCTCAACCGCAGGCTCCTCTGCGGGGACTTCAGCGGGGATCTCCTCTGCGGGAGCCTCCTCTGCAACAGTCTCCTCGGGGATCTCGGTCTCGGCAACCTCCTCACCGCTCAAAAGAGCGGCCTCGGCGGCCTCCGCGGCGGCTTCTTCCTCGGGGGTCAGGCCCTCTTCCTCGGTAAGGGCTTCCTCGGCGGGGGTGTTATCCTTTTTCTTTCCAAACAGTTTAGCTAAAAAGGCCATTCCAATCACTCTCCTTATTCTTGGCAATATCGGCTACGTCCAGAGTCAGCACCTTGGAAATACCCCGCTCGGGCATGGTCACGCCGTACAGGCGGGTAGCGGCGGCCATGGTACCGCGACGGTGAGTAATCATGATGAACTGAGTCTCGTCGGAGTAGCGCTTGATGTATTGGGCGAGACGCTCCACGTTGACCTCGTCCAACGCGGCCTCGATCTCGTCCAGGATGCAGAAGGGGGTGGGGTTGACCTTCAGGATGGCGAAGAACAAGGCAACGCCGATGAAGGCCTGCTCGCCGCCCGAGAGCTGCATGAGGCTCTTGATGATCTTTCCGGGAGGGGCGGCTTTGATCTCAATGCCGCTCTCCAGGACGTTTTCGGGATCGGATAGGGTGATCTCGGCGGAGCCGCCTCCGAAGAGCTCGGAGAAGGTCACCGCGAAGTTTTCATTGATTTTGTTAAAGGCCTCCACAAAGGCGGTCTTCATTTCCCCCTCCAGGCGGCCAATGACACCCATCAGCTCGTTTTTGGACTTTTCCAGATCCGTAAGCTGCTCGTTCATGGTGTCGTAACGCGCCTTGGTCTCGTTGTATTTCTCCACGGCATCGGGATCGAAATGACCGATGAAACGAAGCTTGTTGCGGCAGTCGGTCTGGGTGGCCACCACCTCGCGGCGGTTTTCGGAAGTCACGGGGGGATAGCTCAGAGCGATGGCGTCGGCGCGGGACAGCTCGTAGTCCTCCCAGAGCTTGCCCGAGAGCTTGTCCATCTCGGCCTGGAGTCCCGTGAGCTTGCTGTCGGCAGTGGTGAATTCCCGGAACAGGTTCTCCTTGCGGTCCATCTCCTCCCGCAGGCGGGTATTGATGAGATTCAGCTTTTCCTCATAGGATGCGCTGTTCTCATCGGCGCGGGTACGGTCCGAAACCAGAGCCGTCAGCGCGGCCTCGCCCTCGGCGTACAGGCGGCGGTTCTCGGTCTGGGATGCGGCGGCCTCCGCCAGCTTTTGGCGATGAGCCTCCACCCGCTCGTCGTTCACACAGATATCGTTTCGGGTAGCGGCCATACGCTCCTCGCAAAGGGATGCCAGAGTCTCGCGGGTCTCCACGTCCTTTCGCACAGCGGAGATCTCAATAAACAGCCGGGTCTGCTCGGCCTCCAACTGATCCACCCGATCCTCGCAGTCTCCCCGCTCGTTGGCCTTCTCCTCGCGGAGGGCGCGAAGCGCAGAGACGGCTTGCTCCAGCTCGGTCTCTTCGGCGCGCAGAGAGATCATGCTGCTCTCGTTTGCCTCGTTCTGGCGCAAAATGGCCTCGGAATCCTCCCGCACACGGGTCAGAAGGGCTTCGTTGGCATCCAGATTGGCCTGTGAGCGGCTGAGCTTGTCCAACGCCCCGGCCATGACAGCCCGAGTGAGGTCACGCTTATCCTCCAGTGCCGTCTTCTCATTGTCGGTACGCTTGATCTCCTCGCGTAGGGAAACCAGATCCGCCTCGGAATTCCGAACCGACTCCTCCAGAGAGGTCAGATCCCCCTCCATGCGCTTGATCTCAGCGGCGCGGGAGAGAGAGCCGTTCTTTCTGCCCGTGGAGCCGCCCGTAAAGGAGCCGCCCACGTTGATCTGCTGACCATCCAGAGTCACCACGCGAACGCGGTACTTGAGAGCCTTAGCCATAGCGGTGGCATTGTCGATATGATCGAACACCAGTGTCCGTCCCAAGAGAGAGGACAGTACGGTTCTGTACCGCTCGTCGCAGGAGACCAGGGTATCCGCCACGGCGATATACCCCGCGTACCCCGTCGCCCGCTTCATGTCGTCGGTCTCGGCGGAGGGACGCATGGAGGTGATGGGATAGAAGGTCGTGCGGCCCGCGTTCGCTCGCTTGAGAGCGTAAATGGCGGCCTTGGCGGTGTCCTCGTCCTCCACCACGATGTTCTGAAGGCTGGCACCCAGGGCGGTCTCCACAGCGGTGATATAGTCCTGCTCCACCGAAATGAGTTGGGACAGAGGGCCGTAGATCTTCCCGCAGGGTGCCCCGCCATACGCGGTGATCCTTCCCTCGCGGTAAGCCTTCATCACGAACTTGACGGCGTCGGCATAGCCCTCGAATTGCGCCTCCATGGCGCGGTAGGTATGGATGCGCTGGGTCACCGAATCACGGCGAAGCAGAGCGGAATTGTGACGCTCGTGAAGATCACCGTATTCCTCATTCAAGCGAGCCAGGCTCTGCTCGGCAGCGGTGATCTCGGCTATGATGGTAGCCAGCTTTTCGTTATACCTGTCCACCACCCGCTTGTGGTCATCCACTTCCTTTTGCAGAGCGCGGGAGATGGACTCGTATTCCTCGATCTCCGAGAGAATGCCGCTGTTGCGGTCGCTGTCGGAATCGCGGGTGGTCTCCAGCACCGAGATGCTCACGCGGAGCTCCATCAGAGCCTCCTCACGGGCACGGATATCAGCGGCGGCGGTATCGATGAGCTCAGAAAGCCTGTCGATACGGCGGTTCAGCTCTTCGATCTCAGCGGTATGGTCGGCGGATCGCTGCTCCAGCGCGGCCAGAGCCTCGCCCAGCTTGGCGCACTCGGCGCGGTGCCCCTCCAGCTCTGCCTTGTCGGTATCCAGCTGACGGGACAACGCGGCGCGGCTCTCGGCGGCGGCGGCGATCATTTCCTCGGTGTGCCGCATGGTGGTCTCGGTGACGCGAAAGCGGCTGTCCAGGTCGTGCTGGGTCTCGGTCAACGCTGTGATCCTCGCCAAAAGCTCCTCCGAAGCAGCGCGGCTGCCTCGGCTCATCTCGGTCAGCCTCTCCCGACGAACGTCCAGCTCCTGCACCGCCTCCTCGGCCTGATGCAGATCGAATTCGGCGTGCCCCCGCAGCTCGGAGGCCTCGGCGATATCGTGGCTGAGCCGCTCGGTGTCGTAGAGCCACAGACTCACGTCCGCCCGTTTCTTGGCTTCCAGAAGGACGATTCCCTTCCGCGCTTTGTTGGCCTCCTTTTCCAAAGGGCCGATCTGGGATTCCACCTCGGCGAAAATATCGCGGATGCGGACGAGATTATTCTCGGTGGCGTTCAGCTTGCGCTCGGCCTCGTTCTTCTTGACGCGGTACTTGGCGATGCCCGAAGCGTCCTCGAATACACTCCGCCGCTCCTCGCTCTTACGGGAGACCATGTCGGCGATACGGCCCTGACCGATGATGGAGTAGCCGTCGCGGCCAATACCCGTATTCAGAAAGAGCTCGTAAATATCCTTCAGGCGCACGGCCTTGCGGTTAATGAGATATTCACTCTCCCCCGCGCGAAAATAGCGGCGGGTGACGGTCACCTCGTCGTAGGGGCAATCCAGACGGCCGAAGTCGGAGGTGTTGTCGAAGGTCACCGACACCTCGGCGTAGCCCATGGGACGGCGGCTGTCTGCACCGCCAAAGATGACGTCCTCCATTTTACTGCTGCGCAGGGTCTTGGAGGAGATCTCACCCAGCACCCACCGCATGGCATCGGCGATGTTGGATTTACCGCTGCCGTTGGGGCCGACGATGACCGTAACACCTACGGAGCCGTCGGTCACCATCTGATCCGAGCCCTTATGGCCGGGATCGAAGACCAGCTTGGTGCGGTCGGGAAAGGACTTGAAGCCCTGCATTTCGATTGATTTTAAGTACACGGAATATCTCCTGCTATATTCAAAAATTCAGATTCACAGAGAGATACGAGATACAAGATACGAGATACAAGATATACGAAAATCCGTACGTCTTCTCGTGTTTTTATCTTGTATCTTGTATCTTTGTAACTTGTATCTTTCAATTAACAGATGCCGAAAACCTTCAGTGCCGCCTTGGCCGCGGCCTGCTCAGCCTTTTTCTTGGAGGTGCCGACTCCCCGCCCGCAGGGGTTGGAGTTGACTCTGACCTCCACCTCGAAAGTCTTTTGGTGATCGGGTCCCTCGGCAGATATGAGTATGTATTCCAGCACGTCCCCTTCGGTCTGCTGAACCAACTGCTGGAGGGGGGTCTTGTAGTCCCCGTCAATGCCCTTGGATACCAACGTAGAAAGATCCTTCTCCACGAGCGGCAAAAGGAAAGCGGCAATGATATCCATCCCCCGCTCTCCCGCATCCAGGTAAATGGCGGCCAGAAGTGCCTCAAAGGCGTCGGCCAGAATGTTTTCCTTGTCACAGCCACCCGTTTGCGCCTCTCCCTTACCGAGAAGCAGGCACGCCCCGATACCGATCTTCCTGGCATAGCGAGCCAGAGCCTCGGCGCAGACCACGTCCTTGCGCATATTGGTGAGGATGCCCTCCCCCTCCTGGGGATAGGCGGTATACAGGTAACGGCTGACCACGATGGACAGCACCGAGTCGCCCAGAAACTCCAGCCGCTCGTTGCAGAGCAGGTGGTGGTTGCGCTCTCCCGTCTCATTGGAGTGGGAGGAATGGGTCATGGCGCGGCGGAGCAGGGTCTTGTCCTTGAAGGAATACCCAATGGCAGTTTCCAGCCGCACCATAGGATTGATATTCGGTTCGAAAGCCACGGCTTACTCCTTCCCCGCAGGAGCCTCGGTACCGAGCAGACGCTCAATGGTCTCGGTAGCTCCTGACTCCGCAAAGCGCATAGCCTGGCGGATGGCGTTCTTGAAGGCACGGGCATCCGAGGAGCCGTGAGCCTTGATGACCGGCTTGCGAAGCCCCAGAATAGGACTGCCGCCGTGCTCCTTGACATCCATATCCTTTTTGAACTGCATGAAGGACTTTTTGACGGTCAGCGCCGCCAGCTTGGAAATGAGCGAGGCATAGAAGATCCCCTTCATGCGGGTCATGAACAGCTTGCCCATGCCCTCCATGGTCTTGAGCAGAACGTTACCGGTATAGCCGTCGGCAACCAGAACGTCGCAAGCGCCGAAGGGCACCTGATTGCCCTCCACGTTGCCCACAAAGCGGATATCAGGGCAGTTTTTGAGAAGCTGATACGCCTCGGTCTGGAGAGGGGTCCCCTTGTGCTCCTCCCCACCGTTGTTGAGCAATCCCACCCGGGGATTCTCCAAGCCGTAGAGAGCCTTCATATAGGCCGAGCCCATGGCGGCAAACTGGGGAAGAAACTCGGGCTGAACCGTAACGTTGGCACCGCAGTCCAAAAGCAGGACGGGGGGATTGAAGGGCAGAACGGCGGCCAGAGCGGCACGGTGGACGCCCTTAATGCGGCGGACGGTCAGGGATGCCCCCGCGAAGAGAGTCCCCGTGTTACCGCAGGACACCATGGCGTCTCCCTCACCGTTGGCCAAGGCCCGGAGAGCCAAGGTCATAGAGGAATCCTTCTTCTCGCGGAAGGCCATGGAGTCGTCCTCCATGGTGATGACGGTCTCGGCGTGAAGGATCTCGAAGCCCGAGATATCCAGGCCGTTCTCACGCGCAACGGCTTCCAGAGTCTCCTTGCGGCCAACCAGCAGGTATTCCCCGCCCAGCTCGGCCTTGGCATCGATCACGCCCTTCAGCATTTCCAGGGGGGCATTGTCGCCACCCATGCAATCGATAATCATTTTCATAGTTTTGGGTTCCTTTCCTTTCGTATTCGGGGGAGACCCAACCGCGAGAGCGGAACGATCAAAAGCCTTTAAGGGGTACCGCGATTAAAGACTTTTGGCCGCTCGGAACCCCCCTGTAGGAGGGTTCCGTTGGGTGTGTTTATTGCTTGGCCTGGTTGACAGTATCCATCACCCCGTCCAGCGCCTCCAGAGCTCTGGCGGCATAAACCTCGTAGCGGGCGACCTTACCGCCCTTCACACGGTGATCCAGGGAGGGGATGATGCCGAAATTGGCGTTCATGGGGACGAAATCGCCCAGTCCCCCGTGGCTCACGTAATGCGCCATGGCGCCGATCATAGTCGTCTGGGGGAAGATCAAGGGATCCAGTCCCAAAGCCAGTCTTGCGGCGTTGAGCCCCGCCACGAAGCCCGAGCCGGTGGACTCGATGTAGCCCTCCACCCCCGTCATCTGGCCCGCGAAGTAGACCTGGCCGTCGCCGTATCCCTTGCGGAGCTTATAGTCGGCATCCAGCAGTTCGGGAGAGGGGAGGTAGGTGTTGCGGTGCATGACACCGTAGCGGAGGAAATCGGCGTTCTGAAGCCCCGGGATCATGGAGAATACACGCTTTTGCGCGGGGAAGGTCAGATGGGTCTGGAAGCCCACCAGATTGTACATGCTTCCCTCCTCGTCCTCGCGGCGAAGCTGGACAACGGCGTAGGAGCGGCTGTCGGTGCGGCTATCCACCAGACCCACAGGCTTCAGAGGGCCGTAACGCAGGGTGTCATACCCCCGCTTGGCCATGACCTCCACGGGCATACAGCCCTCAAAGACCTTGAGATCCTTGTCAAAATCCTTGAGCTCTGCCTCCTCGGCAGTGATGAGAGCATTGTAAAAGGCATCGTACTGCTCCTTGGTCATGGGGCAGTTGATGTAGTCGGCGTCGCCCTTGTTGTAGCGGGAGGCGAAGAAAGCCACGTCCATATTGATGGAGGAAGCGTCCACGATGGGAGCCACCGCATCGAAAAAGTGAAGCCCCTCGCCCACCAGATTGTCCTTCAGCCACTCAGCAAAGGTATCCGAGGTCAGAGGCCCCGTGGCGACCACGGTGATACCGTCAGCAGGTAGCTCGGTGATCTCCTCCTCCACCACCGTAATCAAGGGGTGATTCCGGATCTTCTCGGTGATGTACGCCGAGAATTTTTCCCGATCCACCGCCAAAGCCGAGCCTGCGGCCACACGGGTGGCATACGCGGCCTCCATAATCAGCGAGCCCATACGGGCCAACTCCTCCTTGAGGAGTCCCGACGCCACGGTCACGCGGTCGGAGCGCAGGGAATTGGAGCAGACCAGCTCGGCGTAGCCCTCGCTATGGTGAGCCGGCGTATACTTTTTGGGCTTCATCTCGTACAGAGTAACCGCTACCCCTCTCTGCGCCGCTTGCCACGCGGCCTCACAGCCCGCCAGTCCCGCGCCGAAAACCTTCAGATCGGCCATGGTCAATCCTCCATAGCCGGCTCAGCCAATGGCTCGACCTCGCGGGAGTAGCCGCAGGCCTTATCGTGGCATACCAGCAGGGCCTTGCCCTTCTTGCGGTAGAGCATCTGACCGCAGGCAGGGCATTTCTCGCTTGTGGGCATATCCCAGGAGGAAAAATCACAGTCGGGATACCGCTCGCAGCTATAGAAGACAGTTCTGTTGCGCCCCGTCTTCATGACCAGCTTGGCCTGACACTTGGGACAAGCCACCCCGATATCACGGGTCTTGGGCTTGGTGAACTTACAGGCAGGGTAGGCCGAGCAGGCGTAGAAGCTACCGTAGCGGCCGTTGCGGAGCACCATGGGCGCACCGCACTTCTCGCAGACCATATCCGTCACGATCTCGGCCTTCTTCTCGGCCTCAGCTGCCTCACTGCTCTTCCCTTCCTCCTCCGAGGCTCCCTCGGGAGCCAGGGGCTTGGTGTTCTTACAGGTAGGATAGTTCGGGCAAGCGGCAAACTTACCGAAGCGGCCGTTCTTGACGATCATCTGCGCCCCGCACTTATCGCAGACCATATCGGTAGTCTCAACAGTGAGGGCGACGTTCAGACTGCCGATGGTGGATTCTGCGGCGGTGAGCTGCTGCTCAAAGCTGCCCCAGAAGCGGGACAGAACCGTCACCATCTCCTCATTTCCCTCCTCGATGCCGTCCAGCTCATCCTCCATGTGGGCGGTGAACTGCTCATCCACAACGGTGGAGAAATTTTGCAGCATGATGGTGTTTGTGACCTCACCCAGCTCGGTGGGCACCAGAGACTTGGCCTCTCTCTTGACGTAGCCGCGGGAGATGATGGTGGTGATGATGGTAGCGAAGGTGGAAGGTCGGCCGATGCCCTTCTCCTCCAGAAGCTTAATGAGGGAAGCCTCGGTGTAGCGGGGCGGGGGCTCGGTGAAGTGGCGGGCGGGATCGATCTTGTCGGAATCCAGCACCTGGCCCTCGGTCAGAGCAGGGATACGGAGATCCTTTTGCTCCTCGGGCTCGTCGGCATGGGGGCGGTGGGACTCATCCACAGATTCCTCGTAAACCGCCATGTAGCCGGGGAAAGTAACGGTGTAACCGCTGGTGCGGAACAGGTAGCCCTTGCAGTCAAAGTCCAGAGTCAGGGTCGCCAGATCGGCAGACTCCATCTGGCTGGCCACGAAGCGCTCCCAGATAAGCTTGTAGAGGCGGTACTGATCCGTGGAGAGTGCCTTGCGCACCATAGCGGGCTCGATCTCCACCCGGGCGGGACGAATGGCTTCGTGGGCATCCTGCGCCGAAGCACGGGTCTTGTAGACGCGGGGCGTCTCGGGATAGAAGCTGTCGCCGTACTTGTCCTTGATGAGACGAGCCGCGGCAGCCTGAGCATCCGCTGACACGCGGAGAGAGTCGGTACGCATATAGGTAATCAAGCCCTGTACGCCGCCGAACTCCGGGCCGAGGTTGACGCCCTCGTAAAGCTCCTGGGCGACCCGCATGATCCGCTGGGACTGGAAGCCCAGCTTGCGGGAGGCCTCCTGCTGCATGGTGGAGGTGGTGAAAGGAGGCGCGGGATTCTTCTTACGGGTGGAACGCTTGACGCTGTCCACGGTGAAGGGCTGACCCTCCACGGCGCGCACCACCTTCATGGCCTCAGCTTCATTGGTCAGGCGAACCTTACCGCTGTGATTCCCGTAAAAGCGCGCGGAGAAGGGCTTACCCTCGGCGGGGATCAGGGTAGCATCAATGGTCCAGTATTCCTCGGGGATAAAGGCGCGGATCTCGTTCTCTCTGTCCACGATGATCTTGGTGGCTACCGACTGCACGCGGCCGGCAGAGAGACCGCTCCGCACCGTCTTCCACAGGAAGGGCGAGAGCTTGTAGCCCACGATGCGGTCGAGAATACGGCGGGTCTGCTGGGCGTTGACCAGGTTCATGTCAATGGGTCTGGGCTGCTTGATGGCGGCCTTGACCACCGTCTTGGTGATCTCGTTGAAGGTGACGCGCTGGACCTGCTCCACGGGGATGCCCAGAGCGTTGGCCAGATGCCAGGAGATAGCCTCGCCCTCGCGGTCAGGGTCAGTCGCCAGGAATATCTTGCCCGCGTTCTTGGCCTCCTTCTTGATCTCCTTGATGATGTCGCCCTTACCGCGAATGTTGATGTAATGGGCGGCGAAATTGTTCTCAATATCAACCCCAAGGGTGCTCTTGGGCAGGTCACGGACGTGACCCACCGAGGCGATAACCTTGTAGTTGGAGCCGAGATAGCCCTTGATGGTACTCGCCTTGGAGGGCGACTCCACAATGACCAGATTGGTTTTTGCCATGTGATCTGTATTCCTTTCGTTGATTTTCCCGAAAGAGAAAATCCATTATTTTCTTGAGTAAAGCCCGCCGGGCAGGATCACGGTCAGTCCCTTGATCTCCAGGATGGTCATAGACGCCATGATCTCAGCGGTCGTAAAGCCCTCGCGGGTGAGGTAGTCGATGGTGACAGCGTGATCCAGCGGCAGAGCCTCAAAGATACGCCTTTGGGTATCGGTCAGGGTCTTGAGTGCCCGCTCGGAGGCGTCCCCGCGAGCCGACACGGCAGGAGCGGGAGCAGGCTTGGAGGCCGCGGCGGGCTCCGATACCGCCGAACCGCGAGGCACAGCGGGCACTTCCCCTCTGCTTTCTGCGGGCGTATCCCTGCGGCGGGAACGGGCAGAACGATCGAGCGGGGGCTTTTGGTCGGAAGCGGGCAGAGCCTCCTTGGGCTTTTCAGTGCGTGTGCAGACGCCCAGGCGCACGAGCCCCTCCTCGTCGATGGCGGAGCGGGTCTCGGCGCGGGTCAGCTTGGCCATATCCAGGGAATCGCGGTACAGGAAGGCGTAATTCTCCAGTACGTCCCTGGCGCGGAGCACCATAACGGCACCGTCGCTGATGAGCTGATTGGTGCCCGCCGAATTGGTCTCCCCCACGTTTCCGGGGAAAGCGTAAATATCCCGCCCCTGGAGTATAGCGGTACGGGCGGTGATGAGCGCGCCCGATTTCAAATCGCCCTCAATGACTACGGTGCCCTGCGACAGACCGCTGATGATGCGGTTGCGTATGGGGAAATTCCGTCCCTCAGGCGGTGTCCCGGGTGCGAACTCGGTCAGAACGGCACCCTTGGCGGTGATCTCGGCCAGGAGCTTGCCATGCTCTCGGGGATAGGTAACATCGATGCCGCAACCCAGCACAGCCAAGGTCGTTCCGCCCGCCAGGAGCGTGCCTGCGGCGGCCACGCTGTCGTTTCCGAGGGCCATTCCCGACACCACCACGGCTCCGGCTGCCCCCAGCTCATAGCCTATTTTATACGCGATGCGCTTACCGTATTCGCTCATACTGCGAGTCCCGACCGCGCTGATGCACAGCCGCCTCGAAAGATCGGGCAGATTCCCCTTATAGTAGAGCAGAACGGGCGGATCCCGCAAAGGTCGCAGAGAGGCAGGATAATTCTCATCCTGCCAGAACAAAATCCCCACGTGGTTCTCCTTGCAGTATTCCATAATGCGGGAGGCTTCCTTCAAGGACTTATCCGCCAGGCGCGCCTTCAGACTGCGGGAGCAAGGCAGGCACTCCAGCTCGTTCTCGTCAGCCTTGTACAGCTCGTAAGGAGTACCGCAAGCCTCCAAGAGAGACGGAAACTCACGGTTCTGCGCTCCGCAACGCAGGGAAAACCAGATCTCAAACAGTCTGTCCTTCATGGCGTACTCCTTTCGGGTAAGGTTTATTTTTTGCATAGCTCCCACATGATGAGGGCGGCGGCCACCCCCGCATTGAGGGACTCGGTATCCGCCTCCATAGGGATGTAGACGCTGCGGTCACAGGCGGCCATGACGGCTTCCGAAAGCCCGTGTCCTTCGTTGCCAATCACCGCCCCCACCGGGTGCCCTTCCCGTTCACGGTCAAGCTCGGAGGATCCCAACCGAAGAGCGGTATCGTCCAGAGCGGCGGCGTAGATACGGCGCCCCGAGGCGCGGAGAGCCTTCACCGTCCCGGGAAGATCCTCTACCCGGGTGATCGGCATAGAGAACAGCGGCCCCATGGCGGCGCGGAGAGTTCGGGCATGGTAAAGGTCGGCACAGTCGGCACTCATGATGATGTGCCCAACGCCCAGAGCGGCAGCACTGCGGATGATGGCCCCCACGTTGAGAGGATCCCGCACCGCCTCCAGAAGGAGGATGGGAGCGTCCTTGATGGAAGAAGCTTCGTCTTCCTTATATATTATAATAGAATTGTGGGATTTGTCAATATATTTTGCGACGGTTATCACGCCGTCGGGGGCATTTTCTTGAGAAATTTTTTCAAACAGGCTATCCTCCACTCCCAAAACGGGACAGCCCGCTTCCGAGAGGCTACAGCCGTAGAGCTCCTCCATACGGGAAGCGACCCGCTCGGCCGTCCCCGCGCGGAGAAACACAGTGTCGATCTCCACCCCGCGGCGGATGGCCTCGCAGAGGAGCTTGACCCCGTCAAATCGGAAGGTACGGGTCTTTTCGCGGGCGCGGCGGTCGTCCAGCTTCATGAGCTCAACGATGCGGCGGTTCTGGCGGGAGATAATGATCTCGCCGTCAAAGCGGACAGATGCAGACATGAGTACACCTCGTTTTCGATGATTTTTCACCCCAAGGGAGGGGGAAAAGACCCCGAAACCGCCGGAAAACGGGGCTTTTTCGGGGGATTTTGCCCCGATTGCAGGGGGCCATTCAATGATAAAAACCCGAGTGGCGCAAAGTCCATCGGGTTTTTATGACGATCACATTACAGGGCAGCCTTAGCCTGCTCGCACAGAGCGGTGAAAGCTTCCTTGTCGGAGATAGCGATCTCGGAGAGCATCTTGCGGTTCAGGGTGATGCCCGCCTTCTTCAGACCGTTCATGAAGGTGGAGTAGTTCATGCCGTTGGCCTTGCAGCCGGCGGAGATACGGGTGATCCACAGACGGCGGAAGTCGCGCTTCTTCATGCGGCGGCCGGCGAATGCGTAGTTGCCGCTCTTCATGACGGCTTCCTTAGCCATCTTGAAGTGCTTGGACTTGCTGCCCCAGTAACCCTTGGCAGCCTTCAGAACCTTATTTCTTCTCTTGCGCGTCATCATTGCGCCCTTAATTCTTGCCATTTTTCTTTCCTCCTATAACGATTCTCTTGTCGATTACTTCTGGATCATAGCTCTGATGTTGGCAGTCATTGCCTCGCTCAGAATGGCGCTGGAGCGCAGATGTCTCTTTCTCTTGGAGGGCTTCTTACCCAGGTTGTGGCGGTGGTGGCAGTGGTTGATCTTGACCTTGCCGGTACCGGTCACGGAAAATCTCTTGGCAGATGCCTTGTGTGTCTTAACCTTTCCCATTTTTCTTTTCCTTCTTTCATTGTACTGAATGGCCGCGCAATGGGGTTCGCACGGCGCATCCGCTGGCTTCCGTTTCGGAGCCGTATATCATGGAGACCGCATCGAAGTGACGGGGTTCATGAACAGATTTGCGGGGATGCGTGGGGGCTGTGCGTATATCGATGGATTACCGATCGATGCGGACGGAGCCGCAGCACACGATGCTTACTTCTTATTGGAGAGGGGACTGATGACCATGCTCATAAAGCGGCCGTCCAGGACGGGCTTCTTGTCGCAGGAGCCGACCTCCTTGACGTCCTCCAGGAACTTTTCCAGGATATCGCGGCCGATGGCCATATGGCTCATCTCGCGTCCGCGGAACTTCATGACCACGCGAACCTTGTTGCCCGAGGTCAAAAACTTCTTGGCCTGGTTCATCTTGGTCTCATAGTCGTGGGTGTCGATGCGGCAGGACAGTTGGATCTCCTTGAGCTCCACGGTCTGCTGCTTCTTCTTGGCTTCCTTCTCTCTCTTCTGCTTCTCAAAGCAGAACTTGCCGTAGTCCATGATCTTGCACACGGGGGGCGTAGCCTGGGGTGCGATCATGACCAGATCCAATTCCTTTTCATAGGCGATCTTGAGGGCTTCCTTGGAGCTCATGATTCCAAGGGGCTCTCCGTCGGCGGTTACGACTCGGATCTCCTTCGCGGTGATGTCCTCGTTGAGGAGAGTCTGAGCTTCTTTAGCATTCGCGGCGATAGGTAAACACCTCCTAAAATAAAAATCGTACCGAAGCGACAGCCCCGGCACACAGAGACCCACTCATTTCTTTGAGTGGAAGCGTCTATTGACCCACGCTCATACGGAACGGCGGGGTGGAAACCGGGCGGTCTCACTTCATTTACTCGGATAGTATACCATACACAAACGGATTTGTCAAGCACTTTTGAAAAATTTTTCGCATTTTTTCAAAATTCTGCGCAAAAAGTCTCTGTAGCAAAGGCGAGGGACACCGCTTCGTCGGTATCCCCCTTTTTTCAAAGCTCCTCGATATATCGGCTATACGATCCGACGTATTCGTCGTAAGCCTTTTCCCTGCGGGCATTCAGCTCGCGGGTCTCCTGCCAATGGCGCACAACGTCCAGATGCTCCCGCCGCAAAGAGGGCGTCATAAGAGCCAGAACGCTCTCGCCCCAATCCGCATCCTCGTAGGCGGATGCCCGCAGCGCGGCGATCTGGAGCTCGGGCCGTCCAGCCAGCTCTCTGGCCATGCGACGCTCGGCTCCGCGCCCCTCGATACGCTCCAGGAGCGCACCGTTTCCCAGCGAGACCCTGCGCAGCGTCTCGACCAGCGTCCGATAGGGCGAGGACTCCTCCAAGGAGCCAAGCAGACTCTCCCACCGCCCGTCGCTCAGAGCCCCATCGGCGATCCCGCGCCAATCGGCATGGAAGAAGCCGTGCTCGGGATGCGTATCCATGCGGAACAGCAGCTCCCGCTCGTAGGTGTACGCGGCCATCAGACTCCGATAGGCCTCGCTGTCCTTCTCCCAAGCAGTCAGAAGAGGCGACAGAGCCGGGGACAGCTCCCCCTCCAGCCGCCGGGCCCAGGACGTGATACAGCCGTCTCCCGCGCGTCCCTCCAGCCAATCCTTCCCGTCCGACCGCAGAACAGCCAGGCTGTCCGACAGCAGGGTCTCCACCGCCGTCAGGGTCCGTTGCCGCGCGGTCAGCATACGGGACAGACGGCTCTTCATGGCTACGCATACCTCGTAGCTACGCGCACACTCCGCCCGCTCGGCAGAGCCGCTGCTCGTCAGAAAGCCGGGGCGCAGCGCGATCCAATGATCGGTCAGATTCTCCCGCAGAGCGCGCCGATTCTCCTCGATGCGCGCCCGATCCCGTGCATTCTCCCCGTCGTAGCGGCGGTATACACACTCCACCTCTTCCCGGGTCAGACGGCGATAGTGCGGAACTCCGGACGGCGGCGGACAGACGTCCCCTTCCTTTTCCGACCGCAGCTTTTCCAGCGCACAGCATCGCAACGCCTCTGCGACCCGATCCGAGATCCCTTTCTCCTGACGCAGGATCCGATGGAGATGCGCCTCCTCCTCCTCCACGCGCTCGTGCTGCTTCGCCACGCGATCGGGATCGTAGCCCTCGGGCATCAGGGAGATCATCTCTTCCAGCTTGGTCAGGCGTTGCCCACAGATCGAGCGGAACACCTCGTAGGAAACCCCGTCCCGCAGGATAGCCATGGCACCCGATGCGCTGTCCCGCCCCCGGGAACGGCCCGTAAAGAACCGCGCCGCCCGATCGCCAAATTCCTGCTCCCGCACGCAGGCAGTGATGAGACGGAGGAGCTGATGCTCCAACCGCATACGGTACCGCCAGATCATACCCGGATTCTCCGGCAAAGCCCGTTCCTCGGTCGTGCTGAGTGCGCAAAGGCTGTCCGAAAGGAGCAGAATCGCAAAGGGCTCGGGATGGTGGAGGGTCAACCGCCGCCCCGAGGGCATCACGACCACATCGGGAGACAGGGAGGGCGTGTCGGTCATCCACAGCGGGTGAAGTCCCTCGCCATCCAACAGGAACACCCGAAAATCACCTGCCGCGAAGATCTCCAGCCCGTAGTTCCCTTCTCCGCGGAATTCGATGCGGCATACACCCAAGGATACCGTATAGAAGCCGGCATCCCGGGAAGAAGGCAGGGGATCCGCAACCGTCTCCCGAAGCCGCGCCAGCTTGGCCGTCAGCTCATTACCCAACAAGCTGCCCGTCTGCTCGTAGGACGCCCCCTTCGCAGGCCCCTCCAGGATCTGCAAAGCCACCGCCTCAGCCAGAACCGCGCAGTAACGGCTCACCGGATGCTCTTGAAGCTCTCCCTCCTCGCCAAAGCTCATGGCCAGCAGACGGGCGTTCTCATCGGTGCGGTGGATGAGACCGCCGAACACCTCGTCAAAGAGCCCGTCCACGCCGG
This sequence comes from Clostridia bacterium, assembly GCA_017938885.1. Classification (GTDB taxonomy): domain Bacteria; phylum Bacillota; class Clostridia; order Oscillospirales; family CAG-272; genus CAMEON01. Next base: position 26,960 of record JAGBAS010000100.1, read on the forward strand.
CCATCTCCACGGCGTGCATGGGAAAAGCCTCGCCGTCCGCCATGCCGCGGCCATTCGCCGCGATCAGAAGCTCGGAGGTCGCAACGGGGCAGGCGTCGGACAGATACCCGAAAGCCTCGGGGTTCTCCGACAAAAACGTCATACCCGCCCGCAAGCGGGTTCCCCCAACGCCCATCTCATTCCGATCCTGCTTCCGTTCCATACGCGCCCCTCCTTACCATACCATCATGCAGTTTTCGTAGTCCTCGCCTCTCCCCGATTGCCGTTGCCGCAGTATCGACGGCTACGGCTCACGCAAGGAAGCGATACTTTGCTTCATTATAGCATACCCACAAGCATTTGTCAACTCTCCCCTTTGGCCGCCTTCGGACTTTTTGAAAAAAATTAAAAAAACTTTTTCAAAACCCCTTGACAATTCCCCCGAAATCGTGTATAATATCACCGTTGCGTTCAAGCGACACGCGAGAGTGGCGGAACTGGCAGACGCGCACGTTTGAGGGGCGTGTGGTTCACACCGTACGGGTTCAAGTCCCGTTTCTCGCACCAACCGTTGCATCGACAAAATCGGTGCAACTCCATAAGCGGGCATGGCGGAATTGGCAGACGCGCTAGATTCAGGTTCTAGTCGGGGCAACTCGGTGGAGGTTCAAGTCCTCTTGCCCGCACCAAAACAAGAGCAGAGCACCTTGTGTGCTCTCAGATTACTGACAAAGTCTATCTCAAACATGGGATAGGCTTTGTTATTTTGTGAAGGAAGATAAAAAATGCAAGGAAACCGGAGGTATCCCTCCAGCATAGGTTTGCAATTTTCTTC
>JAGBAS010000101.1 GCA_017938885.1 Clostridia bacterium
CTCGCGGCGAAGCTGTTCGGCGCGGGCGCGGAGGGCGTTCATATCGGGGGTGGTGGGCATATATCCGGGCTCCTTTTCGGGGGATTGTGGTTTACGATCATCTATATTATAGACTATTTGGACAGGAAAGTCAAGAGATTTTTGGAGTTCAAATTTGGGTTTATCGGGGAGGCAGCCATGTTCATTAGCCTTCCCCAGCGGGGAAGGTGGCACCCGCTTTAGCGGGTGACGGATGAGGAGAGCGGGTTGAGTTTTTTATACGGGTACAACTGGAAACCCTTGATATGCCATGAAAGATTACATCCGATACTGAACCGCAATTCGCTCTCCTCATCCACCGCTTCGCGGTCCCCCTTCCCCGCTGGGGAAGGCCAAGGAACGGAACGCTAAACCCCAATTTGAAATCCCCGAACCGCAACGGTCCGGGGATTTGGATATATGTGGGTGATTTGATTCCTCAGACCAGCTTACCATCTCTTGCCTTGACCTCGAAGGTCTTGACAATGTCCTTACAGGAGGTGCCGATCATGACGGTGTAGTCGCCGTCGTGCATACCGAGGTTCATCCTGCGGTCGTAATAGCGGAAGGCTTCGGCGGGGACGTCCACGGTGAGGGTTTGGCTCTCACCCGCCTTGACCTCCACACGGCAGTAGGCCTTCAGCTCCATAAGGGGCATAACCACGTCGCAGTGGATGCCCGACAGGTAGACCTGCACCACCTCGGCGCCGTCCCGGTCTCCCGTATTGGAGACGGTCAGGGTCAGGCTCAGGCTGTCTTCCTTGGTTTCCATGGAAAAACCGTCCATGGCGAAGGTAGTATAGCTGAGACCGTAACCGAAGGGGTAGAGGGGGGATCCGTCGTTCTCCACGTAGCCGTAGCCTCTGCCAGAGGGCTTGGCGGCATAGAACAGGGGGAGCTGACCCACACTGCGGGGGAAGGTAATGGGAAGCTTGGCGGAGGGGTTGATATCACCGAAAAGGATCTCGGTAATGGCCTGTGCGCCCTGCTCACCGGGATACCAGGCCTCCAGGACAGCGGGACAGCCGTCGATCCAGCCGCTCATATCCACGGGAGCACCGTTCAGAAGGATCACGGCGGAATTCTTGTTGGCGGCGGTCATGCGGCGGATGCTCTCCTCCTGGTTGGTCTTGACCTCCATTTCGAACTTGCTGACGATGATGGCGCCCTCGTCGGCCTGGCTCTTATGGGTCACACCGGGGAGGCGGATATCCGAGCGGTCCATGCCCTCTCCCTCCACTACGGTGGTCAAATACAGAGCGGCGTCACAGCGGGCGGCTACCTCTTCGATCTCAGAATCCTCGGCGAAGATCACCTCGGCGCATCCGTTCAGATAGTCCTTCAGATACGCCAGCGGGGTCTTGGCATCGGGGGCTTCCCAGAGACGCTTGAAGGGACCCGAATAGTTCTTGCCCACGGGAAGGTCGAGTGCGCCCGCTCCGAAAACGGCGATGGTCTTGATTTCGTTTTTCTTGAAGGGAAGTGTTCCTTGGTTTTTCAGCAGGACAATGGAACGGCGTGCGGCCTCCAAGGCCAGCTGCTTATGCTCGTCACACCGCACCACGGCATCGGCGGCGGCGGGATCTGCGAAGGGCTGATCCATCAGACCAATAGCAAATTTGGCGGTCAACACCCGCAGGACGGCTCGGTCTACGTCGGCATCGGTGATAACGCCCTCCTCGTAGGCCTTGACCAGCTTTTGGTAGCAGGTGTGGGGGAGGTTGACGTCCAGCCCCGCCTTGAGGCAACAGGCTTCGGCCTTCCAATAATCATCTACCAGCTTGTGTGACTCATACACACCCTCGACTCCCCAGTAATCAGAAACCACAAAGCCCTCAAAGCCCCACTCATCCCGCAGGATCTCGGTCAACAGTCTGTCATTTGCCGAGCAGGGGATCCCCTCCCAGCTATTGTAGGCCGCCATGACCGACAGGGCTCCGCCCTCCTTAAAGCAGGCCTCGAAGGGCTTGAGGTAGACCTCACGCATGACGCGCTCGGAGGTATCGGAGGAATTTGAATCACGGCCGCCGTGGGAATAGTTATCCGCGTAGTGCTTCGGGGTGGCAATGACGCCGTTCTTTTGCAGGCCTTGGCACATGGCAACACCCATACGGGAGCTAAGCAGCACATCCTCGCCGAAGGTCTCGACAGTACGCCCCCATCGGCAGTCGCGGACGACGTTGACCACGGGGGTGAGTGCCTGGCGGACGCCTACAACCGCGCATTCCTTGCCAATGGCATCGGCCATACGGGCTACCAGCCCGTCGTCAAAGGTAGCGGCCATAGCAATGGGCTGGGGGAAGCAGGTGGCCATACCCCACTGGGCACCGTGGAGTGCCTCGCCGTGCTCGATGGGGGGAATGGCGTTGGGGTGAGCGGCCATGGTCAGCTCTACGTCGCGGTTGATTCGCTTGGCGACCTCGGAGGGGGAGGCGGGCTCGGGGCGGTCGAAATGCATGAAGTGCCCGGGATTCCGGTAGTTCCCTTCCTTGTGGTTGCGCTTTTCTTCATAATCCTCCTGCACCTCCCAGAGCATCTGGGCAGAAAGCTGATACAGCTTCTCTTCAAGAGACATTTTTCCCAGCAGCTCCTTGGCACGCAGGACAGAGTCGTTCTGATTCATATGGATTCTCCTTCGGTTGCAACAATAAACCGTCACAAAAATCCCATGTTGGGGAGTATTCGGTGCGGTTTTTTTATTATACCTTATTCTTTCGAAAATGTCAATACGTTTTCCCGTTTGCTTTTAATGATTTTATGCCCAAATCACCTCCGTACGGTATACGGCTCCTTTTCTGTGTCCATACTCTCCCTACCCGCAAGGGAATACGGATCGGTCGATCCATACACACGGAGGAAATTATGGTACTCACCCAGAAGGAAGCCACCCTGATTCAGGATCTCAAGGGGCAGGAGCAGCTTTGCATCGACAAGTACACGAGGCACGCCGCGTGCGCCCACGACCCTCAGCTGAAGCAGCTTTTCAACCGCATCGCCGAAGTGGAGCGGGGCCACCTGAACACCCTCACCCAAATGGAGAACGGTACCGCCCCTGCCACGGGCGGTGGCGGACAGTCCGCCCTCCCGACCTTCACCGCTTACCACAACCAGGCCGAAACCCCCGAGAAAAAGCAGGACTGCTACCTCTGCACCGATCTGCTCGCCACCGAGAAGCACGCCTCGGGGTTGTACGACACCTGCGTTTTTGAGTTCGGGCAGACCGAGCTTCGCAAGACTCTCAACCACATTCAGACCGAGGAGCAGGAGCATGGGGAAATGATCTATCGGTATATGAAAGCGAATTCTATGTATTCGTGACATTTTCCTTGGGAGCGCTGTAAGGCGCTCCCTCAGATTACTGACAAAGGGTTCAGGACGAAAGTTCCGAGCCCTTTGTCGTACTTTACAAGGAATATGAGATATGGTATAATATAGGTGAAAAATGATGTGGGAGGAACACCTATGTTTACAGAAAGAAGCGGAAAGCAA
>JAGBAS010000102.1 GCA_017938885.1 Clostridia bacterium
CCCTCTGGGGGAGCTCCCGCCGCAGGCGGGTGAGAGGGCAACACCCAAGGGTCAGTACAAGCCAACAGACCTATAAACTCCAATTTACCTCGCCGTAATCAGCACTCCCTCATTGGACTTGACCGCCACAGCATAGACACCGCCACCCAGATCGGTCACGGTCTTGTAGCCGTCCCCGCCCAGGGCGCGGACACAGCGGTCGGGGGCGCGGAAGGTGATCTGATACTCCTTGGGGTCGGTCTCGTGGGGATCGTCAGCGGCGCAGACCATTAGGGCCACCGAGCCATCGGCGTTTCTGTTCACCATCTCACCAACCACCAGAGGAGCACCGTTATCTGCCTTCACGTCAAAGAACACGCCTGTGGACAGGGAAGGAACGGCCTCCTGCTGAACGGCCGCCATGTGAGGATGACCCGCGAAGCCCACGAAATGGGTAGACACGCGGCGGTACTTCATGTACTCGTCGGCCAGGGTGCGGATCTCGGCATTGATCTTCTTGAGCTTATCGTACTGCTGAGTCTTGTTGCCCTCGCCGTCCAGCACTTGATTGTTCCACCAGCCCGCGGTGTAGCAGGCCCACGTAATGTTTTCGGCACCGAAGGCCATGGAGGTGTAGGCCTGGAAGCGGAGGTTGTTTTCGGTCATCCAGATGTCGGGGTCGTGGGAGTTGACCATCAGCACAATCCACATGCTCCGCCCCGTCCGCAGGCAGGCATCGGCCACCACGCGGAGATTCTCGTAGTGCTTGGTCACGCCCATGACCCGCAGGTTATGATCGAAGCAGTAGAAATCGTAGGAGAGGTAGTCTGCGGGGACGTTCTCGCAGTATCTCTGAATATGCTCCTCATAGGTGGCGGTGCCCAGCTGGCACTCGGTCTCCTCGGCGGTGTTATGGGAGACCGAGGCGTAGTTGGGGTAGAGGTTCAGATAGGGAAACTGGTTGGGGAACAGCCGATCTACGCAGTCAAAAACCTTGCCGTAGTGGGGGAAGTCCAAGGCGGAGGGCTCGTCACCGATGTCGATACCCCAAATGGCGGGATGATCCACAAAGGACGCGGCGGCGGCCTCATACTTGTCCAGGGTGTTGATGGTGTGCATCTTGCCCGAACCGGCTCCGTTTCCGCCCCACCATTTGGGGACGATGCCCGAGACGATGGCACCCACGCCATACTTGTGGAAGAGATCCAGCGCGGGGCGGTCATTGTCCATGCAGATGACGAAATCAATGCCGCAGTCGGCCAGATCCTTGATGTGAGCCTCGGTGCGGGCGTAGGGCTTGAGGTGGTATACGCCGATATTCAGGCGGCTTCTGTCCATGCGCTTGTTCATAGTGATTCTCCTTATTCAGTTTCGTTGATGGCGGGATGGGATCACTCCTCGGAGTTGGTGAGACGGTAGGTGACCTCTTGCTCCTCCCCGCACTTAACGGTAACGTGGAGGTATTTGTCCCCCACCGACAGGTTGCCGATGGAGACGGTCTCCCCATCCAGCTCGCGGGGCATACAGGGAGTGACGGTCACCGTATCGGTCACGGCGTCGTAGCGGATGCCGAACAGCACCTCCACGATGAGGTGGATGTACTCCGACGCCGACCAGCCGTAGCGAAGCACGCCGTGGCCCTCTCCCGTGGAGGGGCTGACAAACTCGGCGTAGTTGCCATTGAAGGTGCGGACGGTCTGGAGGGCAATGTGGGCGGCTTCCTCCCGCAGTCCCGCCTCCAGAAGTCCCGTGGCGATGATGCGGTTGCGGAAGGTCCAGATATTGCCGCTCCAGCTGGTGTAGCCCTGGTACACGCCCACCGTCTCCACATAGCGGTCGCAGGTCTTGGCCATGGTGGTGAGGCCCCACTTGCTGTCATAGCCGAAGAGGGAATCATCCTTCAATAGCTTCAAAAGCCCCCGGCGGCGGTCAAGGGGGACAATGCCCCGCTTCAAGACGTCGAACATGGAGTTGTATACCTGCTCGGTGAGCAGCCGCTCCTCGTCCACCAGCCACGAATAGTAGCCTCCGTCTGCGGGGTTGTAGAGGTAACGGTTGATGGCATCCCGCAGCTCGGCGAAGAGGGCGCGATAGCGGTCGGCGGCGGCGGTGTCGCCCAAGCGGGTGGCCATTTCCGCCAGCACGTCGGCGCCCACAGCCACCTGCACGTTCAAGTCGGGCTGAGCCACCGTGAGCTGCTCGTGGATATCCGAGGGGTCGCTCTCCTCGAAGATCCCGCAGACAAGGCCCGTCTTGGGGTCTCTTTTCAAAGGGGAGAGCCACCAGTCCATGTATCGCGCGAGCATCCCGTAGATGCGGCGGATGTAGTCCTCGTCGGCGGTCTCGCGGCAGACGTAGGCGGCCACCTCGTAAATCACGGGGATGGCGCTCAGCTCCTCGTCAAAGTCCAATACGCGGTCGTAGCCGTAGAGGGGAATACGGCCGTTCTCCTTCTGCACGAAGGTGAAATTCTCCAGAGCCGTGCGGCAGTAGTTGCGGTCGAGCCAGCGATAGCCCAAGAGGGTCAGAGCGGTGTCCCGCTCCCACCAGCAGTTGCCGTACTGCCCGCCGGGTCCCATGAAGGGGTAGGGGAAGCCCAGGGCGGGGGTGGACTTGCATTCCTCCAGGACGGCAAAGGCATCGGCGAACTGCTCCTGTGTGATACCGGGAAATGAGATCTTCAACATGGTTCGGCCTCCGTATGAAAAATAGTGCGGCCTGCCCTAAGACAAGCCGCCGAGGATCAAAAATTACTGCTCAAACTTATCCGACAGCTTGTACTGGATGCAGGGACAGCCGTTCTCAATGGGATACCCGATGTCGTTGGGAGCGGCCCACTTGACGGCGTTGCAAATGATGCGCTGGACGTAGGGGTTGTAGTAGGAGCGGCAGAACTCGTGACCGGGCTGGAAGTAGAAGACCTTGCCCGCGCCGCGGTAGTAGCACAGACCCGCGCGGAAGATGAAGCCGTCCTCAAACCAGCCGCCAAAGACCAGCTCGTCGGGCTGGGGCACGTAGAAGGGCTCACAGTACAGCTCCTCAAAGAGGTTGAAGTGGTCGGGAATGCCTGCGGCGATGGGGTGCGCGGGGAGCAGATTCCACATAATCTCATTCTGGTCGCGGCCCCAGGACAGGTTGCCGTTGGTGCCCACCACCTGCTTGAAGACCTTGGAGTGGTGGCCCGAGTGGAGGACGATCAGACCCATTTTGCCCATGTAGACCCGCTGGCGGATGCGCTCCACCAGACCGTCGTCCACCTCGTGGTGCGCCATGTGGCCCCACCAGAGCAGTACGTCGGTCTCGTTCAGCACCTCGTCGGGCAGACCCTGGTCGGGGTCGTCCAGCGCGGCGAGACGGACGTTCAGGGAGGCATCGTCGGCCTCCAGGAAGGACTTGATCAGACCGTGGATGCCGTCGGGGTAGATGTTGCGGCAGGCCTCCTCCAGTCTTTCGTGGCGGAATTCGTTCCAGACGACGACGTTGAGCTTCTTTTCGGACATGGTAGTATCTCCTTGCTTGTATGTATTTCAATTCATGGGAGGCATGGTGGATTCATCCACCTGCTCGGCAATGATCTTGTTGGTCCAAAAGCCCATCTTGATGCGGGCCTTGACGTAGGCGGCGGGGGACTCGGGAGAGAGGGTCACCGTCACGTCCTGGCAACGGCGGGTCATACCGCAGGTGAAATGCAGGTTGTAGGTGCCGTAGGGAAGGGGGATGCGGACGCTCTCGGTGTTGGCGATGTGGCCGTAAGGCTCGCCGTTGATATAGGTGCCGTAGCCCACCGCGATGCCGATGGGGGATCCCATGCGGTAGATCTGGATGAAGCCGCCGTCAAAGCCTTCTACTGTCTGACCGCATTTGGGGCAGATGGGGCTTGCGGGGGAAAGATCCGACACAGCGGAGCAGGACTTACACTTGAAACGAAGAAGCATGATGTTTTCCTCCTAAATAATATTATGATCAATTACACTTCAAAGCTGAACCCGTCGTAAGCGGGCGTGACCCCCATGGGCTCCAGATACTTCACAAGACCCTCGTGGTCGGTGTGGAGTGTGCGCGCCAGATGGGAGACGTAATACTTGACGTCGGGGGCGAAGAGGTTGTACTTGCGGAACATGGTCAGCATGATCTCCAGCATCTCGGGGGTGTTGTGCTCGAAGATGCGCCAGTCGTAGGTGGCGGTCTCCCCGCAGGTCAGCTCCAGCACCATGGCGTTGACGGGCTTTTCGCGGATGATGTTCCAGGAGACCGTGGGGATCCAGGCCGAGTCACAGCCGTAGTAGAGGATGCGGCCACCCTCCTCAATGAGGTACAGGCGGGTATCCTCGTCGGGGTCCTCGGTGGCGTGGTTGGAGCGCAGAGAAGTGACCTTGTAGCCCCCGATCTCATAGTCGCGGTTGCGGAACGTCTCCGCAAAGTTGATCCTTTCGGCGGTCTCCTCCCCCAGCACACGGATCAGCTTGCGCTTGCAGGCGGGATCCGCCCAGACGGTGCAGTCCTTGCCCACGCAGAGCTTGGCTACCGTCTCGGGGGTGAAATGATCCCCGTGGGAGTGAGTGACGATGATGTTCTTCACACCGTCCAGCAGATCGGGGGTGCCGTTCTGCTCGCAGAAATGGAAGATATGGGGGCCGGGATCAATGAGCAGATCGTCATTGATGAGGACCGAGGAAAAGCGGCGGTGGAACTGACCGGGAACAAAAGTGTTGATGTCCCAGTCGGCCGCGCCGGTGCCGAGAAAGGTGACTTTCATGGTGCGCGCTCCTTTGCTTTCAGATTATATATATCATACACAATTTTGAAGCAAATTGCAAGGGGTTTAAGGAAATTTGTGCAAAAAAACAGAGCCTTTCTCAAAAAGACTCTGTTTTGCACGGATTCAGATCTCTCCGTAAAACCGCATATAGAACGCCTTGTCGATCTCCCCCGTTATGGGCGAGGCGCGCAGAAGTCCCTTGTGGTGACGCAGAATGGGAGCATAGCTGTTCTCGGTCACCACCATATGCTCCAGAAGGGGCACGCCGATGGTCTCCATGGCGCACTCTACGCTCTGGGTGACCTGTAGATCCGCCCCCGAGGGAATGGCCAGCCCCCTGGGGTGGTTGTGAGCCAGCACCACAGCGGCGGCGTCTTTGCGGAGGGCGTGCTCGGCGATGGTGCGGATCGTGACCGAGGAGCAGTTGACCGAGCCGTCACCCAACTGGATGCAGTCGATCATTTTCAGACTGTTGTTCAGAAGGATCAGGTAGACCCGCTCCACGGTGACACCCGTATACTTGGCATGAAGATAGTCTCCCAGCTTGGCCAGGGTGTCAAAGGAGGCTCTTGCATCACAGGAGGCCAGCTGGTAGTGACGGAACACGTTGGGAAACATCTTGATAAATTTCGCCGCCTTGGGCCCGATGCCCTTTACCTTGGAAAGCTCTTCCTCGGCCGCGTCCATGACCCCCGCCACCGAGCCGAAGCGGTCGATGAGGGCGTGGGCTTGCTCGTTGACGTCTACGCGGGGAATGGCGTAGGTGAGCAGCAGCTCCAACACCTCGTGGGGGGCGAAATCATCCATGCCCGAGCGGGCATAACGCTCACGGAGGCGTTCGCGGTGTCCTTCGTGGGGGTTCTTGATCTGATCGGTTGCCATATTCAAATCTCCTATACGAAAAATTTCATCATGATCGGAAGGAACGGAACACGAAAAGAGTGGGCGCAAGCCTTTCAGCCGCGCCCACCCGTAATCCGGGGTTCCTTAAAATGCAATGGTTTTCTCAATATAAGCCTTCAATTCGGAGATGGGCAGCCTCACCTGCTCCATGGTGTCGCGGTCACGGACGGTCACGCAGCCGTCGGTCTCCGATTCAAAGTCGTAGGTAATGCAGAGGGGCGTGCCGATCTCATCCTGGCGGCGGTAACGCTTACCGATGGAGCCGGTCTCGTCGAACTCCATGTTGAAGTACTTGGAAAGCTCGTCGAAAACCTCACCGGCCTTGTCGGAGAGCTTCTTGGACAGGGGCAGGACGGCGGCCTTGACGGGAGCCAGAGCGGGATGCAGGTGGAGCACCACGCGGACGTCGTTCTTGGCGGGATCCACGATCTCCTCGTCGTAAGCATCGCACAGGAAGGCCAGCGCTACGCGGTCAGCACCCAGAGAGGGCTCGATGACGTAGGGAATGTACTTCTCATTGGTCTCGGGATCGAAGAACTCCATGGACTCGCCCGACACAGTCTGGTGCTGGGTCAGGTCGTAGTCGGTACGGTCAGCGATGCCCCAGAGCTCGCCCCAGCCGAAGGGGAACAGGAACTCGATATCGGTGGTACCCTTGGAGTAGAAGCACAGCTCCTCGGGGCTGTGGTCACGCAGACGGAGGTTCTCTTTGCGCATACCCAGGTTGTAGAGCCACTCCTCGCAGAAGCCTCTCCAGTACCGGAACCACTCCAGATCGGTGCCGGGCTTGCAGAAGAACTCCAGCTCCATCTGCTCAAACTCACGGGTACGGAACACGAAATTGCCGGGGGTGATCTCGTTACGGAAGGACTTACCGATCTGACCCACGCCGAAGGGCATCTTGCGGCGGGTGGAGCGGGCTACGTTCTTGAACTGGACGAAGATACCCTGAGCGGTCTCGGGGCGGAGATACACGGTGTTGGAGGAATCCTCGGTAACACCGATGAAGGTCTTGAACATCAAGTTGAACTTACGGATGGAGGTGAAGTCGCCGCTGCCGCAGGAGGGGCAGACGATGTGCTTTTCCTTGATATAGTCCATCATCTGGTCATCGGTCCAGCCGGCGGGGTTGTCCTCCAGACCATTCTGGAAAGCGTAGTCCTCGATGAGCTTGTCGGCTCTGTGGCGGGTACGGCAGACCTTGCAGTCCATGAGGGGATCCGAGAAGCCGCCCAGGTGGCCGGAGGCGACCCAGGTCTGGGGGTTCATGATGATGGCGGAGTCCAGGCCCACGTTGTAGCGGCACTCCTGGACGAACTTCTTCCACCAGGCGCGCTTGACGTTGTTCTTGAACTCAACGCCCAGAGGGCCGTAGTCCCAGGAGTTGGCCAGCCCGCCGTAGATCTCGGAGCCGGGGAAGATGAAGCCGCGGTTCTTGCACAGCGCGACGATCTTGTCCATAGTCTTTGCGGAATTATCCATGATTTATATTACCTTTCTGTTTGAAATCAATGGGAAACAAAAATCAAGTAGTATTGTACCATATGAAAGCGGATTTGTCAAGGGCAAACGGGGAAAATCTTACCGATATGAAGGGAAGATCACTCTCCCAGCCAAGTGTCCAGCTTCTCGTTGGACACCACCGTAAATCCGCCCTCACCGAGGGTGAAGACCGTAGCCATGGGGGCGTCCTCGCTTGCGGAAATGTAGGTCACCATCCCCGAGCGGTTCTTGACCGTATTGATGCCATCGTAGCCGAATATGGTGGGCTTTTTGTTGGTCCCTGCGGCAACCTCGGCCACGAAGCGGTCGAAGTAGCCTTGATCCAACGCCTGCCCGCTGTGGCTGTCCTGTCGGTTGATGACGAAGGATACCTGATATCCCGCGTTGCCCCAGCCCACCAGCACGGTGTGGCGGCCGTTGCGGGCATCCCTGGGGTTGCGGGTGCCCATGGGGAGCAGACCGATCTCGGCGTCGGTGGCGTTGTAAAGCTTCCTCATGTAGCCCCAGTCGTGGCTGTCGGGGCCTGTGTACAGGCCGTGGTGGGTGATCTGGAGGGCACTGCTCTTGAAGGCGGCGGTCTCGCTGTTGACCCACGCCGCCTTGGAGGCCGCCTCGCTGGCGTCGCCCATGTGGAGGACGCTTTGGCCATTGGCCTCGATGCGGAAGAGCAGGGAGGTGGTGTTGTAGTAGTTCACCCCTTCGGGGGAGTTGTACAGCAGCTCGGGGGCGTAGAGCATGTGGACCGCGAGATTCCCGAAGAAGTAGGTGAGGCCTGCGTGGGGGCTGACCCGCTTGGCGTTGGGGTAGGACGCGCGGACGATCTCGGCGAACTCCTCTCCCGTGGTGTTGCCCTTGGGGGCCACCGCGTCGGTGGGGAAGCTGTACATGACGTAGGTAAGGTCAGTGCGGTCGCCGTACTGGACCGAGAATTGCTTGAAGGTACCCATGTGATCGCTGTGTCCGTGGGTGAAGATCCACACGGCGATGCGGTACTTACCGTCCTCGTCCCGCGCCACGTCCAGCTGTTGCAGGGTGCGGAAGAGATTCAGAGAGCAGTCCACGTTGTTGACCCCGCCGTCGATGATGAGGGCGGTGCCGTCGGACAGGCGGTAGACATAGCACATACCGATCATGGGGTTGTCCTTCTGGTCACCGCGGGCGATACCGATCTGTGCCATGACCACGTCGCCCTGCTCGGGGTTATGAATGGCGTACAGAGGATCGGTGGTAACGGCATCAGCCTTCTCCCACAGGACGTGAAGGGAGCCGTCGGCGGTCTCGATCAGGGTGACGGTATGCTCCAGACTTTTCAGCACAGCGGTCCCCAGCTTGGTGCCGTGGGCGGGGGTGGTGGCGGCGAGGATGTAGCCCTCCTTTTGGAAGGCGTCCTTCACCGTGTCGATATCCTGCTCGGGGAGGGTGACCTGCATACAGACCGATGAGATCCAGCGGGGGGAGACCCGCCCCGCCAGCTGATCCAGGATCCTCTTGGGGGCGGGGGCGGAGACCAATACCTCGGGCTCGGGCTCGGTTTCGGGCTCGGTTTCGGGTTCGGTCTCGGTAGGTGCCTCGGCCTCGGGAGCGGTAGGGGCCTCGACGGGGGCATCCGTGGGGGTATCCGTGGAGGTATCCGTCACCGCATCCGCCGTAGTATCAGCGGGGCCGTGGGATGTGTCACAGGCGCAGAGGATGGCGCAGATAGTCAGGATGCTGAACAGGAGCAGAAGACTTTTCATACGTTTCACATTCATAAGCTCTCCTTACTATGTGGGTCTGTGGTCGGGACGTTACGCCGTTTCGGACTCAAATAGCTTCTTCTTTTTGCCATTCTCGCCCATCCCGTAGATCCATATCCAGGTGAAGGCGTTGGCGTATTCCTCGGGTGTTGCCTCGTCCCCCACGTTCTCCCGAAACTCCTCCAAGGACTCGTCATGCTCCAGCTTGAGGGCGATCCTCACGGGGGAGCCGTCGCGGCTACCCGTGGGGCGGAGGGTGGGCTCGTAGGCCTTAGCCTCGGGGGTCAGCTCGTCGCAGTACAGGGCATCGTAGCCGTGGTACCGGCTGTCAAATACCGGGATCTCCCGGCCGCAGGCGGCGCAGGTTACGCGAAAGACCTCGATCCCAGCGCAAAAAGGACGCTCGGGGTAGTTGTCCTCCACCCACTCGCCGTCCTCGGTGTGCCAATGGCGGGGAGTACCGTCCTCATCCTTTGTTACCTTGCGAGGGCCGCTGAAGACCATCAGCAAATAATCGTAGTAGGGCTTGACCGCCTGCTTTTCTTCCTTGGTCTCAGCCCTGCGGGAGGCATAAAACAGCTCGTGGCCACAGGTACATCGCAGATCAAACGCCGTGTGGTTTTTCTTTGTCTGCGGATTCACAGCATATGTTTGTAAGTATACGGGAATCGGCATATTTATTCCTTTTTTGTCAGTGGGTATTCGATCACGGTATCTCTGGACAGGGGTTCACCCGGCACAGGGAGACCCTTGTCGTCAAAGCCGATGGGCTGGATATACATATACCGCCCTGCCTCGCCCGCGTCGGGGGTGTGCATCCCGTGGTAGGAGATCCAGGTCTGCCCGTCGGGGGTGTCGAAGAAGAAGCAATGCCCCACGCCGTAGACCTCGTTGGCGGCCTGGAAGACGGGCTTGCTGCTCTTTTTCCAGTTGGTACGGCGCATGACGCTTTCCTCGGTGAGGTCCTCACCCGTGAACTCCAGAAGACCCAGGCAGTAGTACTCCGACCAACAGCCGCTGGCGGAGTAGAGCAGGCAGAGCTTGCCGTTGCGGTACAGGAACACGGGACCCTCGTTGACCCGCTCGTCCTTGCCCTCGGTCTTGCCCAGCCGCTCCCACTCGTACTTAGGGTAGGAGACCTCGATCCGCTTGTCCGACACCGTCCAGGGATCCTCCATCACGGCCAGGGTGATGACCTGCCCCTTTTCAGTGAACTGGGAAAAGGCGGTATACAGGGTGCCGCTCTGCTCGTCGTAGAACACGGTCTGGTCGATGGCCAGGGTGTTGGGGTCGGTGAAGCCCTTGAAGACGTATTCCCCGAAGGGATCGTTCGTCTTGGACTCCAGGCAGAACATACGGATGGTGAAGAAGTCCCAGCCGCTCATGGAGCCGCTGGCGTAGATGTACCAGCGGTCGGTGGCGGGATTGTAGTGGAGCTCGGGGGCCCAGATATTGCCCTGCACCGTGTCGTTCAGGTTCATGACCGTGATCTTTTCGTCGGTGAGGAGGGTCTTCAGATCCTTGCTGCGAAAGAGGGAAATACCGATGGCCTCGGTGTAGGTGGCGTAGTAGTAGCCCTCGTGGTAGACCACCACGGGATCGGCGGCGGCGTTTGCGGAGAGGGGATTTTGCAGGGTGCCCATCACGAATGCCTCGCTTTCTGTTTCTGCCTCGGTGGGGGTCTCGGTCACGTCCTCCGTGGGGGTCTCGGTTTCGGGTGTTGCCGTCACTTCCTCCGTGACAGGTGCGGTCAATTCAACGCTCCCGGCGGGGGCTTCAGCCTCATTTTCGTCCCCGGAGGGGCTACAGGCGGTCAGCAGCAGTGTCAGGATCGCCAGCACGGCGGCGGTCCGCTTGCATGTCGGCTTGTTCATGGCCTTATTCACCCTGACCGTTTACGAATTTCTCGTTGTACTGGTCAATGCACATCTGAATGATCTCCTCGGCCTCCTTGCGGTCGAACAGCTCCTTGACGGCGGTCTGCTTGTTCTCCAGCTGCTTGTAGACGGTAAAGAAGTGCATGATTTCGTCAAAAATATGGGAGGGCAGCTCGTCGATGGACTTGATGCCGTGGTAGGTGGGATCCGAGAAGGGGACGGCGATGATCTTGTCGTCCAGCTTACCGCCGTCGTACATCCGCATACAGCCGATGGGGTAGACCTGCACCAGGGTCATGGGGTAGATGGGCTCGGCGCACAGCACCAGCACGTCCAGGGGGTCGCCGTCGTCGGCGTAGGTGCGGGGGATGAAGCCGTAGTTGGCGGGGTAGTGGGTAGCGGTGTAGAGCACGCGGTCCAGACGGCGCATACCGTTCTTCTTGTCCAGCTCATACTTGCAGGACGAGCCCTTGGGGATCTCGATAACGGCGGTAAAGTCGGTGGGGGTGATCTCGGCGGGGTCGATGTCGTGCCAAACGTTCATAGGGGGGCCTCCTTATGTAAATGATTGGTTTTGCGGTGGGGAAACAAAGATACAAAGATACAAGATACTCGCCGAGCAAGCTCGGCCGATACAAGATACGGGTCAGCGTTTGAGATATGTCGAAAGTGCCGCTACATCCCGTGCTTGCAGAAACTTACGCTGATTGGTGTCATGCTCACGGTCACGAATGAGGTGAACAACCTCGTCCAGAGTATGCCACTGAGGGTGTGTACCGTTTTGCTCTTCATTGGGAGTTAAATGCAACTGTCCGCCGTCGCCGTTGGTAGTAACAACAAAGTAATAATCAATCTGTGTGTAATCGGCATGAAACCGGTTTTCCAGAACAACGCCCAAGGGTTCGATCGCGGAGCAGATACAACCCGTTTCTTCCCATATCTCGCGGGCAATGGCTGTTTCGGGAGATTCGTCTCCCTCAATGCCGCCGCCGGGCAGGGAATACAGATTGAATTTCTTGGCGTACATGACCGCGAACAGGCCGTCCTCCCGTTTCAGGATCGCACGAGCGGTCAGGCGGGGGAATGCAGAGGAAAGCCCGCCTGTCCCGAGCACATTTTCGTCGGTCAGCTCTGCCAGAATCGGCCATGCGGGGGATTCGGTAAAGGGAACGATTCGTTTTTCCATGGTTACTTCACGTAATCAAACTCAAACTCATAAATGGAAACCGTATCCCCGTCCTGACAACCCTTTGCCTCCAGCATCTCAAACACGCCGCTGTTCTGCAAGACGCGCTGGAAGTAGTTAAGGGACTCGTAATCGTCGAAGTTGATACGCCCCATGAGATTGTAGATCCAGTCGCCCTCCACGAAGAAGGTGCGGTTCTCCTGGCGGATGACGGTATCCTTGACACCGGCTCCGGCGATGTCGGACAGAAGCGCCTCGCCCTCAGACACCTCGCTCTCGTAGACCGTGATGGGGGGAAGCATCTTCAGCCGCTCGGCCACGCGGAAGATCATGTCCTGAATCCCCTCGCCCGTGGCAGCGGAGACGTACATCATCTCCCACTCGTTCTCATCCACAAAGTCCTCGAAGGCCTGTACGTCCACCACATCCTCGTCCAGTGCGTCGCACTTGTTGGCAATGATGATCTGGGGGCGGGTGGCCAGCTCGGGGCTGTACTTCTCCAGCTCGGAGTTGATGTTCTTTACATCCTCAATGGGATCCCTGCCCTCAAAGCAGGAGATATCCACCACGTGGAGGAGCAGACGGCAGCGGTCGATGTGGCGGAGGAAATCGTGACCCAGACCCGCGCCCTCGGCGGCACCGTCAATGAGCCCGGGGATATCGGCGGCCACAAAGCCGTCACCGCCCTTGACCTCTACCACACCCAGATTGGGGGAGAGGGTGGTGAAGTGGTAATCGGCGATCTTGGGACGCGCCGCGCTGATGCGGGCCAGCAGGGAGGATTTGCCTACGCTGGGGTAGCCGATCAGACCCACGTCGGCGATCATTTTCAGTTCCATCAGGACCTCACGCTCCTCGCCGCGAGTTCCGTTCTTGGCGAACTGGGGAGCCTGGCGGGTGGCGGTGGCGAAGTGGCGGTTGCCCCAGCCGCCTCGGCCGCCTCGGCAGCAGATATAGTCCGCGCCGCCGTTTTCCGACATATCGTGGATGACCTTGCCCGTGGCGGCATCCTTGATGACGGTACCCTCGGGCACAGGGAGGATCAGATCCTCGGCGTTGGCACCGTGGAACTTCTCGGGCATACCGTCGCCGCCGTTTGTGGCCGTGAAATGATGCTTATAGCGGTAAGCCAGCAGGGTATTGGTACCCTTGTCCACGCGGAACACGATGTTACCGCCGTTTCCGCCGTCACCCCCGCTGGGGCCGCCGTGGGAGATATACTTCTCGCGGTGGAAGGCAATGGCACCGTTGCCGCCGTTGCCGGCTTTGAGGTAGACTTTTACGTGGTCGAAAAATTGCATATGGTTTTTCCTTTCGTGGGAGGATGTGGTTTAGCAAGGTAGATAAATATTTTCTCCATCAACTAACATCTGAATGGGTTGATTGTAGAAAACATTGATCATGGTGATATTTTCAATGAAGGGAAGTATTCCGCTTTGTTGATCCTCAGACAATTTGTCCATTGTGTTTTCGGTCCTTTTGGAACTATAATCACCTATTTTACTTCCAGCTTCAAGAAAATCCTTGTCAAGATGTGTGTCGTTGAACCAAGAGACCTTGGAAGCGGCTTTTCCGACTGCAGTACTGGCAACAGATAGCCCCTTTAAAACATGAGATTGCACAGAGGTCTTTGAATACTTCTCAATGGATTCATAACAGGTGGTGTATTGCTCTTGATAATGTTTAGAATACTCTAGTATCTTGGCCTTTACCCCTTCCAAGTAAGCGTTTTCAAAATTCTCAAGCAACAACACTTCCAAAAATGAAGAAAAAGCAAATAAATAGAGTGCAAGACGATATTCAATCAAGTCCGCTTTTACTGATGCCAACTTCTCACGAACATTTTTGTCAATGTGAAGGAAAGACTGCTTCTTGAGCTTGCTGTCGATCTGTTCTTGGTAAAACAAGACGCTTTGCTCGGATGTCTGCTTGATATCCAACACTTTGATATGGTTGTTTGACTTATACATGGCATTTTCATAATTAAACTTATAATTAGCCAGTATATCATTCAGAAAAACTAGGTTTCCGCGTTGTATGGATTTCTCCTTTTGTTGCAGAAAAGCGAGGATTTCCTTTTGACCTTCTGTAATGGCACTTAATTTTTTGTCAATAGTGACGAGAACAGCAGCAACAAACAGAAGAGTGGGATTACAGGCGAGAGGAGTAAGAGCTGCTTGTCGGAACCCTTGATTATTTACATTCTTTAGCGCAGAGCCAAGAAACTCAGAACTTCCTTTGAAATGTGCCAAATGATGACCCGACGGAACATTGACCCAATACAGACCGCTCCCTCCAGCCCCTTGAACAACGTGTTGGAACATCTGCGAAATAGGTTCAAAAGCTGTACCTAAAGCCGCGATCTGTCCCATGGGGATGGTTAATCTATTCTCCACTTCAATCTTTTCGTCAAGTAAAGCAGGATAGTATTGAACATTTGTAAGAGCGGCAACAAGTTGCTCCTTTTTTTCAACAATATCAACTTCGGAATCACTTGGGATGAGGTCTTTATTCGTATCCATGATCGACACTCCTTTACTACAAATAGTTGAAATAGGTCAACTTCAAATTGGGAAAGAAAAGATCACTCCTCATCCCCGCCGTCGCTATCCTTTTCCTTCTTATCCGTCTTCCCCCGCACGTTGATCTCAGGATCATCACCCCTCTGCTTGATGACCATCTTGATGGGCGTACCCTTGAACCCGTAGGTCTCCCGCAGGCAGTTCTCGATGTACCGTTGATAGGAGAAATGGAACAGCTCCGCCATGTTGCAGAACAGCACGAAGGTGGGCGGGGCTGTCTGGGTTTGGGTCATATAGTAGATCTTCAGACGGCGGCCCTTGTCTGTGGGGGGCTGGACACGCATCATGGCCTCGCCCAGCACGTCGTTGAGTGCACCCGTGGTCACACGGAGGTGGGACTGCTCGTAGACCGAGAGGATCAGGTCGTACAGCCCGTCGATACGCTGGCCGGTCTTGGCGGATACAAATGTGATGGGCGCGTAGG
>JAGBAS010000010.1 GCA_017938885.1 Clostridia bacterium
ACAAGGCTCCCATGTGGACCGCGAGCGGCTTCGTGACTCACCTGTCCTTCGACGAGCTGGATAAGTACGCCGGCGAGGCCAAGGTCGAGGGCGTGTTCACCCCCGGTCAGTCCGCAGGTTGGGATAACACCATCACCCTGAACGATTTCACCGTCGATACGCTCCGCTACTGGGGTTGGATTGCCGGCTCCGGTAACCTGGGCCAGTTCGGTTACCAGGTCAACGGCGGTTCCG
This sequence comes from Clostridia bacterium, assembly GCA_017938885.1. Classification (GTDB taxonomy): domain Bacteria; phylum Bacillota; class Clostridia; order Oscillospirales; family CAG-272; genus CAMEON01. The sequence continues at coordinate 235 of JAGBAS010000010.1, forward strand.
CCATTTACAACGATGCGTGGACTCACGAAGAGGACATGATAGCTCATGCTCCCGCAGGCTCCGACCACGCCAGAAGAATGCAGATCTGGATCTCTCTGGCCGGCCTGGAGGGTGAGAACTCCATCCGCGTGCTGTACAAGAACGCTGAAGGTGCCGAGGCTTGCCTGTCCGAGTTCACCGTGACTCTGCCCGAGAAGCCCAAGGATATTGAGAACACCTTCGCATCCGATGTTGCTTCCAACGAGGTAGGCACCAATGTTCAGAACACCGATCTGAAGAACTACTTCAGCTTTGGGTTCCCTACCGGCACGAACTGCCTGGTTCAGGAGGGCGGCATTTACTTCATCGACAACATCAACGAGATGTATGCCGACGTGAACGGCAAGGTTGCCTTCACCACCTCCATCCTGTCCGGAACCTCATCTAACGGTGCCATGTTCATCCGCGGCTACCACGCAGTTCACTCTGCTGATCTGACCGAGGCCAAGGACGGTATGTACGTCGTCAACAACTACTACGAGACCGACTCCAACGGCTACCACGGCGGTGCCGGTATCTTCTCCACTCTGGCTGACGGCAATCTCTACGTTCTCGTCAAACAATACACTGATGACACCGTTGTTCACGTTGCCAACAAGATCTTCGCCATCCCCGGCGTGACCGGTACCAACCTGACCCTGGCCGATGACGGTAACACCGTTTACGTCCTGGTTGACGGCGTGCTGTACGCTACCGTCGCTCTCTCCGGTGAGACCACCTACGAGAAGATCACCCTGCCCCAGAACCCCGATGCCACCTTCGCTCAGACTGCTGTCGTGACCCTGGCTGACGGTACCACCGAGACCATTGAGAACACCATGGTTGCATCCACTCTCAATGCTCAGATCGGTATCGCTGTTCGTGGCGGCACCATGAAGTTCAACTCCGTCAAGGTCGAGGGCTTCTCCGCTGTGGAGATTCCCGAGTTTGAGACCCCCGACGTTCCCCCCGTTGTGACCGAAAGTATTCCCATGGAGTCCTGGACGGTTACCGGTCACGCTGCCGGTCTGACCTCCAAGGATAAGGAAGGCATCGGTGGTATGGTCGCCGCAGGCGGTCTAAACGTGGGTGCTCTCCTGCACCAGGGCTCTGTTGGCCTGGGCGAGCTCGACCTGTCCAAGTACTCCAAGGTCATCATCAAGTACGGTATTGATAACGGTCCTACCACCATTGAAAAGCATACCGCTAATGGCACCAACCGTATCATGCTCACCACCGCAGACAACAATATGACCATGACTCCCGGCGGCGACGTCCTTGCCTACGTGGACTACACGCCCAACGGCTGGTCTCTGATGTCTATTGAGATCGACCTGACTGCTGTGGATTACAACGGCAACGTGTTCCTCACCTGGGACACGCTGGATGGCACCTTCATGCTGATCGGCTCCGTTGAGTTCGTCTGCGTTGAGACTCCCGAGGCTTAATTCCCGAGCTCATCTCTGATCCCAAGCAATGCTCCCGCTCCCCGTTACGGGGAGCGGGATTTTTCTGTTCATGTAAGGAAAATGTCGATATCCTGTTGACAAACCTCCGAGTCTGTGCTATAATTGATTTGTTGATTTCACAACATTTTTATCCGGAGTGAAAGCTTTATGAAAGAATGTTTCGAAACCTTTACCGTCCTGATCGCCTCGATCAATCGCAGTATCCGCCGCCTCAAGACCGAGGAAATGTCGGAGTATGGCTTGAAAAGCCCCCACGTATCCTGTCTGTATTATCTCTATAAGCGGCCTTCCATTACTGCCGCCGAGCTGTGCGAGCTCTGTGATGAGGATAAGGCAGCGGTGTCCCGCTCCCTTCTCTACCTGGGGCAGAACGGCTTTTTGACCCGAGAGGGGACGGGAAGCTCTGCCCATGAGGGCGGGAAGCATTACCGTGCTCCCCTGCGCCTGACCGAAAAGGGTATGGAGATCGCCCGAAAGCTGGTGCTCCGCGTGGATCGCGTGCTGGAGGCTGTCAGCGAAGGCGTGACCGACGAGGAGCGTGATACCCTGTACCGCGTGCTGTTACAGATCAACCGCAACCTGCGGGAGGTCTGCGATCGAGAAAACGTGTGACAAATTCAGATGGATACTATTTGAAAGGAAGGATCTGCATTATGGATCGCTACGATTCCAAATACGCCCCCCTCTTCACTCCTTGGAAGATCCGGGACGTGGAGATCAAGAACCGCATTGTCCTCTGCCCCATGGGCGGGACATCCCTGTTCGGCTGGTTCGAGCTGACGGGATGTAAGTTCGACAAGGAGGCCGCCAACTTCTTCCTGGAGCGAGCCAGGAACAACGTAGGCCTCATCATCCCCGGTATCGCCCCTCTGCGGGACACCTTCTGGGGCAAGTGGCTGTGGCAGAACCCCAAAATGTTCGAGGAGCTGAAAGTCTTCATGGAGGAGATCCACAAGACCGGCGCCAAGCTCTTTGTCCAGCTCACCGCAGGCATGGGCCGCTCCTGGGCCATCACCGAGCTGGTAGCGCCCCTCCACCGCAACAAGTTCACCCGCGCCATCGTCAAGCCCATCATCGACACCTCCCACGAGCTGGCCTCCCCCAGCCCCCAGCCCTCCCGTTGGGCTCCCGATATCGAGTGCCCCGAGATGACCCTGGAGCAGATCCACGAGATCATCGAGGCCTTCGCCAAGACCGCCAAGCTCTGCAAGGATGCGGGGGTGGACGGCGTGGAGGTCCACGCGGTACACGAGGGCTACCTCCTGGATCAGTTCTCCATGGAGTTCTTCAATAAGCGCACCGACGACTACGGCGGATCCTTTGAGAACCGCTACCGCTTCGCCACCGACGTGGTCAAGGCCATCAAGGCTGCCTGCGGCGAGGACTTCCCTGTGTCCCTGCGCTATTCCGTGGAGTCCAAGATGAAGGGCTTCTGCGAGGGCGCTATGCCCGGCGAGGACTACGTGGAGGTAGGCCGTAACATGGCCGAGTCCGAGCGTGCCGCCAAGTACCTTCAGGACGCGGGCTACGATATGCTCAACGCCGACAACGGCACCTATGACTCCTGGTACTGGGCCCATCCCCCGATGTACATGCCCCAGAACTGCAACCTGGAGGACGTGGCTCACATCAAGCAGTTCGTGGATATCCCCGTGGTCTGCGCCGGCCGTATGGAGCCCGACGTGGGTGCCAAGGCCGTGGCCGAGGGCCGCATCGATGCCGTGGGTGTGGCCCGTCAGTTCCTGGCCGATCCCGCGTGGATCACCAAGCTGATCGAGGATCGCCTGGAGGACATCCGTCCCTGCATCTGCTGTCACGCGGGCTGCTTCAACTTCTCCAAGTCCAAGGGCCACGCCAATACCCAGGATCTCACCGATACCATGGGTCTGGCCCGCTGCGCCCTGAACCCCGAGACCATGCAGTCCAAGAAGTACCATATCGAGCCTGCCAAGAAGGCCAAGAAGATCGCGATCATCGGCGGCGGTATCGGCGGTATGGAGGCCGCCATCCTCTGCGCCAAGCGGGGCCATACCGTTACCCTGTATGAGAAGACCGACAAGCTGGGCGGTGTCTTCATCGCCGCCGCCGCGCCCTCCTTCAAGGAGAAGGACCGCGAGCTCATCGCCTGGTATATCCGCGAGGTGGCCAAGCTCCCCATCACCGTCAAGATGAACACCGAGGTCACCGATATCAAGGCTCTGGATGCCGACGAGATCATCGTGGCCACGGGGGCCAAGGCTAAGAGACTGCCCATCAAAGGGGCGGACACCGCTATCGAGGCCGTGGATTACCTGCTGGACAACCGGACCGTGGGCGAGCGCGTGGTGGTCATCGGCGGCGGTCTGACGGGCTGTGAGATCGCTTACGATCTCTTCCTACAGGGCAAAAAGCCCGCCATCGTGGAGATGCAGGACGACCTTATCACCACCCCCGGCATCTGCCTGGCCAACACCTCCTATCTCCGCGACTGCTTCAAGACCAACAACGTCCCCGTCCACCTGGAGACCTCGGTCTCCGAGATCACGGCCGACGGCGTGACCGTCACCCACAAGGACGGCACCACTGAGGTCATTCCCGCCGATTCGGTGATCTTGTCGGTGGGCTACAACCCCGCTCCCGTGGCCACCAAGGGCGTGCACGTCATCGGTGACGCCAAGAACGTGGGCAACCTCCGCACCGTCATCTGGGGCGCGTGGGACGTGTGCATGAAACTCTGACGAGCTTCACGCAGTGAAATTGCGGCTTTGCCGCAGTGAAATTCGTCCGTAGCGTGGCTACGGACGAGTGAAATATTGCTTCGCAATGTGAAATGTTTCTCTTTGAGAAACGTGTCGGCAGATTTTCTCCGCTTGCGCGTCGAAAATCCGGATTCAATTTGAAAAAGGAGAGCTTTTGATATGATCCTGACACAAGAGCAACAGGCCATTCTTAACGGTGAAAAGGGTGAGACCCTGGCCAAGGTTATGAAAACCCTGGTGATGTACGGCGACGCCTTCGAGGCCGAAAAGCTGGTGCCCATCACCTCTACCTACAACCATCTGGTGACCTCCTTCGGTCTGAAGGTCATGTCCCCCGTGTACGATCTCATGCAGCAGATTTTGGACGCGGGCGTAGCCTCGGGGCAGAAGTTCTCGGTGGACCCACGTCCCCTGGACAAGAACGTCCCCGCTAACTTCCTCCAGAATCTCGTCTTCAACAAGTTCATGTACACCAAGCAGGACTACTACGAGGATCAGCTGGAGAAGCTGGGCCTCATGGACAAGGACGCCTTCTCCTGCACCTGCTACATGGACGAGGTGGGCAACAAGCCCAAGAAGGGGGATATCCTCTCTTGGGCAGAATCCTCCGCCGTGGTCTACGCCAACTCGGTGCTGGGGGCGAGATGTAACCGCAATTCGGGTATCATTGATATTATGGGTTCCATCGTGGGCTACGTGCCTTACTTCGGTCTGCTCACCGACGAGGGCAGAAAGGCTACTTGGGTGGTCAAGGTTCAGACCACAGGGAAGCCCGAGGCCCAGCTGTTGGGCTCCGCCATCGGTATGAAGGTCATGGAGGACGTGCCTTACGTGGTGGGTCTGGATCAGTGGATCGGGACTGAACTGAACGACGCCGCCTGCTCCTACCTGAAGGACTTTGGCGCGGCCACCGCCTCCAACGGCGCGGTGGGTCTGTACCACATCGCGAACCTCACGCCCGAGGCCGTGGAGCTGGGTGAGTCCCTTATTGCCGAGGGCGCCAAGGAATACGTCATCGACGATGCCGAGCTGGCCCGCGTCCAGGCCAATTACCCCGTCATGTGGAAGAACCCCGACGCCACCCCCAAGCTCTGCTTCGTGGGCTGTCCTCACCTCTCCCTGGAGCAGCTGAAGGACTGGACCGACAGGATCGAGGCGGGCCTGAAGGCAAGCGGGAACAAGAAGGTCCTGATCCCCACCGTCCTCACCGCCGCGCCCAAGGTGCTGGAGGCCTTCAACAAGACGGATTACGCCGCCAGACTGAAGGCTACGGGTGTCATCACCTCCTACATCTGTCCTCTCATGTACATGAACAACCCTCTGTGCAAGAAGATGCCCGTCATCACCTCGTCCAACAAGCTCCGCACCTATACCAGCTCCCGCTACTACACCGACGCGGAGATCCTGAACGCCATTACCAAGGAGGGAAAGTGATATGAAACAGTTCAAGGGAAGAGTCGTAGCCCCCGGCACCTGCACCGCCGAGGCTCTTGTGACCACCGAAGGCTTCAACACCCTGGCCTCCTTCCAGATGGCCCTCCAGTTCGGCGATAAGGAAGTCAAGTGCGGCGACCAGAACAACAAGGATCTCCACGGAAAGCCCATGATCGGCAAGGCTCTCTGCCTGCCCCAGACCATCGGCTCCACCACGGGCGGCCTGGTCCTCTACTGCGCCTGCGCCATGGAGAAGAACCCCGCCTGTATGCTGTTTGCCAACCACATTGATTCTCTCGCCGCCGCCGGTGCTATCCTGGCCGACGTGTGGGTGGACGGCGTTTCCATGCCCGTTGTGGACTGCCTGGGGGATGAGTTCTTGCATTACGTCAAAGATGGCATGACCATCACCGTCAAGGAAGACGGCGTGGTTGAGGTGGAGTAAAAAACGACTGTCACATAAAGGAAAACGGATGCTACCGTGAGGGGTGGCATCCGTTTTTTCGCATGACGGTATTTCGTTTAGGGAGTCTCCTTTATGAAGCTGCCGCCGCCCACGGCGTCAAAATACATCAGCGTGGACATGGTCATATGGGAGGCATGGATATAGGCGAGGCGGAGGATGGAAACGGGGATCACATAATCCTGTGCATAGAGTGTGCAAAACTCCTTTTTATACGTGCTGTTTTCGATCCGTTCATGCTCGTCCAGAAGCGCGACGTGACGAAGCTCCACTACGGCCTCATTGATCTCGCTTACGGTGAGCCCGGTTTCAGAGGCGGCCTCTTCGGGGGTGAGATCGGTTTCTCCTTCTCCGCCGCGGATCTGCCGTTCATAGATCAGCTTGAGCACACGGCGGTTGTTGGGCTTGCCCAGCACCGAAAGGAGCTCTCCCGCTTTATCGAGATCGAACAGGAGCGTGGAGTCCTTGCTTCCGTAGCTACGGTCGATGCAGGTCAAGGCGTCGGATAACAGCACCGCGCCGTGGGCGGTGTCTCCCTCGGCAAACATATACCCGCACAGGGAGGGCGGCCCCGCCAGCTTTTGTCGGTATACCTCCCCACGGCGGCGATACTCATCCAGCGTCACGGCCCCTTTGGCACCGTAAAAGCGGTGGTGGGCATCACAGAAGAGGTCGGAAGCGGCTTCATAACATAGATTCGGCAGGTCGGTGATGGCGAAGCCTTGAGGCACAGCGGGCTGTTCGGCAAAGAGGGCGTTGACGTCCACCCCTAAAGCGGTAGCCAGATCGGGCAGAAGGGAAATGTCGGGGTTGGAGACCCCGTTCTCCCACTTGGACACCGACTGCGCCGATACACCCAACCGCTCGGCCAACTGCTCCTGTGTGTATCCGCAGTGCTTGCGGTAGAGGGCAATATTCTGATTCAGATTCATGGTAAACCTCCTTGGCTTTGATCGCTTACACGCATAGTATAACACATTTGCTTACAACTTGCAAGATATTGTTTGGAGGATGGAATATGATTTTTCTTGCTTACCGGTTGTGTTAATTGCGTTTGCGCTCAACAAAACTATCCCAAAAGGCGAATTTCGATCTACGCCGGCAGGATGCAATTCTACTCAAAAATAGGAACACCGCCCCCCAAAAGGAGGCGGTGTCGCCATATACGGTGCAAAATATCAGACCTTCATCTTCCCCGACCACTCCAGGAGCTTGATGAACAAGCCGCCAATGACGGTACGGTTCTGGAAGTGGATGTGATCCGCGCCGATGGTGTCGTACCAGTCGGTCATGGGGACACGGTGGCGGGTGAAGTGGTAGGAGGTCCACAGGGGGGCGACGTAACGCTCAAAGTCTGCGTCACTTTGCAACAGGGTAGCGGTCCAGACCAGCCAGTCCGACTTGGTGTAGTCGGCGCGGTTGTCCAGGGGCATACCGTAGGGCTTGAAGCGGGTGAAGTTGGTTTGTACCTCGCTCTCCAGCACCTCGGCGGGGAAAATATTCGTGCCGAAGAGCTTATCCCACACGGCGTTGTACTTCATGGAGTAGGTGCCGGGGCGGTCAAAGGCCAGGCGGTAGGAGCCGTCACCGTTGGCGGCGCGCTCTGCCCAGGATGCCGCCATGCGGCGGGCTTCGGCGATGTAGTGCTCGTACTCGGCCTCGCCTCCCTTCATGCGGTGGAGGAGACCGAAGCAAGCCACACCCATGATGGCCTTGATGGAGAGATTGCAGTTGTGGGCGAGGTGGCCCGCGAAATCGTCGGTGCAGAGCTGGTTCTCGGGGTCCTCACCGTAGCGGAGCAGGTACTTGACCCAGTCCGAGAGGGTGTCCCAGTGAGCCTCCGCGAAGGAGACGTCTTTTTCGGCAATGGCGGTGGTGGTGACCATGACCAGCATATTGCCGCACTCCTCTACGGGCATCTGCATATGGAGGGCGTTGTTGCCGTAGACCTGTCCGTTGACCAGGGGGTACTGACCGCAGTCGTGGGGGGCGAAATCAAAGGGCCAGGCCTCGCTCTCGGCGTACTTGAAGATGGGGCGGGCCATGCCCTTGACCAGCTCGGGGTTATAGAGCAGGAACAGGGGAATGGAGGGGTAGGAGACGTCCACCGTGGCGGCACAGCCGTTGGAGAAGCACTCCTTGGAGATGAACAGGATCTGGCCCTCGGTATCCACCACGCACTTGTGGGCGGAGATGGCCTGGCGGTAGGCCAGGGAAAGCATCTCGGCGTACTGCACACCGCCTGCGCGGACGGCATCGCAGTAGAGCTTGTCCGAGAAGGCATCGCAGCGGCTCATGAGAGAATCATACTCGTTGTAGGCGGCCTCAATGGCGGTCTCGATGGTCTCGCCGTTTTGGTTCCAGACCGAGGCAAGGGTCTCGCCGAAGTACTGCATGGAGGCGCGGCAGTCGTCATAGGCCAGCAGGAGCAGGGAAGTGTTCCCGGCGGTCATGGGGACGGTGCCCATGATATAGCCCATCTTCTCCTCGTCGCAGACGAAGTGGTTGACTTCGCCGTTCGGTGCGGTGAGGTAGAGGTAGCCCCATTCAATACGAAGATTATCACCCGAGCGGTTCAAGGGCATCTGGTTGGTCTTGCCCATCTTGACGGTGGGCATTCCGGCTACGGATAGAACCTCCCGTTCGGTGGTGTCGTCGCCCTTCTTGTCCATGACGAACTCCTCGGAGGCCAGGACGGTGGCGGTGACGGTGTGATCTTTTCCGTCCACCGACTGGTAGGACAGGGCGATATAGCCCACGGGGCGGGTCATGACGGTGAGATCATGGGGGAGCAGGGGAGTGGTGAAGCGGACGGTCAGGTTGATCCGACCGTCGGTGAAGATATAGGTGGTGGTCAGGGCGGTAACGTCCACCGAGACCTGCTCCATCTTGGGGCGGCCGTCGCAGACGCCCATGAAGAGCTTTTCCTCACCGTCCACACAGCAGACACCGATGAGGGTATTGTCGGAGCCTGTCCAATGCTTGACGGGGACGTCGTGGAGGCGGTCGGCCATGGACCAGACGGTAAAGTAGGGGTCAACGTTGATGAGGGGGTAGGCGGGCGCGCGGAGCTTCATGGTATGTACGTCCTTTCGCAGTTTTTCGGTAGGTTTATTATAGCATGGAG
>JAGBAS010000103.1 GCA_017938885.1 Clostridia bacterium
ACCGTGTCCGTGAGTATATTCCCAAGCAGATTCTTTTATCCTTCGCCTTGGATGCCGAGGAGATGGAGGGACTTTCCCTGTACCTCACCGGGCTGGCAGGGCACAAGGTCACCATCCGCACCCCCGAGCGAGGGGTCAATCACACCCTCTGCGAGCTGGTATGCGCCAACGCCGCCGAGAAGGTGCGCCGCCACCGTCTGGACGCCGAGAAGGACGAGGGAGCCCTGGCGCGGCTGGCCGAGCTTCTGGAGCTGCCTACTTACCCTTCCCGCATTGAGGCCTACGATATCTCCAATTTGGGCACCGAGCATCTCACCGCCGGCATGATCGTCTGTGAGGAAGGGAAGTTCAACAAGGCGGATTACCGCTACTTCAAGATCAGATCGGTGGCGGGTACCACCGACGACTACGCCAGTATGCGGGAAGCACTTTCCCGCCGTCTGGAGCATCTGACCGACGGGGAGGGCTCCTTTGGCAAGCTCCCCGATCTGATCCTTTTGGACGGCGGACGGGGGCACGTCGGTGTGGTGCGGGAGCTGATGGCCGAGAAAGGACTGGACATTCCCGTCTTTGGTATGGTTAAGGACGACTTCCACAAGACCCGCGCCCTCTGCACCGAGGACGGGGAGATCAGCATCGCCCGCGAAAACGCGGTCTTCGTCTTGGTCTACCGCATCCAGGAGGAGGTCCACCGCTTCACCGTTTCCCGTATGGACGCCGCCAAGCGCAAGACTTTGACCCACTCCAGCCTGACCAGGATCAAGGGCGTTGGCGACGCCAAGGCCAAGGCCCTGCTGGCCGCCTTCGGGGGGATCACGGGGGTCAAGAACGCCACCGAGGAGGAGATCGCCGCCGTGAAGGGGATCTCCAAGGCGGACGCAAAAACAATACGGGAGTATTTTGATCGTAAGAAGTAAGATAAGATACAAGATACGAGATACAAGATACAAGATAGTGAGTTTGTGTCCGCTTTCCTTCTTATATCTTGTATCTTTGTATCTACACAATTCATCTTTCCAATAAAGGAGTTCCTGCTTTATGATGCGCATCATCACCGGCCGCGCACGCGGCATTCAACTCGTTACCCTGGAGGGCGACATGACCCGCCCCACCTCTGAGCGCGCCAAAATGGCCATCTTCTCCAGCCTGCAATTCGAGCTGGAGGGTCGCCGCGTGCTGGATCTCTTCGCGGGATCGGGGCAGATGGGTCTGGAGGCCGTTTCGCGCGGTGCAGAGCACGCGGTACTGGTGGATCAATCGAAGGACGCCGTCAAGGTCATTCAGAAGAACGCCGAGAAGACCCGCCTTTCCGAGGACTGCACCGTCATCTGCTCGGATTTCGCCGAGTTCCTGCGCCAGAGAAGAGGGAAGGAGCCCTTTGATATCGTCTTTATCGACCCGCCTTACGCCATGAAGGCCTGCAAGGCGGCGGTGGAGGCTCTGCTGGAGAACCGACTCCTCAAGCCCCACGGTATCGTGGTACTGGAGAGTGCCGAGCCCGACCCCCTGGGTGTGGGGACTCCCCTGGCTGAGAGGTTCGAGGTGGTGAAGTCTGCCCGCTATGGCGTGGCTCACGTCAGCATTTTGACTCCCAAGGCTTGAATTTCTGCCTTCTGACCGAAGGTTCTCATATTTGATCTTCCGTTCACATTCGGTTTATGGTTTTGTGGGATAATAAACCCCTACGGTTGTTGTCCCGTCAACAACGAACACAGGGAGGAAATACCATGAGCTCTGCCCTCATTCCCGGTAGCTTTGACCCCATCACCCTGGGGCATCTGGACATCATCACCCGCGCCGCCGCTCGCTTCGATCGGGTCACGGTGGCGGTCATGAACAACGATATGCAGAAGTACGTCCAGGGGGCTCCTGTCAAGGCCTACCTGTTCGCCCTGTCCGAACGGCGTGCCATGGCCGAGGCGGCCTGTGCCCATCTGCCCAACGTAGAGGTCATTTCTGCCGGCGGTATGTTGGTGAAGCTCTTCGACTGCATCGAGGCTGATTTCATCATCAAGGGTGTTCGCAATACCAAGGATTTTGAGTACGAGCAGAAGCACGCCCTCTACAACCGCGCCCATGACAGCCGCGCCGAGACCCTCTATATGCCCGCAGACCCCGCCTTCGACGGCATCTCTTCCACCCTCGCCCGCGAGCGTATGAAGCGGGGAGAGTCCCTGGAGGGGATCCTGCCCGAGGCTGTTATTGCTTGGATCAACGCTCATCCGAGGGCTTGATTATACCGGGCTTCCCCCAGGGGGATACCCGCAAATACGTACATATTTGGAGGAAAACAACTATGTCCAAGAACAATCGCATCGCAACCCGCATCATCTCCATGATCCTCGGCGTGCTTATGGGTGTCGCTCTGGTGATCCTGGGCTCCGTCGTCAAGGCCGAGACCCTGGTCTGGCTGGCTCTGGTGGTTTGGGGCGTTATCGTCATCATCGGTAACATTCCCTCTCTCATCTATTCCATTGCCAACATCAAGGCCAAGGGCGCGATTTTTGACCTCATCGCATCCATCGTCGGTATCCTGTTGGGTATTGGTCTGATTATCTCTCAGAGCAACGTCATCACCTTTATTCTGGCCGCCTACATGATTGTGTTCCCCGTCATCCGCATTATCCTGGCCAAGTCTGCCTGGGCGGAGCAACTGGGACGCGAGATCCTGCGCATCATTCTGGGTGTGGTTTTGCTGGTCTTTGGCGGTACACTGGTGGGTGTTGGCATGACCATTCTGAACCTGCTTCTGAGCATCATCGGCTGGGTCGTCATCGCGCTGGCCGTCGTTCTGGGTGCGGTTGCCATCATCAAGATCGCTACCTCCAAGGAATGATCTCCTTTTGTAAGACCTCCGCTTTTCGCGGGGGTCTAATTTTGTTGGGAAGAAGAGCCGGTAGGGAGTCATATACATCCGAAAAACTGCGAAAAATCCCCTTCTGAAAAAGATATTTGAACAAAATTGAAGATATGGGCCCTGTTTTAGCGGATTTTTCGTTAAAACCGAAGAATTTCGCCCAAAATAAAGAAAAACGGTTGACAAAACCCCGCTTGTGTGCTATACTGAGTAAAACGCCGGCGTCTCGGCGTCTGCCCCGAGCGCGCGACCAAATCTTGCAGAGAGTAAGGAGGATGATCGAATGAGCCGAGAGAATGACCTGCTCGAGCCCCGTATGCCCGAGAATGAGAAGACCCCGCCCGCTCGTGACCGTGAAAAGAAAGCCGTCAAAGGCTATGCAGAGGAAGCTGCATCCGTCAAACACACTGTGAGCGATCATCCTTTGGAACAAAATGCGGCTCATGAGCCGAACGTGAACCCTGACGGGGATACTGAGCCTGTGGACATCTACGCCGAGCCTGCCGAGCTTTACGAGGATGCCGACGAGGATGAAATCCTGGACGCCGAGGAGGAGATCACCGAGGAGACCGTGGAGGAGGCCATTGAGGATGCCATTGAGGAGGTCGAGGCCGACATCGAGGAGGAAGAGGAGATTCTGGCCGAACAGCGTCCCCAGGAGATGGAGCGCAAGTTCGAGTACCTGGAGAATCTGCTGGATACCCGCCATTACGCCGACTTCCGCGACGAGCTGGCCGAGCTGAACCCCGTCGACGCCGCCGAGTTCTTCGATGAGCTGGAGCCCAAGCGCATCCCCGCTGTATTCAAGCTCCTGGACAAGGATACCGCCGCTGCGGTCTTTGCCGAGCTGGAGATCGGGGAGCAGGAGCGCATCATCACCGCTATGACTGACCGAGAGATCTCCCTCATGGTGGAGGAGCTGGCTCTGGACGATACCACCGAAATGCTGAAGGAGCTGCCCGCCAACATGGTGCGCCGCATCATGAAGAACGCCACGCCCGAGACCCGCACCGATATCAACCGCCTCCTGGCCTACCCCGAGGACAGCGCGGGCAGCGTCATGACCGCTGAGTTCATCGATCTCCGCCGTGACATGACCTGTGCCGAGGCCATCGCCCGTATCCGTAAAACCGGTGTGGATAAGGAGACCGTTTACGTGGCCTACGTGGTGGATGCCCAACGGGTGCTCCAGGGTGCGGTTCCTCTGAAGGATCTGCTGTTCGCTTCGGCGGATGACCTTATTGAGGACATCATGGACGAGGACATCATCTGCGCCTCCACCATGGATGACCAGGAGACCGTGGCTTCTACCGTGGCCAAGTACGGCATGCTGGCCATTCCCATCGTGGATCGTGAATACCGCCTTGTGGGTATCGTCACGGTGGACGACGCTATGGAGGTCATGGAGACCGAGGCTACCGAGGATATCGAAAAAATGGCGGCTATCTCGCCTACCGATAAGCCCTACCTCAAAACAGGTGTCTTTGAAACCTGGAAAAAGCGTGTTCCGTGGCTGCTCCTGCTCATGCTTTCAGCCACCTTCACCAGTACCATCCTGGCCCGTTTCGAGAGCGTGCTGGACGCCGCCACCCTGTCTCTGGCGGTCTTCGTCCCCATGCTGACGGGTACGGGTGGTAACGCCTCCTCCCAGACCTCGGTCACGGTGATCCGCGGACTGTCCCTGGGGGAGATCGAGCCCCGTGACATCCTTCGCGTGCTGTGGAAGGAGCTGCGGGTGGCTGCCGTCTGCGGTCTCACCGTAGCCGCTGCTTGCTTCCTCAAAACCATGCTGGTGGATCTCAAATTGGTGTTCACCGTGGATACTGTGGAGGTCGCCCTCATCGTCTCCGTCACCATGTTCTGCGCCGTGGTCTTCGCCAAGCTCATGGGCGTATTACTCCCTATCGGCGCGAAAAAGGTAGGACTTGACCCCGCCGTCATGGCTTCCCCCTTCATCACCACCGTGGTGGACACCCTGACCCTGCTCATCTACGTGGGCATCGCCGTGGCGGTGTTGCCGATCTGATCCGAGGTACGGGATACAAGATACGAGATACAAGATATGGGCGCGGCCCGGCTTGTATCTCGTTTTATTTTGAGGGCCGTGGGGAATACTCTTTCAATTGGCGGGGTACAAACTGGGGTTTGTCGGGCTGACGGAACCAAGCGGAATGGGGACGTGTAACCCTCATCCGTCACGCCTTTGGCGTGCCACCTTCCCCCAGGGGAAGGCAAGAGTATGAGGAAAGCCCACATATTGTTGATTCCAAAAGCGAGAAT
>JAGBAS010000104.1 GCA_017938885.1 Clostridia bacterium
CAGCTTCCATCATCATAGTTCTTAGCTCCTTGATCATCTTAGCACGCTCATTAGCTGGCATTTTTTCAAGCTTTTTAGCTTACGAAGAGCTGCTCATGGGCATTTTCTCGGACGACCTCGGCGACGGCTCCGAGGAGTCCTACTTCGTCAAGCCCGCCGACCCCGCCGTCACCCGCGCCAAGGCCACGAGACAGGAGACCGACGCCATCGAGAAGATCGAGCTGTTCACCGAGGGCCTCATGACCGTCACCCCCGACGCGGGCTTCACCGAGACCCCCTCCTATACGATCGCCGTCACCTACGACGAGACCGAGCTGACGGGTATGGCGGGCACCCGCTCCACCATCACCTACCGCACCGCTGACCGAGGCCTTGTCTCTATGATCCGCTCAGGGCTGGTCTCCACCGCCATGACCTTCAAGGCCCACCACCGCGCCATCTGCACCTATGAGACCCCCTATATGCCCTTTTCCATCGGCATCCACGCCCTGACCGTGGACAACCGCCTGGATACCGAGGGCGTGCTCAAGCTGGACTACATCATCGAGATCAAGGGAGCCAGGGCCGAGCGGTGCGAGATGGAGATGAAGATCCAAGAGGATCCGAACGCGTGATACAGGAGCATGGCTCATGAATTATGACTTACTGTTGACGGCCATGATGGCAAGCCATCTGCGCGGAGTCCTCAGATCGGGGCGGACGATCCCCTTCGCACCGCCTCCGAGGTTTGATGGTTATCACCTCGTTTTCGAGTGCGCTCCCCACAGCTTCAAAAGCAAGTTTCGACGTGCGCCCATTACTACGGTGGATGATTGGGTAAAATACGAGCTGACCTGCGGCTTGACCGACGCGACTTTGTGGCGGCCTCTTGCGGGGGAGGAGTATCACCTGTACGGCTTTGCCGACTATGGCTCCAAGGCCATCATCTGCCGTTACAAAAACGGCGACGCGGCGGCTTTTGTGCCCAAAAGCATGCCGAATCCCGCGGAACAGACCTGGACATATCGCTATACCGAGAATCACCTGGTATCCTACGATGTTCCCGGTGATGCTTATCACGACAATACCGCCGACTTCGGTGCCGTTCTGGACGAGATCGCCTCCTTTGCGGAGGAGATCGGTTTTCCGTGGTTCGCGGAACGCTACCGTGAAGCCCGCGCCATCCTGACGGGGGATCGTCCCTGTGATCCCGACCTCCCCCTGCCCCATATGAGTGAGGTGGGAAAGCGGCTTCTCAACGCCGCCAACGTAGCCGACCTGTTCGGCTGTATGGGCTCCTGGAACGATTCGCCGCCATACTATGCCCGCGAAAAGGGGCGAACCGAAGATTATGAACGACTCTCGGACTCTCTGTTTTCCGAACTCCGTATGGCGGTTCTGTACGCCGCCAATCACCCGTAAAGTATCTCCCCAAGGAGGATTTTTCCATGAGTGAAAAGACGTTCCCCAACATCATCGACATCCCCGGCGGTCTGGAAAACCAGACCATGTGCTTCATGACCGATGACAGCGCTGCGCGCCGCAAAAATTTCGTGGATCTCCGCCTGCTGGTGGACGATAAGACGGTGCTGAAGAACCCCCACAAGGGCTGGTTCTGGCACTTCATCGACAACGGCTACGGCCGCCCCTTCTACCGCGACGGCTACGAGGACGATCCCGTGTTGGATTTCCCCGGCCTCAACCACCTCTACCTCCGCTTCGACTGGGGCGACGTGGAAAAGGAGGAGGGAGTCTACGACTTCTCCTACCTGGACGAGATCATGGACAAGTGGGGAGCCTACGGCTACACCTTCGCCCTCCGCGCCGTGACCTACGAGGGGGATCCCGCTCTCAATCATGCCACCCCCGCCTACGTTTTTGAAAAGGGCGCGCGGTGCTATGAGCTGGAGAACGGCAAGCTCCAGCCCGACTACGCCGACCCCATCTTCCTCCACTATCTGGAGAGCTTCCTCGCCGCCCTAGGCGAAAAGTACAACGGCGACCCCCGCATCGAGCTGATCGACGTGGGCACCATCGACACCTGGGGCGAGGGACACACCGTGGAGGGAGACGGCGTGATCTACCCCCTGGACGTGGTCAAAAAGCACTTCGACCTCCACTGCAAGTATTTCCCCGACACCTTCGTCCTCTGCAACGACGACCACATGGTGGGCCGCATCCCCAACGGTCAAGCCGAGGTACAGGAGGTCTTGGACTATGCCGCCGCCCGAGGCATGGGGGTCCAAGACGATTCCATCTGCTGTGACTACTACTTCCAGATGAACGGCTACGATACCATGCGCGCCCCCTGGGCCTTCGACAAGCTGGCGGACAACTGCCCCAACGTCATCGAGATGGCCCACTATTGGTACATCAAGCCCCAATTCGAGAGTTACTTCCGCGACGGCCTCACCGCCATGGAGGCCTACAAGTCCGCCCACGCCACCTTCGCGGGCTTCCACGGCTACCCCCGCCAGTGGCTGGAGAACGAGTTCTACCTCACCGAGTACTGCGCCAACCGCCTGGGCTACTGGTACTTCATCACGGGTGCCTGCATCCCCGAGCTGACCGATACGGTCTACAATATCGTCACCCTGGACATGGAGAACCGAGGCTGGGCGAGAGCCTACCACCCCTTCACGCTGAAATTACGGTTGAAGAACCGGCAGGGAAGCTACGAGATCCCCCTGGACGCCGACAACCGCGATTGGCTCCCCGACACCGCCTTCACCCTGGACCTCCGCGTGGATGCCCGAGGCGTGCCCGCAGGGGAGTATGAGGTAGCCGTGGGCCTCTTTGAGGGAGAGCGTCCCGTCAAGCTGGCCATCAAGGAGACCGCCCTCGACGAGGGCTACTACACCATCGGACGCACCACTGTCCGAACCGTTTAAATGGGAAAGGAGCGTATGAATATGGACAACAAAAAGTATCCCAACCTCATGCCCGCCCCCACCCCCGACGGCTCCCAGACCATGTGCGGGATGTTTGACGATCTCGCTACCCGCAAGGACTTCATCGACCTCCGCCCCTTGATGGACGATAAGACCCCCCTGAAGAACCCCCACAAGGGCTGGTTCTGGCACTACATCGACAACGGCTACGGCCGCGAGAACTACCGCGTCCACCACGATCACAACGATGCCCTCTTGGATTTCCCCGGCCTCAACCACCTCTACCTCCGCTTCGACTGGGGCGACGTGGAGAAGGCCGAGGGGGTCTACGACTTCTCCTACCTGGATCAGATCATGGACCTCTGGGCCCCTCGCGGCTACAAGTTCTCCCTCCGCGTCTGCTCCTTCGAGGGGGAGAAGGCCATGAACCACGCCACCCCCGCCTACGTCTACGAGCAGGGCGCAAGAGGGTTCCGCACCCCCACGGGGGCCATCCAGCCCGACTACGCCGACCCCATCTACCTCCACCATCTGGAGCGGCTCATGTACACCCTGGGCGAGAAGTTCAACGGCCATCCCCTCATCGAGTGCATCGACATCGGCACCATGGGTACCTGGGGCGAGGGCCATACCGTCTTCGGTACGGGTGAGATCATCCCCCCCGCCACGGTCAAGAAGCACTTCGACCTCCACGCCAAGTATTTCCCCGACACCTGGGTGCTGTGCAACGACGACCACATCTCCTGCCGCATCGCCCATGGTCAGGCCGAGGTCCAGGAGATCCTGGACTACGCCTACGAGCGGGGCTTTGGCGTCCAAGACGATTCGGTGTGCTGTAATTATTACACCCAGGTCAACGATTACGATACCCTCCGCGCCCCCTGGGCCTTCGATAAGCTCTGGAGGAACGCCCCCACCTGTATTGAGATGGAGCATTACGGCTTTGTGCACGCCCACAACGACCACTTCCGCGACGGCCTCACCGCTATCGAGGCCTTCAAGCGCTGTCACGCCACCTTCGCGGGCTTCCACGGCTACCCCCGGGACTGGCTGAAGAACGAGTACTACCTCACCGAGTACTGCGCCAACCGCCTGGGCTACTGGTACTTCCTCACGGGCATGACCATGCCCACCCTCACCCCCACCGCCCATAATGTTGTCACCCTGGATATCGAGAACCGTGGCTGGGCCAAGGCCTACCGCCGGTACGATCTGGTCTTCCGCTTCCGCAACACGGCGGGTAAGGACTACGTCATCCCCGTGGAATGTGACAACCGCAAGTGGATGCCCGGTGTGAAGCAGACTCTGAAGCTCCGGCTTGACCTCCGCCACCTCCCCGCAGGCACCTACGAGGTCGCCGTCGGTCTGTTCGAGGGGGAGACACCTGTTAAGCTCGCCCTCAAGGAGAGCGTGTCCGACGGGAAGTTCTATACCCTGTGCGGGGCGACTGTGAAGGGGATCTGATAGCAAATTACCTATGAAGGTGGTATCCCCCATGAAAAGAACCGTTTGCCTGCTCCTGCTGACCGCCTGCCTGCTTTCCGTCCTGTGCTTCAACGGTTGTGGCTTCATCTACAGAAAGCCCAAGGAGATCACTTATACCTCCGAGATCATCATCAACGAGGAGGCAATGCCCGATTGGCTGGTCTGGTACAGCGAACTGAAGGCGCCCACACAGGGGAAAATGCTTGAGACCTCAAAATATGAGACCACCGCTGTCATCAGCTCCGACGGGATCTATGAGGATATCCTGAACTCCGAGCCTACTGTGCAGGATTTTCTCGGCATGACCGATGAAGAGTACAGCGCGGATATATCCTGGGTAGGATTTCGTCGTTACCTGCGCTATGAGGATACAACACTGTACCATTTCCATGTAGATAGCAGAGCGTCCCATAACGGTCAGCCCACCACCTATGCGGGGCAGTTCCTGCTGGCCGAGAAGTGCGGAAATGAGCTGTACCTCACGGATGTCACCGGCTTCCAATCGAAATACAGCACCGACTACACAGGGCGCATCGGTTCTAGATACTACTTTGGGAAAGGGTATTACGACCTCACCACCCATGAAGCCAAGCCCTACGGGAGCCGGGACGAATTACCCCCCATGCCGCCAAAAGAAATGGATGGCGAGACCCGCCTTGGGGAGTTTCTGGAAGAGCATGAGACCGTGGGCACCTATTTGAAGGGGCTGTCCTGTATGGGCTTCCGCCTGATGGGAAACCGTCTGTATGCGGTGATGGCCACCGAAAATATGCATTTTCAAGATGAAATCGAGGATTACGCGGGAGAGGACTTGTATCTCGTTACCATCGACATCGAGACAAAACGGGTGTTGTACCTGCAAAAATACCATTTGGACGATTACCATGGGAGAGAGTACACCCTGTACCGCATGACAGATGATCGGGAGCTGCTTGCCCCCATGGAAAAGGGACCCGATCAGCCCGGGACCCCCTAGGAGTATATGACCGAGGCGGGGTGACAGAGACGATTCCGACAACGCGGAATTGCAGTGAGTTTTCCGCGAAAAAATTCCAAAACCCCTTGACAAAATAAGAGATCTGTGCTATGATATACCATCATAAACCAAAGACGAAGAAGAGTACCGCACCCACCCCGTTCCAGAGACCCGCCGATGCTGTGAAGGCGGGACGGAGCCTGCGCGAATGGACTTCCGAGGGCAGACCGAGCCGAACACCGTGAGAAATCGCCGTTCGGGGTAGTATCTGACGGCGCGCGCCGTTACCGCGTAAAGAGGAGGGAAGGACCAAAGGTGTTTCCCTCAATCGTGGGTGGTACCGCGGATTTTAAGCAAAAATTCGTCCCCGACAGAGTTTATCCCTCTGTCGGGGATTTTTATTTCCCACGGTAGGGGCGCACCTGCGTGTGCGCCCGATATAAGCCTGTTGTAAACGGGCGCACACATAGGTGCGCCCCTACCAAAATCGTAACATGAATCGAAAGTGAGGATAACCCCATGTTCCAGAATACCCCCGTTTCCTTCTCCGGCGTTCAGCCCAGCGGAAACCTGACCATTGGTAACTACCTTGGCGCCCTGAAGAATTTCTCCGCCTACACCGAGAAGTACAAGTGCTTCTACTGCGTGGTGGACGAGCACGCCATCACCGTCCGTCAGGTCCCCGCCGACCTCCGCCGCCGCACCTACGAGACCCTGGCCCTCTACATGGCCTGCGGTCTGGATCCCGAGAAGAACACCCTCTACGTCCAGTCCCATGTCAAGGAGCACGCCGAGCTGGCCTGGCTGCTCAACTGCTTCACGGGCTTCGGCGAGCTGTCCCGCATGACCCAGTTCAAGGATAAATCCCAGAAGCACGCCGACAACATCAACGCGGGCCTGTTCACCTACCCTGTCCTGATGGCCGCCGACATCCTGCTCTACCAGACCGACGTGGTGCCCGTGGGCATCGACCAGAAGCAGCACGTGGAGCTGTGCCGCGACATCGCCACCCGCTTCAACCAGCTCTACCCCGACACCTTCACCATCCCCGAGCCCATCATGGCCAAGAGCGGCGCCAAGATCATGTCTCTGGCTGACCCCACCAAGAAGATGAGCAAGTCCGACGAGAACACCAACGCCGTGGTCTACATCCTGGACGACCGCGACACCATCATCCGCAAGTTCAAGCGCGCCGTCACCGACTCCGACACCTGCGTGAAGTACGCCGAGGGCAAGGACGGCATCAACAACCTCATGACCATCTACTCGGTCTTCACGGGCAAGACCTTCGACGAGATCGAGCGTGAGTTCGAGGGGAAGGGCTACGGCGACTTCAAGATGGCCGTGGGCGAGGTCTGCGCCGACGCCCTGGCACCCGTCCAGGAGAAGTTCAAGTGCTTCATGTCCGACAAGGCCCAGCTGGAGGCCCAGATGAAGAAGGGCGCCGAGGAGGCCTCCTACGTGGCCCGCAGAACCCTGTCCAAGGTGCAGAAGAAGCTGGGCTTCGTGCAGATCCGATAAGCTGTAAGAACCAATTCGAGCTCCAGGCCTTACCAAAAACAGAACCGATTCTCAGGGATCATCCCCGCGAATCGGTTCTGTTTTTATTTGGCTATGCGGGCAGTACGGGTCAAGGCGGACTTTTCCGTTATTTCCGTGTAAACTCGGTTATGAACAGAACGCCCTCCTCCGTGTCCAACGCCATATAAACGTACCTGTATGGCCCCACGGATACCGCCTCGTTCCAGGCATGGGTTTCATAGCAGTACAGCAGGAAATATTCACAATTGTCGGTGAGTATACCCGTAACGGTGGGAATGCTTCCCGCGAGGGAGTCCTTGACGGTCAGCCATTTTTCGGCGTCCATTCCTTGGATGAAGGCATCCGCGTCGGAAGGGCTTTGGAACCGCGCGACGGAATCATAGCGAAGCCAATAATCATCCGATGAGGTCTGGGTTCCGCCGGTCCAATCCTGGGTGACGACCGTCATACCATCGGGAAGCCCGATATCCAACTCAGCCTCCAATTCGTCCAGATACGCGGGATCCATGGAGAATTGAATGAGCGCCGCCGACAAAAGCCCGCCATAGATCAGAAAAAGCGCAGAGAACACGATGCCGACGACGAGGTTTTTCTTTTGCCTGCATCCGACCCCAAAGACCAGACAGCCCAGAGGGATCAGCATGAACACAAAGACGATCCAGCTGAAGCGCGCCGTGTGGTACAGGGCCTCTGCGGAGGATGAAGCGGGATAGCGGCCGCTTACGGCCACGACCGTAACAAAGCCGGCGATCAAGCTCACAGCCGAAAGTATGATGAGAATGACCGAGAGAAACTTCTTCATGGATGGCAGACTCCTTTGGAATTTGAAATACGGCAGCATCCCTGCCCTGCGGGGCTGTTATACGTTTTTGGACAGGTGCACGATATTTTCGACATGGGTCAAGAGTACAAAAGGTATATTTTTGTGTCAAAAACGGGGGGAGGTAACGACAAAAGGTATATGAATCAACCATCACAGCCCAAAACACGCAGTCCTTCTACCACCCCGTGTTTGTATTCGCTTATAAAAGAACCCGCTTTTAAGTAATATATTTTTTCATCGGTTATAACAATCGGTGTAAAAAACTTGTTGTATCTGTATCGGTGAGTTTCAACATCAACAACAGTTTCCTTAATATAGTTTTTCAGCATATCAAGATTGTGGTCGATGTTTTCTTTGACGAAAATATATCCTATATTGTAGGTTGTCATACCTTTGCTGAATTGCTCCAAAAGCGTTGCAATATCTACTGTCATGTTTATTTGCAACAATGCGACATAATAATGACTAACAGCAATTCCACCGTCACCGACATCATCCTCAATTTTCCTATGAAAAAAATTTTCTGCTGTTTTTGCATATCCACGGGTTTTGAGCTTTTCACAAAGTTCATTTGCGGTTACAGAATATTCAATAGCAGAAAAATCTAAGTTTTGTATCTTGTTTTTAATTTTGACAGAATCGTAAGCAACGAGCTTTTTGTGATTTAATGCAATGAAAGTGATTGCTGAGATCAAGCTAACACAAGCAACTGTTGCAAACACATAATAAGAAATGGTTGAATCTTCCTTGAGCGATAGTCCCCAAAAGAATAATGCCGGGGCAGCCACAAGAAGAAGGAAAAACACTATGAGAGTTAAAACATATTTTTTTGTTGTCATTTTTGCTCCTTGCGATATGTTTTACCGTACTTCTGTAAACTGCACTTTCGGGTTCGGCTCAAAAGTAACATTTGTCCCAACTCGAATTCGGGGCACTTTTTGATTCTAAGAGCCGATTCTTTGTAGGGCGGGGGTTTATTGTTATTTCCTCGTGAGGCAAACGACACTCTCGACGTGTGTCAAGACTCCAAAAGGTCTCAAAATGGTCAAAAAATGGGGGTTGAAAGAGCAAAAAGTCTCACTTTAGCAAAAACGCATCTGCATTTTCGTGTAACAGATTGACTACCATATCAATTCGTTCCAAATTTATTGCTCTAAAAAAGCGTTCTTTAAAATATGAATCTACAAGCGGATTTTGGGTGATATTTGCTCTTGTAAAATCCTTTGTTTGTATTACACAATCAAATACGTATCCATCTAAAAACACTTCCACTCGGCAATCATTTAAGGTGTAAATGAATTCTCTTTCGGAATACTTTTGATAATATTTATATTTGTAACCACTGTCAATTAAGAATTGAAACCGACTTTCAATATACGCCTTGTCGACCTGAGTTTTATCAACAATGTATTTCTGTTTCTCTTTTTTTCTAAGAAGGCCAAGGAATCCCATAGCGATTCTCTTTTCATTTTCTCGTCAGACAAACGACACTCTCGACGTGCCCCGTCCTCGGGAACAGATCCACCGGCTGCACCTCCCCGATCTCGTACCCAAACTCTCTGAACACCGCGCAATCCCGTCCCAGGGTCTCGGGTTCGCAGGAGATATACACCACCCGCCGGATCCCCCGCGCCGCGATCTCTTGGATCAGCTCCCGTGTCGTGCCCTTGCGGGGCGGGTCAATCACCGCCAGGTCGGGCGCGGGCGCACCGTTTTCCTCGGCGGCGGCCAGAAATCTGTGCGCGTCCGAAGCGTCCCCACAGAAGAACCGCGCGCGGGTCTCGTCCAGCCCGTTGAGGCGAGCGTTGACACGGGCGCACTCCACCGCCTCGGGGATGATCTCGATCCCCGTTACGTCGGCCACCCGGTCGGCCATGGAAAGCCCGATGCTCCCCGCGCCGCAGTAGAGGTCGAGAAGATGCTCACTCCCCGTCAGCCCCGCCATGTTGGCAGCGGTGTTGTAGAGTAATTCAGCGGCATCGTGATTGACCTGGTAGAAGGACCCTGCCGACAAACGGAGCCGCTTGCCGCAGAGAGTATCCTCCAGATAGTCCTTGCCCCACAGGGTCACGAACCTGTCACCCAGCACCACGTTGGTGTTCTCGCGGTTGACGTTGAGCAGGATCCCGCACAGCTTGGGAAACCGTCCCACCAGCTCGTGCACCAGCCCCTCGGCGGCAGGCTTCGGGAGCTTGGTATCGTTGATGACCAGCGTCAAGAGCGTCGACCCGTCGGCGGCGCACCGCAGGTAGATATGGCGCAGAGTGCCCTTTCCCGTTTCTTCGTCATAAGCCGTCACGCGGTACTTGTCGCACAGCTTGCACACCTGTCGCACCAGCTCTCCGAAGGCATCGGGCTGGAGGGCGCAGTCAAAGCAGGGGATCACCTTGTGGGTCTTGGCGGCGTAGAAGCCCGCCTCCATGCCGTTCTTGCCCTGACGGACGGGGTACATCCCCTTGTTGCGGTAGCCACGGGTCACGTGCTCGCCGTCCCGCTTGACGGTCAGCACGGGACGGATGACTACGTCCGAAAGCCCCGCTTGGCGGAAGGACTTCTCCACGCGGGAATGCTTGGAAGTGAGCTCGTCTTCATACTTTAGGTGGCGGTACACGCACCCACCGCAGGCCTCGGGTGCGGTACAGAACGCTTCGGTTGCCCGCATCGGCGAGGGGGTCACGATCTCCAGGAGCTTGCCCACGCAGAAGGACTTGGTGCGCTTGATGATCTGGGCCCTCACTACGTCCCCCGTGACGGTGCCCTTGACAAACACCACAAGCCCCGCGGCATTTTCCTCCGCAGGGCTGTTTTCGGCGGGGAGCCTCCCCACGCCGCAACCGAGATTATTCAGATCCTGTATGGTGACCGTCACCACCTCGGGCCTGTCCGTGCGGCGGTCGATTCTCTGCTTAGACATAGAACTCCTTACCGTCCTCCAGACGCAGACAACCCAGACGGCCGCCTCGGCCCAGACCGCAGTCGATGAAGATGGTGCCGTTGCCGTAGAAGATGCGGTCGGCACCGCCGTCCGATTCGGTGGTGGGGGTGTGCCCCACGATGATGGTCTTGTCCTCGAAATATTTGGCGGTGGGGTCGAGGGACTCTGAGAAAAAGTCCTCGGGCTCCAGCCAGTCCAGCTCCACGTCGGGGGTGAAGTCGTAGATGCCCTGATGGATCAAGAGATAGTCGCGGCCGTTTACTGTGACCTCCTCATACAGAGGCATATCGGAAAGATAGTCGATGACACCCTCCTGCATATCCTTGTCCAGAGCGCGGTAGCCCGACAAGGTGGGCTCGCCCCCGTCCTGCACCCAGGCGGTCATCTCGCTGACAAACTCCTTGTCGGGAGCCTGTCCTTTCGCCATGGCGGCCTGCATCTTCTCGTAGCCCGCCAGCATCTTGACAGCGGTGAAATCGTGCTCACCCGCGATGGGGTAGACGTTGAGGCGGTAGCTCATGTCCTCCACAAGCCCCATGGGATCGGGGCCGTAGTCAACGGTATCGCCCAGAACGTAGAGAACGTCGCGGTCGGCGTTGAATTTGATGGTGGAAAGGAGGGTCTTGTACTCCTCGTAGTGGCCGTGGAGGTTGGAGACGACGTAGGTCATATGGTGGTCCTTTCTGCCCGGGGAAGCGGGCGGGGAATTATACTCTATTATATTATACTACAAAGGTGGAGTATTGTCAAGAAAAAATTGGAACGCGGCGAGGTGTGTCGGAAAACTTAAATGTTACAAAATTGTTACTGTTTTTTTTTTTTTTTGTTAACAAATATATCGGTGAAAAGGTATACAATAAACTTGGAGTTTATTTCCAAATCTTGTACAAATAAAAGGAAGAAAATTTGTATGAAATCAACAGCAAAACGGCTCCTGCTGGGTCTGGTCATGATGGTCTGCCTGATTGTCCTGATGGCGATCTGCGTGGGAGCGGAGGACGTGACCTATTCGGAGGGGTTGGAGTTTACCTCTAATGGGGATGGCACCTGCTCCGTAAGCATTGGATCTTGTACTGAAACAGAAATATTTATCCCGGAGGTGTCTCCAGAAGGCGATAAGGTAACAAGTATAAAAAGTGGCGCTTTTTATAACTGCGTCAATTTAACAAGCATAGTCATCCCGAACAGTGTTAATAGCATAGAAAGCGGAGCTTTCTATGGATGTAAACAACTTTTTCAAAAGGAAAATGGGGTGAGTTATATCGATAAATGGGCGGTTAGCTTTGATAGGTCAGAAACAACTGTATCATTGCGTCGTAATACGGTTGGTATAGCAGATAGCGCATTCGAGTATTGTTCCGATTTAATAGGTGTCCGCATACCCAATAGTGTAACTAGTATCGGTGATACTTCGTTTTATTCGTGCTATAATTTGAGAAACATCACAATTCCTAACAATTTGACAATTATTGGTAATGGCGCATTTAGCAGTTGTAGAAGTCTGACTGATTTTAATCTCCCGGATAGTTTGTCTAGCATTGGTAGGAATGCCTTTTCTGGATGTGAACGACTAGTTCAGATAGAAGATGGGGTTCATTATGTCGATAAATGGGTAGTAGGCTGTGATAAATCTATTAATTCGGTGACTATACGTTCGAATGCAGTCGGTATTGCCAACTCTGCCTTTGAATCATGCGAGTTTCTTTATGATGTAACTATTGGTGATAGTGTGATTAGTATTGGTGATTCAGCTTTTTGTGGTTGTGAGCGTCTCGTTTCAATTGATTTTGGCGATAATCTGGTGAGTATTGGAAATAATGCGTTTAGAGGATGCGAAGAGTTATATGCTGATTCCGTTGTTTTCCCAGAAGGTTTAACTCACATTGGTAATTCAGCTTTTTATGGATGTGATAGGCTTACTCGTATCACTATTCCGCATAACGTGAAATTTCTTGGTGATAATGTATTTAGTTCATGCGAGAATTTGTCATATGTTAACATTGGAAATAGTGTGACACATATTGGAGAACAAGCATTTTCAGGTTGTAAAAACTTGGAAAGAATTGCTATGTCAAATAGTATAATTAGTATCGGTAATTATGCTTTTTTCGATTGTGAGGATCTAACAAGTATTATTATTCCAAATAGCGTAACAGACATTGGAGAAGGTGCTTTTGAAAATTGTGGTTTTTTACAAAGCATTGTTGTTCAAGAAGGGAATCTGTTCTATTACAGTATTGAAAACTGCTTAATTGATACCAAAACAAAAACCTTAATTAGAGGGTGCAACAATAGTGTAATTCCTGCAGACGGAAGTGTAACCAAAATTGGAGGCTCAGCTTTTAGTGGGTGTTGGAGCCTACGAAGTATTGTTATTCCCGATGGGATGACGAGTATTGGGGATAAGGCTTTTTACAATTGTAAAAACCTCACAAATATAATTATTCCCAATAGTGTAACCAGTATTGGAAATTCTGCATTTTATAATTGCTCTAGTCTGAAAAGTGTAAATATCCCGTTTGGTGTAACTGATATTGGGTATTATACTTTTTTCGCATGTGAAGGCATTAGTAGTTTTGTCATACCCGGTAGTGTGACCAATATTGGAAGCGGGGCATTTGCAGCTTGTTCGTATTTGACCTTTATTATGATTCCAAACAGTGTGACCAATATTGATTACGGTGCATTTAGTGGTTGTAAAGGACTAAAACAAGCTATTTATTTAGGATCATTTGAAAAGTGGAGCAAGGATGTTATTGTTGCGTCATCGAATGAGAATCTATTAAGTATTTTGGAATTTCACGCTGAGCATACAGCAGACTCCCCAGCGACTTGCACGAAAGACCAAGTATGTACTGTCTGTGGTGCAATCATTGCAGAAAAAGGACATATTTATATATCCGAAGTTGTACAGCCATCTTGTACAAAATCAGGCTATGTGATTCACAACTGTTCTCGTTGTGGTGAGAGCTATACGGATAGCGAAACCCCCGCCACTGGCCACACCCCCGGCGACTGGATCACCGACATAGAGCCTGCGGTCGGTGTTGAGGGTCATTGCCAACAGTCCTGCACGGTCTGCAATAAGGTTCTCAACGAAGAAACCATCCCCGCACTTCCCGAAGAGACAGAGCCCGAGACGGAACCCGAAACGGAATCCGAAACCGAACCCGAAACGGAACCCGAGACCGATCCTATCACCGAGCCTGAATCCGAACCCGAAACAGACCCCGTGACCGAAGCACCCACCGAGGCTCCCTCCGATGATTCCGCGACCACCGAGGAACCCACCGCAGAAGAGCTTTCGACCACCCCCACAATAACGGTCGGCTGTAGCGGCTCCATCCTCTCCTGCGGCCTCTTGATGCTGATCGCCCTCGCAGGCGCGGCACTCATTAAGCGCAAGGAATAAGCAGAATACCCCAAGCCCCCCGCCCTCGCGCGGGGGGCTTTTCGTGCGGCAGGGAAGCATTCGCAGGTAGCCATCGAACACCACGATTTCACCGCCTTTCACATTCCCTTCACCCCGCCCCCCTTGACAATCTCCCCGAAAAGTGGTATGATATATCCTGGAATAATTTTTAGTCCTCTACCCCAAGCAAAGGAGTCCGTTGGGATACCCCAACAAGTGAAATATATGGTCATGTGCGCCAGATGCCACAAGCGCATCGCTGTGGTATTCATTACGAAAATGGAAAACGGACAGAGAACCTCGGAGGGTCTCTGTATGCGTTGTGCTAAAGAGGTGGGCCTGCCCGTCAACAATATGCTGGACGGCATCGCGGGTCAGATGGGGATCACCCCTGACCAGATCGCCTCCATGGAAGACAGCATGAACGAGATGATGGCCGCCCCCTCGGAGTCGGACGGCGTGGAGGACGGCGGCGCCCCCGCCATTGATATGCCCAGTCTCTTCGGTGAGGACGGGGAGGGTATGCCCCAGGGCATGGAGAATCTGGGCAAGAGCCTGGCCGCCATGTTCGGTGAGCTGAAGAAGAACGGTGAGAACCACCCCGCCCCTCAGAATCCCAATGGCAATCACCAAAAGCGAAACGGCGGTCAGAATCAGTCCCGCAGCAAGAGCGGCAAGGAGCTGAAGTACCTCACCACCTACTGCCGCAACCTCACCGAGGCCGCCCGCAGAGGCAAGCTGGACCGCATCGTGGGCCGTGAGCGTGAGCTGGCCCGCGTCACCCAGATCCTCTGCCGCCGCCAGAAGACCAACCCCTGCCTGATCGGTGAGCCCGGCGTGGGCAAGACCGCCATTGCCGAGGCCCTGGCCATCCGCGTGGCCAAGGGCGACGTCCCATACAAGCTGAGGACTAAGGAGATCTACCTGGTAGACCTCACCGCTCTGGTGGCGGGCACCCAGTTCCGAGGCCAGTTCGAGTCCCGTATCCTGGGGCTTCTCGGCGAGGTCCAGTCCGAGGGCAACATCATCCTCGTGATTGATGAAGTCCACAACATCGTGGGCACCGGCGAGGCCGAGGGCTCCGTCAACGCCGCCAATATCCTCAAGCCCGCCCTCTCCCGCGGCGAGGTGCAGATCATCGGTGCCACGACCCTGACCGAGTACCGCAAGTACATCGAGAAGGACACCGCCCTGGAGCGCCGCTTCCAGCCCGTCATGGTGGAGGAGCCCTCCATTGCCGAGTCGGTGGAGATGCTGAAGGGCATCAAGCACTACTACGAGGAGTACCACAACATCCGCATCCCCGACGGCGTGCTGGTGAAAGCCGTCACCATGTCCGAGCGGTACATCACCGACCGCTACCTTCCCGATAAGGCCATCGACCTTTTGGACGAGGCCGCCGCCCACCTCTCTCTCTCCAGCGGCTCCCTCAACGAGACCTACGAGATTCGCGACCGCCTCCTGGAGATCAAGACCCGCCGCGAGACCCTGGAGACCCAGGAGACTCCCGACGGAGACGAGAAGGCCATGCAGAGAAAGTACGAGGAGCTGGCAGGCATCAAAGCCGAGGAGCTGAAGCTCTCGGCCCGCCTCTCCGAGCTGGAGCCCGACTGCGAGAGCATCACCCTCACCGCCGCCGAGCTGGCCTCGGTCATCGAGGTCTGGACGGGCATCCCCGCCACCACCATCACCGAAAACGAGTTCGAGCAGGTGGATAAGCTGGAGGCCCGCCTGAAGGAGCATATCGTGGGCCAGGACAAGGCGGTCAACGCCGTGGCCCGCGCCGTTAAGCGCAACCGCGCGGGTGTGTCCGCCAAGCGCAAGCCCGTGTCCTTCATCTTCGCGGGCCCCACGGGCGTGGGTAAGACCGAGCTGGTCAAGACTCTTGCCAACGACCTCTTCCATTCCCCCGAGACCCTCATCCGCCTGGATATGTCGGAGTTCATGGAGAAGGAATCCGTCTCCCGCATCATCGGCTCGCCTCCCGGCTACGTAGGCTACGACGACGCGGGCCAGCTCACCGAGAAGATCCGCCGCAAGCCCTACTCGGTGGTCCTGTTCGACGAGATCGAGAAGGCCCACCCCGACGTGCTGAATATCCTGCTCCAGATCCTGGACGACGGCCGCCTCACCGACGCCCACGGCAAGACCGTGAACTTTGAGAACACCGTCATCGTCATGACCACCAACGCAGGCTCCGACCGCCAGACCGCCTCCATCGGCTTCGGCGGCTCCGAGGACATGGCGGAGGATGCCACCATGAAGGCCCTCTCCGCCTTCCTGCGCCCCGAGTTCATCAACCGCGTGGACGAGATCGTCACCTTCCGCGCCCTGGACAAGGAAGACTTCACCCGCATCGTCCGCATCATGCTGGGCGAGCTGACCGACGCCCTGGCCGAGAAGTCCCTCACCCTGAAATACACCGATGCCGCCGCCGCCCTCATTGCCGAGAAGTCCTTCTCTGCCAAGTTCGGCGCCCGCAATATGCGCCGCTTCATCCAGCGCAACGTGGAGGACGCCATCGCCGAGGCGGTCATCGCGGATTATACCCACAGTTTGAGCCAGATCCTTGTTCATGTGAAGGACGGGGAGCTGAAGGTTAGTTGTATGTAAATTGGGGTTTATCGGTGGGTTTCCTCGTCACTTGCCTTCCCCATGCGGTGCCATCCGCAAGCGGATGCGGGGGACCGCGGAGCGGTGGATGAGGAGAGTGAATTACGGTTTGGTATCGGGTATAATTTCTCTTGGCGTATCAAGGGTTTTACG
>JAGBAS010000105.1 GCA_017938885.1 Clostridia bacterium
ACCGCCTGTGACAAGGGCACCGGTAAGGAGCAGCACATCACCATCACCTCCTCCTCCAACATGAGCCAGGCCGACATCGACAAGGCCATCAAGGATGCTGAGAAGTTCGCTGAGGAAGACAAGAAGGCCAAGGAGGCCGTTGAAACCAAGAACCGTGCCGACTCCATGATCTTCCAGTCCGAGAAGACTCTGAACGATCTGGGCGACAAGGTCTCCGAGGACGAGAAGGCTGACGTCAAAGCCGCCATCGAGAAGCTGAAGTCCACCGTCGCCGGCGGCAACACCGAGGACATCAAGGCCGACACCGAAGCTCTGGAAAAGGCCTTCTACAAGCTCTCCGAGAAGCTCTACGCCCAGGCCAACCCCCAGGGCGACCCCAACATGGGCGGCGGCTATGATCCCAACATGGGTGGTAACGGCGGAGGCAGCGGCACCTACTACGATGCTTCCTACGAGGACAATACCAACAAGTAATTCCCTGCCCCGCCGAGGGGCGAGAGCAACCGAATATGGCGGGAAAGGACGAAAAATGTCCTTTCCCGCAAAGGTGTTTTTGAATGCAAAATTCAAAATGCAAAATGCAAAATTGGGGTTTAGCGGGGAGTTGGGTTTCCTCGTGAGCCTTCCCTTTTGAGGGAAGGTGTCGGCGAAGCCGACGGATGAGTAGCCGATAAATGGACATTTCCCGGAGGGAAATGATCTGCTTTCCCCTATACAAAACACTTTTTTGAAACTCCCTTTTGCACCTTCCATTTTGAATTTTCATTACGCATTACGAATTTTCCACCATTGAAAGGAACATACACATGGCACAAAGAGACTACTACGAGGTACTGGGCCTCGATAAATCCGCCGACGCCGACGCCATCAAGCGGGCGTACCGTCAGTTGGCTAAGAAATACCACCCCGACCTGAACCCCGGTGATGCCGAGGCCGAGAAGAGCTTCAAGGAGGTCAACGAGGCTTACTCGGTCCTGTCGGATGCCGAAAAAAAGGCCAAGTACGACCAGTTTGGCCACGCAGCCTTTGACCCTACTGCGGGTGCGGGCGGCGGCTATGGCGGCGGATTCGGCGGCGGATTCGGCGACTTCGGGGATCT
This sequence comes from Clostridia bacterium, assembly GCA_017938885.1. GTDB lineage: Bacteria > Bacillota > Clostridia > Oscillospirales > CAG-272 > CAMEON01. Next base: position 1,100 of record JAGBAS010000105.1, read on the forward strand.
GGGGGATATTTTCGGCAGTATCTTCGGAGGGGCCTTCGGCGGCGGCTCCACCCAGCGCAGAAACGGCCCTCAGCGGGGCGACGATGTGGGCGCGCGGGTGACTTTGACCTTTGAGGAAGCCGCCTTCGGTTGCAAAAAAGACGTGAGCTACAACCGTCTCCACAAGTGTCCCGCCTGTAACGGTACGGGAGCTGAGGCGGGTACGAGCGCTGAGACCTGTCCCGACTGCCGCGGCCGCGGCGAGCGGGTGGTGAACCAGCGCATGGGCGGTATGACCTTCCAGACCAAGACCGCCTGCGAAAAGTGCCGAGGGACGGGTAAATATATCAAGTCCCCTTGCCAGAAGTGCCGTGGAATGGGGCTGGAGCGGGAGAACCGCAAGCTGACCGTCACCATCCCCGCCGGTATTGACAACGGCGAGCGCATCGCTCTGCGGGGTCAGGGCTGTGAGGGTAAGAACGGCGGTCCTGCGGGAGACCTCATCATTGAGGTGATGGTGCGCTCCCACAGCATCTTCGAGCGGGACGGCGTGAACATCTACTGTGAGGTTCCCATCACCGTCACCGAGGCCACTCTGGGCGCCGAGATCGACGTCCCCACCCTGGAGGGTACCGTCAAGTACAAGATCGAGGAGGGTACCCAGCCCGGTACCACCTTCACCCTGCGGGGCAAGGGTATTCCCTACGTCAACAATACGAATGGCCGTCGGGGTGATCTGATCTGTACTGTGAACGTGGAGATCCCCAGAGGGCTCTCTGAGAAGCAGAAGGATGCCATGCGGGAGTTCGCCGAGGCCTGCGGGGAAAAGAATTATACCAAGAAGGGCAAGTTTGCTAAGAGCTTTAAGAAAAAGGAGAAGTAAGGCATGACCGATATGGAAAAAATCATCGACGAGGACTATGTCTGCGAGGACTACGGCGAGGTCCAGATCTGGACTCAGGTCAAGGTAACAGTCCCTCTCCGCGAGCTGGACACCCTGGTGGCCGTCATGAGTATGATTAACAACAACCTCATGATCGAGGACTACAGCGACATCGACACCAACCTCAAGACCTGCTACGGCGATCTCATCGACGAGAAGATCCTGGGTGCCAACAAAGATATCGCCTCCGTGTCTGTCTTCATCCCCTCCGACCGCTCCTACATGGACGATCTGGCCTACATCCGCCAGCGTTGCGGTGAGCTGGACCTCCACGCCGAGGTGGAGCTGGTGGGTGTCAACGAGGAGGACTGGGCCAACTCCTGGAAGCAGTACTACAAGCCCATCAAGATCGGGGAAAAGATCGTCATCTGCCCCGCCTGGGAGCGGTATTCCCCTGCTGAGGGTGAAATCGTCATCCGCATGGATCCCGGTATGGCCTTCGGTACGGGTACCCACGAGACCACCCGCCTGGTGATCCGTCTGCTGGAGAAGTACACCAAGGCAGGCCAGCGGATGCTGGACGTGGGCACGGGCACGGGTATTCTGGCCATCTGCGCCTCCCGCCTGGGCGCCGAGCTCTGCCGCGCCTACGATATTGACCCCACCGCCGTCCGCGTGGCCCGGGAGAACATCAAGGACAGCGGGCTCGAGAACGTCACCTGCGACCAGTCGGATCTCTTGAAGCAGGTCTCTCTGGAGGGCGGGCAGTACGATCTGGTCTGCGCCAACATTGTGGCCGATATCATCATCCGCATGACCCCCGACGTGGGCAAATATATGAAGGACGACGCCGTCCTGTTGGCCTCGGGCATCATCGCCGAGCGGTGCGACGACGTGATCGCCTGCTTTGAGCGAAACGGCTTCAAGATCGTGGAGTGCCTCACCGACAACGATTGGTGCGGGCTGGCGGTCATGAAGGCCTAAAAAGAGATACGGAGATACAAGATACGAGATACAAGATACAAGATATAGCGGATGACAACGTCTTACGCATACATCATAGGGCGGGGTCTTCCGCTACATAGAAACGCCATGTAACCCATGGCGTTTTTGTTTTGATAACACTTGACACATACCCCCGGGGCCTGGTATAATCAAGAGGTAACCGCTTGTCTCGTATCGTGTATCTTGTA
>JAGBAS010000106.1 GCA_017938885.1 Clostridia bacterium
CATGCCGACCAGACGGTTCTCCACGATATCCAGCAGACCGATACCGTTCTTGCCGCCCAGCTCGTTGAGGGCCAGGATGATATCCTTGGCGGACATCTTCTTGCCGTCCAGAGCCACGGGAACACCCTTGTCAAACTCCAGCTCGATGTAGGTGGGAACGTCGGGAGCCTGGATGGGGGAAACGCCCATCTCCAGGAAGCCGGGCTTCTCGTACTGCGGCTCGTTGCCGGTGTCCTCCAGGTCCAGTCCTTCGTGGGACAGGTGCCAGAGGTTCTTATCCTTGGAGTAGTTGGTCTCGCGGTTGATCTTCAGAGGAATGTTGTGGGCCTCGGCGTAGTCGATCTCCTCCTCGCGGGACTTGATATCCCACTCTCTCCAGGGAGCGATGATGGGCATATCGGGGCAGAAGTGCTTGAGGGTCAGCTCGAAGCGGACCTGATCGTTGCCCTTACCGGTACAGCCGTGGCAGATGGCGTCAGCGCCCTCCTTGATGGCGATCTCGGCCAGGCCCTTGGCGATGCAGGGACGGGCATGGGAGGTACCCAGCAGGTACTCCTCATAGATAGCGCCTGCCTTCATGCAGGGGATGATGTACTCGTCCACGTACTCCTCGGTGAGGTCCAGGACGTAGAGCTTGGACGCGCCGGTCTTGAGAGCCTTTTCCTCCAGGCCCTCCAGCTCGTCGGCCTGACCCACGTTACCCGAGACCGCGATGACCTCGCAGTTGTTGTAGTTTTCCTTCAGCCACGGAATGATGATGGACGTATCCAGACCGCCCGAGTAGGCGAGAACGACTTTCTTGATGTTTTCCTTGTTGATCATGGTGTGCCTCCGTTTTGCATGAACCTTGAATATTCATGCGGTCAAAAATGAAATATGCGACTATTATACCAGTTTGTTAGGGTTTTGTCAATAGTGAAATGTGTGTAATTTGTAAATAATTGGATTGATGTTTTGAGCAGATTGCATAATAATTCCCCGTGTTTGGGGGTTTATGCGGTTTTCGGGGACGGTTATGCATAAATTTGTGAATATTATTGTATATATTCACCTTTTTCCGTGTTCAAATCAGGCTTCAAACGCCCCGTATTGGGACAGCAGGTACTTCCCCGTCTCATACAGGTAATTCTCCGCCAAGAGCTTCAGCTCCAGAGAGGGATCCTGCAACCGCGCCGTCTCGGGCTCATCGTTGCGGCGCAGGTAGGGCCACCCGCCGCCCCGCATGGGGAAATTGTCGCATTCAAAGGTGAAATAGCCCCTGTAGCCGCTGTCCACCAGCCCCCGCAGGATGCTGTCCCAGTCCAGGATTCCCATAAAGGGGGCGGTGTGACCGTCACAGCGGCCATCGTTGTCGTGGATGTGGACTCCGTCCAGGCGGCCGCGCAGGGCGGTGAGATCCTCGTACTGGCGATTCCCGCGACAGTTGGCGTGACCCGTATCCCAGACAGCACCCAGGAGGGGATGGCCGACGAAGTCCAGAAAGTCTACCATCTCCCGTCCCGTCATGAAGTAGCAGGCGGGGCCCATGTTGGCCTCGCAGGAGTTCTCGATCAAGACCTTGACCCCCGTCTCCTCCATCACGGGAAACAGAAGCTCGTAGAGGCCCTTGTTATAGGTAAAGAACCGCTCCATCCCCGTGGGATAGGGCACCGCGAAATCCCATTGGGCGTGGATGACGATCTGAGGGATCCCCAGCTTACCGCAGGTGCGGATGGCGCGGGTCAGCTCGGGGATGCGGGGGTTTGGGTCACCGCCCGAAAGGAAGTCTCCCCCGTGAGCTTGGATGAGGGTCATGCCCAGCCGCGCGGCGGTCTCTCCCGCCTCATGGGTGATCCGCTCCCAGTCCTCCCCCATGTAGCGGTGGGGGAGGTTCAGGTCGATGTAGCGGAAGGGACTTTTCCCGCACAGCTCCAGGGCGGCGGCGGGGGTCTTGGCGTAGGCCGAGAAATCGGCGGTGGTGGTGGCGAGCTTCATGGGGGTAGCCTCCTGTGGGTGGAATGGGTAAGCGGCTCTTTGGCGGCGGGTCAGATATGCAGGTAGCCCTTCAGCACCTTCATGGTATTCCAGACACCATCCACATGGCTCCGCTCATACCCATGGCTGGCGTACACCCCGGGGCCGATGAGTCCGTGGCGGATATCGTAGCCCGCCGAAAGGGCGGCCTCCACGTCGGAGCCATACATGGGGTAAATATCCACGGCATAGTCGGCAGATTCACGCTTGGCGGCCTCGATGAGCTTGCCCACTACCTCGTAGGAGTAGGGGCCGTGGGAGTCCTTGGCGCAGATGGAGACAGTGCGCTCGGTGCAGGAAAGACCGCTTCCCACACAGCCCATGTCCACGCTGATACCCTCGGTGACCCCGGCAGGGCAGGAGGCCGCGCAGCCGTGACCCACCTCCTCGTAGACCGTGATGTGCACGTAGGTGCGGCGGGGGAGGGTGATAGCTTCATCCTTGACGTACTTAGCAAAGCCCAGCAGAATGGCCACCGAGAGTTTGTCGTCCAAAAAACGGCTCTTGATGTAGCCCGACTCGGTGACCCGGGTGCGGGGCTCAAAGGCAACGATGTCCCCCACCTCGATGCCCAAGGCGCGGGTGTCGGCGGCAGAGCTTACGTCCTCGTCCAGCACCACCTCGGTGGTGTCGAAGGTGCGGTTGGTCGAGCTGTAGCCGGGGTTCACGTGAACCGAGGCGTTGCAGAGCTGGAGGGTACCCTCGATGACGCGACCGCTACGGGTGTGGACACGGACGTTCTCGGTCTCGCCGTTGTCGGCCTTCATGCCCCCCAGATTGGTCAGGCGCAGGCGTCCGTTGCCCTTGATCTCGGCGACCATACCGCCCAGGGTGTCGGCGTGAGCGGCCAGGAGCAGACCGCCCTCTGGGGAGTCCTCGCCCCCCAGGTCGATCATCACACCGCCCTTGACCGTGATCTCGGCGGGATAGCCCAGGGCGGCGAACTCGGCCCTCACCCACTCGGCGGCGGCTTTTGTGTAGCCCGTGGGGCTGTCGATGGCCAGGAGGGAGACGGCTTTTTCGGTGGCGTAGGCGGCGTAGGATCTATTCAGCATTTATTTGTCCTCCGTGATGGGATTTGATCGGTTCTATTGTATCATAAAACGGGGGAGCCGTCAAGGGAGAATAAAAAAATTGGGGATCGCTCCCCAAAATATTGACAGAATCCGACTTTTGTGCTATACTACCTGCGGAATCCTTTTGGACTCCCGTAGGGATGCTGCCCGATACGGTCAGACTCTGACTCTGTCGGATGGCGGTCTGCTTCCTCCGTGTAGCATACGGGGAAGCTGAAATCTTTTTCCTTCCTCGTTTCATACGAAGGGAGGTGATTGAGTGGGACAGTACATCACATGGCCCGAGCTTGTAGACTTTGTTCTCAAGCTCGCCAGCCTGGTATTTCTCATCCTATCCTGTTTTTACCGTCACAACGATAATAATAGAAAAAGATAACCGCCGGTCTTCCACAACTACGGTTATCTTTTAACTGTACACGAGGAAGCAACCGCTATCGGTAGCCCCTACGTCATTATTATACCCTACCTTTCCCCATTTGTCAATACCTTTTTGGAAATTTCCGCCCGCCGACCGCGCGGCGGCTTTTTTCTTTCCGTGATTCCAACCGTCAGTTGGACATCAAACAACTATTTGATAATTGATTTTTCCCCGAATCTATGCTATACTGTCATCACACCGGTGAATACAGAACAAGGAGAACCTATATGCAACTGAACATTGGCACCAAAATCAAGGAGCTGCGCCGTCGGGACGGACGCACCCAGGAGGCCTTGGCCGAGGCGCTGGGCGTGACCAATCAGGCCGTGTCCCGCTGGGAGTCGGGGGGCAGTTACCCCGACATGGAGATCGTGCCTGCGATCGCGAATTACTTTCATGTGTCTATTGATGAATTGTTTGGGTATCAGAATGATCGGGAGGAGCGGATCAAGCGGATTTTGGAGGAGGCAAAGCACCAAATGTATACACAGGGCAACATTTTAGGAAGGGGTCTCGGGGACTACGAGGGATGTGTGAAGCTTCTCCGCAAGGCGTCAGAAGAGTTTCCAAACGAGCCCGAGATCCTTTTCCTGTTTGCGGAGGCACTACACAGACTCGGCTGGCAAAAACATGGTCGTGCATTGCGTCAAAATGATGAGGACACAGGGTATATATACAATAATTTGGAATACAACTCCCAAAACACCTATTGGCGGGAAGCCTTACAGGTTCTGGAAAAGCTTTTAAAGATGGATATTTCTCCCGAACGTCGCGGGGAAGCCGTTACCAAGGCGGCATTGATCTACCCTATGATGGGAGAATTTGAAAAGGCTAAATCTCTTGTCAATAAGCAGGACTCCCTCTTTTACTGCAAGGAAATGCTGTTACCGAGGGTCACCGAGGGCGAAGAAATGGATCGGGTTCAAGGAGAAAGCATTATTGCGTGCTTACGCGGGCTGGACTGGGTACTGTCCTATGCTACCGTATCCATTAAATCCATGTCCGTGTATAAGACCCCGTATGGTAAAAGCATTGTACTGGCCATAGCCGAGCTGTACGAGCTGATCTTCAATGACGGCCGTTGCGGGCGTGAGCATTGGAGTATCCGACGGCTCTACTTGGATCTAGCTCGAAACGAGGCACTCGACGGCGATCTGCAAAAGGCTACAGAATATTTTGATAAAGCATTTACCCACGATAAGCTGTATCAAGAGGCTTGCACGCAAGGAGAGTACCGCTATTCCGCCCCGCTGGTCTCCAAAGTAATCGTTCCGAGTGACCAATTCTTTCCCAGAGGTGAGCATTATTGGACAGATGAGATCGGTATCCTGCCCGACAAACTCGTCACAGAACTCCGCCAAAATCCCAAATACGCCGAATGCTTCGCGTGACCTCCTGCCCCGCCGCCGCGCGGGGCATATTTTCATATAGACATCGTCCCCACTTTGTGCTATAATAGAACCGACACAGAACCGCACGCAAAATCGGGACTTTTACGCCGTATTGTGATAGAATATGGGCAGACAGGAGGGATGAAGCATGGACTGGATCACGGGAATGCAAAAGGCTATTGACTACATCGAGGCACATCTAACCGAGGAGATCGACTATGAAAGGGTAGCGGCGGAGAGCTTTTCTTCGAGCTACCATTTCCAACGGGTGTTCAGCATCCTATGTGGCTACACGTTGGGGGAATACATCCGTCTGCGTCGACTGACCCTGGCCGGAGCCGAGCTGGCAGGCGGCGGGGTCAGGGTTATCGACATAGCCATGAAATACGGCTATGACAGCCCCGACAGCTTTGCCAAAGCATTTCAGAGATTCCACGGCATAA